>JAITKA010000160.1 GCA_031278635.1 Deltaproteobacteria bacterium | reverse complement strand
CCGCCCAAACGCCACCCAGGGCCCTTAAACGTAGTCGCTTGCCGTTAGTTTCGGTCAAAAGTTCCCCAAGCAATAGCGTAAATATACCACAGTCGGGACTAAAGGCGCAATGCCCGGCTTCGTCTTGAAAACGACACTTGAAAACGGCCTGTCGGTCATCGAAAACCCGAGGCCCTCGCGGGGCTGTTACGGAGCGCGGCTTGGCGACAAGAAACCGCCGACCAAGGGCGACGAACCGTGCGATTTGATTGACGCAAACCTTGTCGTCGGGGAGAATTTCTGACAGCCCATGGCGAAGCTGAAACGCGCCGGTTGTGGGACAAAACTCGGCAAGCATTACGCCGTCAGGATACCCGGAGCGAAAAAACTCATCCGCTTCGATTCGCTTGGCGAGGGCTACACGCGGACGCATGTCGAGGAACGGCTGCGCGGCGTCCGCGATGCCGCCCCGCGCGGAAGAATTGAGGACGTTTCCGAGCGCAAAGCCGCCGAGTGCACCGAGAGCCTGAACGAGTCCAACGGGCCGAATCCGCTCATCGGCATTCAAGCGAAACCGCGCGACAACGACATCGACAGCCATGAGGATTTGAAGCGCCGCGCCGCCTCCGCGGGCAGCGAGTTTTCCGGGCGCATCAAAGCCAACGGCGACGCGCAAGCAGGCGGCACGGCCGGCAAACTTAGCGACTCTCGTTGAGGGAAAAACTTCTTGGAATCCGACGTGTCCGCGAATATAATGTAGTTGCTGTTTTCACATTCGCGGACGCGGGCAGAAACAACGGTGGAGGCACTGACAAATGAAAGAGGTTTACGTAACGGCGCATAAGACGGCCGCGCGCTGGGATTTATCTCTTCGTCAGGTGCGGAAACCGTGCATGGAGGGCAAGGTTCACGGCGTTTTCCGCTTCGGGAACGCATGGGCGATTCCGCAAGACGCAGTAAAGCCCACGCGCACCGGAAAGCCGAAGCCGGGGCGCAAACCGGGATCAAGTACAAAACCAGCGGAACGTCTGCGGGAGGAAAACATCCGATGGACATAGGCAGTTTTGAGACAACCCTCGCCGTTGGCGAAACCGTCGCCGTCGAGTTCAAACGCTGTGGCGGCAAGGTTGAGGACGATACATACCAAACCGTATGTTCCTTTCTCAACCGCTTCGGCGGCGACATCTACCTTGGCGTGAATGACAACGGGGAAGTATTGGGCGTTCCACCCAAAGCGGCCGGGGACATAATCAAGAATTTCATTTCGATGGTAAGCAATCCGGCCGTTCTCTCGCCCACCGTCTACCTCGCCCCGGAAATTCTGGACTACAAAGACAGGAAGATCATCCGTATTCATATCCCGCCGAGTTCGGAGGTTCACAGCTTCAAGGAAGTTATCTACGACCGCGTGGACGACGCCGACGTGAAGGTCACGGCCACGGGGCAGCCCGCCCAGATGTATATCCGCAAGCAACGGACTTTCACCGAGAAAAAGGTCTACCCTTATGTCAGGGACGAGCATTTGCGTTTTGATATGCTGCCCCGCATCCGGCTACTGGCAGTAAACCGTTTCAAAGACCATCCATGGAAGTTTATGACCGATGATGAACTGTTGCGCAGCGCCGGACTTTACGGGGAAGATTTTGAAACCGGAACCAAAGGCTACAACTTGGCGGCGGTGATGCTGTTGGGACGCGATGAGGTCATCAAGTCGGTTTCCCCCGCCTACCGTACCGACGCGCTGCTGCGCAAAGTGAATACGGATCGCTATGACGACCGGCTGATTGTGGAAACGAACCTGATTGACAGCTATGATCTGCTGATGGGCTTCGCCGCCAAGCATCTCTTGGACAAATTCTACCTTGAAGACGACAAACGGCTTAGCCTCAGCAGCGCAATCAGCCGCGAAATGCTGGTAAACTGCTTAATGCACCGCGAATTCTCAAGCTCATACATCGCACAGTTTGTGATTGAAAAAGACCGTATGTACACCGCCAACGCCAACCGTGCCGAGACGGGAGAACCGATCATTCCGAACAACTTCAGGCCGAATCCGAAGAATCCCGTTATCGCCGCTTTCTTTCGCAATATCTGGATGGCGGACGAACTAGGCTCCGGCGTTCGGAATCTGTACCGTTACGGCAAGCTCTACTCCGGCAAGGCCCCGCAGTTGATTGACGGCGACGTGTTTCGGATCATCGTGCCATTGGACGACAACTATTCGTTCGACGCGCAAATCGGCAAAGAATTTAAAGCGCAAAACAAAGCGCGGTTAAAGCGCAACGAAAATTGCGCTTTAACCGATGACCGCGCTTTAATCGCGGAATCAATATTAGATTACTTGCGGACAAATCCGATGGCAACGCAAATTGAGCTTGCGGATTTTGTTGGAAAATCGCGTCGCACCATTCAAAGCACAATCGCTGAGTTGAGGGAAAAAGGCTTGCTGGAACGCGAGGGCGCGAAGAGAAACGGCCGCTGGATCGTGAAGCGGCCATGAACGGGAAATCACCGAGCCTTGCCCGCTTCATTTTGTCTAGCTCACGATTCCGCTCATCAACGGAGCGGTATTTTGGGCTGTTTCCGTACCGCGTCACGGAGTCCGGGGGCGGACCGAACACGGTGTGATTGACCTCTCCGGCGCGGATTTGAGCAAAAGCGTCTACACCCTTGACGGCGAGTGGGAATTTTACCACGGCAGGCCGTATGCGCCGGAGGACTTCACGGACGGATGATTAACGTCCCTATGTCATGGGTGCGCGCCGGGCTGCCGTCGATGGGAACGGCCACTTACCGTTTGACCGTAAAGACGGGCGGAGCGGAACGGCTGACCCCGCACATTCCGGAAATATACGATGCGGGCGTCGTATATTAACGGGGTGAATGTGCATGAATCCGGCCAAATCAGAGCGGGCGCCGCTTACGAAAATATCCACCAATATCCAAATCGCCAACGGGCAGGAGGACACCGACCATGAGCGTCTGACCAAATCACGGGACGAAATCATACGCATGGCCGATATGATAGACGCCGCGGCGGATGGGCGCGAAAGCGAGGGCGGAGCGGAATGCCAAAAATCGTTAAGCCCAAAATCAAACGGGTGTTTTTTTTGCCAACCAGAGGCCAAGCATGCCAGAGCTGAGGGACCTGCCGGTATCCATTACCAAATTCGCCACAATCCGGGGCGAGAACTATATCTACGCCGATAAAACCGAGTTTTTGTACAATCTTTTGCAAATCGGGCGGCCTTGCTTTTTGTCCAGGCCGAGCGGTTTCGGCAAGGCGCTTCTGCTGGATACCCTGGAAAATATCCTGAGAGGACGGCGGGAGCTTTTTCGGGGACTTTGGATTGACGGGTCCGATTACGACTGGACCCCGAACCCGGTCTTTCGCCTGAGCCTTACCGGCGTGAACACCGCCAGCGACGTGTCGGTAAAAATCGAATTGATATATGCTTTTAGATTGTTCGCCGAGAAGGAAGGCTTGTCTTTGATAGACGATGATGACCCGTCCACGGTATTTAAGGCTCTTTTCGATGATCTTTACGACAAATACGGGCGACCGGTGGCCGTTTTGATACATGGCTATGACGCGCCCGTTTTAGACCAACTCCACCAAGACCCAGAGCTTGCCGAGGTTATCGGAAAAACCCTGGACGCGTTCTATGAAACGGTCAAAGCCATGGACGAGCGGAGGGGTTTTACTTTCTTCACCGGGGAGGCCAGATACAACCCGGATACCTTACTCTCGACTTTCGATAACCTCCATGATTTGACCTATGAGGGGGAATACGCCGCCATTTGCGGTTTTACGCCCCATGACTTAGATTCCTTGTTCCATCGGCATATGGAAACATTTCTTCGGCGCTTAATTAGCGATGGCCGCATGTCCCCAGGTTCCACGGTATCGGACTTAAGGCAAGATATATTGGACTGGTGTGACGGGTATAGCTGGGACGGCAAAACGCGGGTATTAAATCCCAGGTCCATCCTATGGACTTTTCGCTGCGATCGTTTCTTTGATTTCGTGGGCCCAAGGTTCTCGCACGATGATTTTCTGTCAGACCTCGTTAAAACCGGCCTTACCGACTTAAAAGCTTTCAAGGCCGAGGAATCCATCACCGAAAATCGTAACGTGATAGAACACGGCAAGGTAAAACCAATACCCGTATTGTTTCGGTGCGGTTACCTCACCGTGGACCGGGTCGACGAATCCAAAAGAACCGCCAAGTATTTTCTAAAAATCCCAAACTTGAAAACCAAGGCTGACCTTATCTCGCGTTTATTCTCTTTGGAAAATATTGAAAACGCCCTATGCGCCCGGCAACAAGCCGAGGCCATGGTTAGGGCGCTAACCAATTTGGACGCGAAGGGATTCAAGGACTCTTTCGCCAATTTCATTGGATGTTTCGCCATTGGTACCCACGCGGGCAACGATGAGCGGTACCACGCGTACTTTCGGGCGGCCATGCTTATGGCTGGCCAGGAAATCCAAACGAAAGGGCCGGCGGGTGGGCGTTATTACGCCAGATTTCAAGGACCCGACGGGACATGGTTCATCATCGGGATTAAATACTGTCCCCTTGAAGGTTCATGCGGGATAAAAGATCCCGTTGTTGGCCCCACGATGATGAAAGCGGCCGGGGAAGTCATGAAATGGATAGAGAAGAGGGATTTTGCCAAGCGACATAGGGGAATGGGCCAGGGAATTTACAAAGTGGCCCTGGTCCTCGGCGGAAAGTCCGAGGCGTTCGCCCTGTTTAAAGAGGAAACGCCAGTCGCTTAGCGGGGGCGGATCAAGGGGCCAACCCAGGCCGGGGGACTAAACGTCCGACGGGTTAGGGCGCGGAGCCTTTGCGTAAAACGTGGGGCTTTGGGCGAAAGTGCCGGGCCGTTCGGCTCACCGCATGGATTGGTTGGGGAAAGGCAGGCGAGGGAGGGATCTTTTTGGCCAGGAACGCGTGGATGTCTTGTGGCCCGTTTTGTTGGGAAATCCCACCTGGGCTAGCCTATCTGGGCTAGCCTAGGTGGCTAGCGGATGGGTTGGGACATTGACATATAAACTTTGAAACATTATATTGTTGGAGCGAACTTCTTTTTTGGAGAGTACCATGCGCCAAACAACTTTAGTTTTGAAAGACGAAGATCGCGAAACCGTCAAAAACATTATCGGTAAGGGACGACATGGCGCCAGGGAACTATCAAGGGCATATATCCTTTCGGGGTTAGATCGTAACGCATCCGAAGAAGAACTGTCTCGTGTCCTCTCTATAAGCAGGACGACTATTTGGCGCACCCGAAAAACATACATGGAAGAAGGGCTTGCCAGCGCTTTATTTGATGGAAAGAGTTCCGGAAAGCCTTCACAATATGGCGACGATGTGGTTGCCATGGTAACTGCCTTGGCTTGCTCTAAACCCCCGGAGGGTCGAGCCAGATGGACGGTCCGATTGCTCGCCGAAGAGGTTGGGAAAAATCTCCCGGGCGGCCAAATCAGTCGTGAAACGGTGCGTAGAGCGCTAAAAAAAACGGCTCCTTAAAACCATGGCCTGAAAAATGTGGTGCATCGTAGATCTAACAGAAGATTAGATGAAAAGAGTAAATATATTCTGGATAATACTGGCTATAGACAACCAATTCCGATGAAAATTGGATCTGTCGAAAAAATAGACCATGAATCCGTTAGGAAAGGCACTTGTAACTTTTTTGTTTGTGTCGCGGCGCATCGCGCAGGCGGCCGCCGCACCGCGAACGTCGGGCCTAAAGGAGGCAATCATTTGATGATATTTTAGGGGCTAAAAAAAAGTGATAGATTGTTCAAAAAAGTTAATTTTCATCATACGCTTAAGCATGATAGTTGGCCAAACATGGCCGAAATTGAGATCGGCATTTTCGATCGCCAGTGCCTTCATGGAAAGCGACATCGTCAAACGGTTCAGGAAGAAGTCGACGCTTGGTTATCACGTGGATGGTTATCACGTGGAAGAACTTAAGGTGGCTCTATCGATTGGACCTTCTCGCGTGAACGGGCGGGTCAAAAATAGAGCTAGCATTATGTCTCATAATGTATGCGCCACTGAGCAGTGGCCGTGCCATACTTTAACTGCAATTTACCCATCATATATGGACTTTTACCATGAAAAGCGCTCTCAACATTATACTCGTAACGGTCGTTAGTTTACTGGTGGGCTTTTCGCAAGCCCGATCTCAAGACATTTCGTATGATTGGGAATTAAAAAGCCTTGACGTGAATGGAAAAAATATCGTCATTGTGTCTAAAATGGCCCTGGGTAGCCATGTGGATGAGAGGGGAAGCGCAACGATTACGGGTTTGACCATAGGGTGCAGTAGCAAAGGTTACAGGTATGTTGACATTCATTTCATGTATGAGCTAAACGGGCCTTATAGCGTTACCTTGACCAACGGGGATGGGGGGAACGTGCTGGATATCTCGAACGAGTTCGATATGTTCGCGCTTAAGGGATCGTTAAGGGGCAAGGAACCGGAAAAGTTATTGCCCCTGCTGTTGAAGTATGGGAAATTAAACACGCAAGTCACGTATAAGGACAAGGGCGCTGACGGGCAGTCGTTCGGGTTGGATTTCAGGGAGGAATTTTTCAAGGAGTTGGGGAGCAAGTGCGATTGGAAGATTTAGCGCGAATCGGTTGCGAAAGGTGGGCCAATTTGGCCCACCTTTTTTTTGGGGGCGTGGGCTTGGGGCCCGCCTGGGGAAGAAAAGCCGATCCCTTCCGGGCCCGGTGTGGGGCCGGGAGGGATCGGTTGTGCGTCGGGGGGTGGTTAGTTCAGGGCGTCGTAGCCGGTCTCGCAGGTGCGGATGCGGAGGGCGGTCCTGAGGTTGTAGCTGAAGATCTTGCCGTCGCCGATCTTGCCGGTGAAGGCGGCCTCCTGGATGGCCTGGATGACCTTGACCTCCCATTCCTCGGAGGAGACGACGATCTCGAACTTGACCTTGGGGAGGAGGCTCACGTCGACCTTGGAGCCGCGGACGGTCTCGGTGTAGCCCTTTTGGGTGCCGCAGCCCATGACCTGGAAGACGGTGATGCCGTTGACCTCGATGGCGTTCAAGGCCGACTTAACGTCCTCGAGTTTCTCCTCGCGGACTATGGCTTCGATTTTTATCATTTGTCATACCCTCCCTTTAGTCAAGGCCGTTAAACGACGGATAGGCGTTCTCGCCGTGTTGGGAAATGTCGAGGCCGACCAGCTCGTCGCGCTTGGAGACCCGGATGGCCGTGAAGGCCTTGACGAGACCGGCGCAGATGAGGGTCCCGATGGCGGCCACGGCGATGGATACCAGGATGGAGACGACCTGGGCCCCGAATTGGCGGAACTCGCCGTAGATGAGGCCGGGGGTGGCCACCTCGTTGATGGCCGGGTTGGCGAAGACGCCGGTCATGAGGCCGCCCCAGATGCCGCCTATGCCGTGGCAGCCGAAGGCGTCGAGGGAATCGTCGATCTTGATGCGCTTTTTGACTATGGTGATGCCGAAGTAGCAGACGACGCCGGCGGTGCCGCCGATTATGAGGGCCGACCAGACGGGGACGAAACCGGCCCCGGGGGTTATGGCCACGAGGCCCACGACCACGCCGGTGCAGGCGCTGATGAGGCTGGGCTTGCGGCCCAGGACCACGTCGATGGCCAGCCAGGAGAGAAGGCCGCTGGCGGTCGCGAGGGCGGTGGTCATGAAGGCGTGGGCGGCCAGCTCGTTGGCGGCGAGGGCGCTGCCGGCGTTGAAGCCGAACCAGCCGAACCAGAGAAGGGCCATGCCCAGGAAGACGAAGGGCACGTTGTGGATGCGGTACGAGGTGTGCTCGTAGCCCTGGCGCCTGCCAAGGACCATGCACAGGACCAGGCCGCTCACGCCGGAGCTGATGTGGACGACGTTCCCGCCGGCGAAGTCAACCGAGCCGAGGCCCGCCCCGCCAAGGATGCCGCCGTCGCCCCAGACCATGTGGGCCAGCGGGTAATAGACGATGATGGACCAGAAGGCGATAAAAAGGAACAGGGCCTTAAACCTCATGCGCCCGGCCACGGCCCCGGTGATGATCGCCGGGGTGATCAGGGCGAACATCATCTGGAAGGCGACGAAGGCCAGCGACGGTATGGTCGAGGCGTAAGGCGAGGGATCCGAGAAGCCCACGTTTACCAAAAACGCGTCCTTGAAGGATCCGATAATCCCGAAGGTGTTACCGGTAAAGGCCAGCGAGTAGCCGAATATCACCCACATGACGATGCACAGGCCCATGATAAAAGCCGAGCCCATGATGTTGTTGATGACATTTTTCCTGCGGCCCAGGCCGCCGTAGAAAAAACCCAGTCCCGGGGTCATGATAAAAACCAGGGCCGCCGAAACCAGTACGAAAGCAGTGTCACCGCTGTTCATGGTCGAATAACCTCCCCTTGAACGGGCCCAGGGATGGGCCCAGAGAAAAGAACTAAAACGCCGGGGACTTCCGGCCCCCGCGCGACGTGTCAGCCGGCCGCGCGGGCCGGTTTGCCAAATGGTCCCCTGGCGCTTAGGAAACCCCTGGCCACCAAATAATTGGCCACATCCATTACGCCGTGGCCCCTTTTAAGATCGGTGAAAACGAAAGGGAGACGCCCCCGCATGCGCTCGGAATCGGCCCGCATCACTTCCAGCGAGGCCCCGACCATGGGGGCGAGATCGATTTTGTTGATTATCAGGAGATCTGAGCGGGTGATGGCCGGGCCGCCCTTGCGGGGGATCTTGTCGCCGCCGCTCACGTCGATCACGTAAAGGCTCAGGTCGGCCAGATCCGGGCTGAAGGTGGCCGAGAGGTTGTCCCCGCCGCTCTCGATGAAGAGGAGCTCCAGGGCCGGGTGCCTCGCGGCCATCTCCTCGACCGCCCCCAGGTTCATCGAGGCGTCCTCCCGGATGGCCGAGTGGGGGCAGCCGCCCGTCTCGACCCCCATGATGCGGTCTTCCGGGAGGGCGGCATGGCTCAGCAGGAACTCGGCGTCCTCACTTGTGTAAATGTCGTTGGTGATCACGGCCAGGTCGAAATGGTCGCGCATGGCCAGGCACAGCCGGTATATGAGGGCCGTCTTGCCCGAGCCCACGGGGCCACCGACACCCACCCGCAGGAAATCGTGGCCGTGGCTTATTTGGAATAGGTGCGTCGGGGGCATGTTCAACTCCGAAAGAGCCGGCTTGGCTCAAGCTCGTGCCGGGCCGAGAGGATGGCCATGGCCGGGAGGCCGGGCCCCAGGTCGTCCGGCCCCAGGGCCAGGGCCGCCAGCGAGACCTCGGTCACCGTCGGGGCCAGGGCCAGGATCAGGCGATGGATCCCGCTCTGGCCCAGCCTCATGATCCGGGCGGCGGCGGAGGTTTGGTTTTGGAGCCAGGCGAAGGCCTGGCTTTCCAGGAACCGGGCCCCGTCGGCGGCCGTGAGGCCCAGGGAGGCGGCGAGGATGGGGAGGGCCACGAGGAAGCCAGGGGAAAACCCCGTCCCCGGCCAGAGGCCCAGGGAGACGGCGAGCCTTTTCACGGCCTTGCCGGCTTCCTCCTCCTCAAGGCAAAGCTCACGGGACTCCCTACCGGCCAGGGCGAGATCGTTCAGATCCCGCAGGGCCGCGAGGTCCGGGCCCTGGGCCGCCCCGAGGGCCATGTAAAGGAGCGGGAGATCGAAGCGGCCCAGGGAGTGCGTAAGGGAGACCGAAAGATAATCCTTGAGCGCCCCGGGGTCGGGGACGGCGCCGCTTAGGGCCGCGGACTCAAGGCCCCTGGACCAGGAGAAGGCCCCGATGGGCAGGGCCGGGCTGGCCAGGTACAGGAGGGCCAGGGCCTTGGACATGGGCTTTTTATCGCCTGGCGTGGGCCAGGCGAGGATGCGGTGGTCGGCGGTCAAAACAGGAAATACCTCTGGGCCATGGGGAGTTCCGTGGCCGGCTGGCAGGTCAGCAGTTCCCCGTCGGCCCTGACCTCGTAGGTCTGGGCGTCGACCTCGATGTCCGGGGTGGCGTCGTTAAACAGCATGTCCTTTTTGCCGAGGTGCGTGACTTTGGATGCCGGGAGGAGGCGGCGGGCGAGGCCCTTGGCCTTCAGGCGCTCCTGGAGCCCGGCGTCAAGGGCCCTCCCGGTCACGAAGGAATGGCCCAGGTTGGGCGCGGCAGCCCCCAGGGCCCCGAACATGGGCCTGTAGCGGGAGGGCTGGGGCGTGGGTATGGAGGCGTTTATGTCGCCCATGGGGGCGGCGGCGATGGCCCCGGATTTAATGACCAAATGAGGCTTCACCCCAAAGAAGGCCGGTTTCCAGAGGACGAGATCGGCCAGCTTCCCGGCCTCGACGGAGCCCACCTCGGTTGCGAGGCCATGGGTTATGGCCGGGTTTATGGTGTACTTGGCCAGGTAGCGCTTGACGCGGTTATTGTCGGCGGGGCCGTCGCCAGCGAGGCTGCCCCGCTGGCGGCGCATCTTGTGGGCCGTCTGCCAGGCGCGGATTATGACCTCACCCACCCGGCCCATGGCCTGGGAATCGGAGGAGATCATCGACAGGGCCCCCAGATCGTGGAGGATGTCCTCGGCGGCTATGGTCTCCCGCCTGATCCGGGAGTCGGCGAAGGCCACGTCCTCGGGGATGGAGGGGTTGAGGTGGTGGCAGACCATGAGCATGTCCAGGTGCTCGTCGACGGTGTTGACCGTGTAGGGCCTGGTTGGGTTGGTCGACGAGGGCAGGGCGTTGGGGAGGCCGCAGCATTTGATGATATCCGGGGCGTGCCCGCCCCCGGCCCCCTCGGTGTGGTAGGTGTGGATGGTCCGCCCGGCTATGGCCTTGATGGTCTCCTCGACGAAACCGGCCTCGTTGAGGGTGTCGGTGTGGATGGCCACCTGGGATCCGAAATCGGCCGAGACGGTCAGGCAATTGTCTATGGCCGCCGGGGTCGAGCCCCAGTCCTCGTGGAGCTTGAGGCCCACGGCCCCGGCCATGAGCTGCTCGGCCAGGCCCCCGGGCAGGCTTACGTTCCCCTTGCCCAGGAAGCCGAAATTCATGGGCATGCGGTCGGTCGCGAGGAGCATCGATTCAAGGTGCCAGGCCCCGGGGGAGCAGGTCGTGGCGTTGGTCCCCGTGGCCGGGCCGGTCCCCCCGCCCACCATGGTGGTGACCCCGCTGGTCAGGGCCTCCCAGACCTGCTGGGGGGCGATGAAATGGATGTGGGTGTCTATGCCGCCCGCGGTCAGGAGGAGGCCCTCCCCGGCGATTATTTCCGTGGCCGGCCCGATGAGGATATCGACCCCGTCTTGTATGTCGGGGTTCCCGGCCTTCCCGACGCCCAGTATCCGGCCGTCCCTGAGGCCCACGTCGGCCTTGATAATGCCCCCCACGTCCATGACCACGGCGTTGGTGATGACGGTGTCGGCCACGGCGGGGTTGGAGCGGGGCTCCTGGCCCTGGCCCATGCCGTCCCGGATGACCTTGCCGCCGCCGAAGCTGACCTCGTCGCCGTAAACGGTCAGGTCCTTTTCCACCATGATCCATAGGTCGGTGTCGGCCAGCCTGACCCTGTCCCCGACGGTGGGGCCGAATATCTCGGCGTAATGTTTTTTGCTTACCTTAATCATCCCGTACCTGGCAGCCAGTTGGCTCAATTAGGTAAAAATTCAATTGGTTGGTCCCTTAAGGGAACCCATGGTCTCGCCCCTGAAGCCCAGAACGCGTCGCAGGCCGCCCAGGGCGGTCAGGGTGACCGTTTTGGTCTGGCCCGGCTCGAAACGGACGCTGGTCCCGGCGATGATGTCCAGGCGGTAGCCCAGGGCCTTCTTGCGGTCAAAGATCAGGGCCGGGTTGGTCTCGAAGAAATGGTAGTGGGAGCCGACCTGGATGGGCCTGTCGCCCGAGTTGGAGACGCTCACCGAGACGGTGGGCCGGCCCTCGTTCAGGGCAATCTCCCCGTCGGGAATGTCATATTCTCCGGGTATCATTTTCGCGCCTCGCTTGCCCGTTAAGCCGAAGGGGCTTAACTGATTGGGTCATGGACGGTCACAAGCTTGGTACCGTCGGGGAAGGTGGCCTCCACCTGGACCTCGTGGATCATCTCGGGCACGCCCTCCATGACCTGGTCACGGCCCAGCTGCTCGCGGCCCGAGCTCATGAGCTGGGAGACGCTCAGGCCGTCCCTCGCCCCCTCCAGGATGTACAGGCTCAGGTAGGCCACGGCCTCGGGGTAGTTGAGCTTAAGGCCCCTGTTCTTGCGCCTCTCGGCGACCAGCCCGGCCGTGAAGAGAAGCAGTTTGTCTATTTCCCTTGGGGTCAAATCCATCGTTCGCGTCCTCGCCCCAGCCGGGCGGGTTTTCGGGCCCATCGGGGGCGATGGGCTCAGGTGTTCCAGATATGGGGGGCCAGGGGTTCCCGGCCCATGAGCCGCGGCCTTACGGCCGACCAGACCCGGGCCCGGAAGTCCTCGGCCTCGCCCAGCGTTTGGGCGAGGGCCCTGGCCAGGAGCATGCCCCGCCGGAGGGTCGCCGAGAAGACCGGGGGCCCGGGGGCGTTAGGGCCGGGCCCGAAATCGGGCCAGGCGGCCATCTCGGCCATGGCCCCTTTCAGGGCCGCCTCGTCGGAGGGCTCGCCGGGGCGGCCAAGGGCCCAGAAGAGGGCCATGACCGGGCGGCCCATGAGGCCGAAGGGGCTTGCCAGGAGCGGGCTCCCGCCCGGGAGGCTGACCAGCTCGTGGAAGAGGGGCCTGCCCTCGCGAAAAACCCGGGTCAGCTGCCTCAGGCTGCCGGACCCAAAGCCCTCGCCCGCGGCCGGGCGGCCAAGGGCTACGAAATCGCAGCCCAGGGCCCTGGCCCCGGGCCCCACCTCGAAGAGGGTGGAAAGATCGGCCCTGGCCCCCCCGAAAACTATGGTCCCCTGGGGCAGCCACTCCAGGGTCGCCCCGTCCCCCAGGGTGACGCGGCTTACGACCCGCTGGTTCGGGCCCGGCCCGGCCTTGGCGCGGTAAACCTTGGTGGCCGCGGGCGAGGTGACCAGGGCCCTGGCCCCCTCGGCCAGGGTCAGTTCCTGCTCCAGGAGATCGCCGGTGACGAGGCCCCCTGGCGGGTGGAGGAGGTAGAGGTGGCAGATATCCGGGAGCCCCGTCTCGGGATGGAAAAGCCTTTGGATCCTGAGCGGCCCCTCGAAGCGCAGCCTTTTGACGACCGTCCTGCCCCCGGCCGGGCCCAGGGTCACGGAAAGGCTGGCCTTCCAACCTGTCCCGGGGCCATCCCCCAGGCCGACGGGGCCTTCCATGGGCCAGTCGGCTCGGTGGGGTGGGCGAAAGTCGGGGAGGCCTGGCATGGGGATCACCGGGTGCCCTAAACGGTCAGGAAGTTTTTGATCGTCTCGGCGTCGAGGCCCTCCATCGAGCCCCTGGCCACGACCTGGCCGCGTTCCATGATGGCGTAGTTGTGGCCGACCTTGCGGGCGATGGGCACCTTCTGCTCGACCTGGAGGACGGTCAGGCCCATTTCGTCCGTGAGCTTGTGGACGAACTCGATGATCTCGCCGACTATGTTGGGCTGGATGCCCTCGGTCGGCTCGTCCAGGATCAGCACCTCCGGCTCGAGGACCATGGCCCGGGCTATGGCCAGCTGCTGCTGTTGGCCGCCGGAGAGGTCCCCTCCCCTCCTGGAGCGCATCTCCTTGAGGACCGGGAAGAGGTCGTAGACGCCGGCGGGGATGCCCCGGACCTTGTCGCGCCGGGCCGCGAGGGGCAGGGTCAGGTTTTCCTCGACGGTCAGGAGCGGGAAGATCTGCCGGCCCTGGGGCACGTAGCCCAGGCCGTGCCTGGCCCGCCAGTGGGTGCTCTGGGCGGTGATATCGCTGTCGTTGAAGAAGATCTTGCCCTTTTTTATGGGCAACAGTCCCATGAGGCATTTCAGGAGGGTGGTCTTACCGACCCCGTTTCGGCCCATAAGGCACGTGCATAGGCCCCTGGGTACCCTAAGATCGACCTTCCTGAGTATGTTGCTCTGGCCGTAATATTGGCTGAGACCGCTGATCGAGATCATGAAACGCTCCAAGGGCGGTGGCCCGGACTCACTGGGCGCCGCCCAGATAGGCCTCGATGACCTCGGGATGGGAACTGACGTAATTTATGTCGCCCTCGGCCAGGACGGTCCCCTGGTGGAGGACGGTCACGATCCTCGCGACCGAGCGCACGAATTCCATGTCGTGCTCGACCAGGATGATCGAGTGCTCGCCCTCGAGGCCGATCAGGAGCTCGGTGGTCCTGTCTATCTCCTGGGGGGTCATGCCGGCCACGGGCTCGTCCAGGAGGAGTATCTTGGGCCTTTGGGCCAGGAGCATGCCTATCTCCAGCCACTGCTTCTGGCCGTGGGAGAGGGTCCCGGCCGGCTTGTCGGCCTGGGCGGTCAGGCGGACGAGGCCGAGGATGTGATCGAGGCGTTCCCGGTCCTCCCCGGAGAGCTTGGCCATCAGGGTCCCGAAGACGGTTTTGTTGGCCTTCATGGCCAGCTCCAGGTTCTGGGCGGTGGTGATGGACTCGAAAACCGAGGGCTTTTGGAACTTCCGGCAGATGCCGCTCTGGGCGATGAAGACCTCGTCCTTGTCGAGGAGGTTTAGATTCTCCCCGAAAAAGGCCTCCCCGGTATCGGGCCTGGTGTGGCCCGTTATGACGTCCATCATGGTGGTCTTGCCCGCCCCGTTGGGCCCGATGACGCACCTGAGCTCGCCCTCGTTCAGGTAGAGGGTCAGGTTATCGAGGGCCTTGAAGCCATCGAAGCTGACCGAGATGTCCTCAAGGAAAAGGATGTACTTTTGCCGCCTCTCCCTTTTGGTCTCCCAGTTGAGGTCCGGGGCCTGGCCCTCGCCCCCGCCCCTTACGATGGTCTCCCGAAAGTTTTTCGGTATCCCGGGATTGACCGGCTTGGCTATGTCTTGGCTTGCGTTACCCAAAACCTCTTTTCCTTTCCGTGGCCCCGCCAAAGGGCCTACTCGTTGACGATTCCCCTGCCGGCGCGTCCGTAGCCGTAACCCTCGGCCGGTTCCGGCCCGGCCTCGCTCCCGTCGTCGCCCTCGGCCTCGGTATCGGCGGGCGGGTCCCCGGCCGGCTTGCGGGTGCCGAAAAGGCGGCCGAGGGCGTTCTTGAGCTTACTTTCCCCCTGGGGGAAGAACAGGCCGGCCAGGCCCTGGGGCAAGAACACGGCCACGGCCACGAAGAGGCCGCCCAGGACGAAGGGCCAGGCCATGGGGTAGGCGCTGGTCAGGGTGGATTTGCAGGCGTTGACCATGATGGCCCCGAAAACAGCCCCGTAGAGGGTGCCCCGGCCGCCCAGGGCCACGCAGACGACCATCTCCACGGAAAAGACCGGGGCGAAGATGCTGGGGTTGATGATGCCCACCTGGGGCACGTAAAGGGCCCCGGCCAGCCCGGCCATCATGGCCGAGAGGGTGAAAATGAACAGCTTGACCGTCTCCACCCGGTAGCCGGCGAACCGGACCCTGGGCTCGTTGTCCCGTATGGCCACCAGGACCAGGCCCAGCCTGGAGACGGCCAGGTAGCGGCAAAGAAGGTACGAAAGGAGGAGGACCAGGCCGGAGATGGCCAAGAGCGATCCGACCATGCCGTTGGAGTGGAGATCGAAGCCCAGGATGGTCTTGAAATCGGTGAAGCCGTTGTTGCCGCCGAAACCCAGGTTGTTTAGGTAAAAGGCCAGCATGAGGGCGTAGGTCATGGCCTGGCTGATGATGGAGAAGTAGACGCCCGAGACCCTGGACCTAAAGGCCGTCCAGCCGAAGGCGAAGCCCAGAAGGCCCGGCGCGAGGACCACCAGAAGGCAGGAGAAGAGGAAGCTGTGGCTACCAAGCCAGTACCAGGGCAGCCTGTCCCAGCCGATGAAGATCATGAAATCCGGGAGGTTCGAGGCGGCGTAGACGCCCTTGGCCCCGATCTGGCGCATCAGGTACATGCCGAAGGCGTAGCCGCCCAGGGCGAAGAAGGCCCCGTGCCCCAGGCTGAGGATGCCCAGGTAGCCCCAGGCCAGGTCGATCGACAGGGCCAGGGTGGCGTAGCAGAGGTATTTCCCGATTATGAGGGCGGTGTAGGGCTGGACGTGGAAGAGCGAGCCCTCGGGGGCGAGTACACCCACCGAGAGAAAGCCCACCGCGCAGACCAGGATGGCGCAGAATATTTTGGTCGATAAATCGAAGATCCTCATCTCGGCCCTCCCCTATGGGCCTTACAAGGCCGCGGCCCGTCCCTTTTGTGGGAACAGACCGCTGGGATGTCGCTGGATGAACAAAATAATCCCAACCATTATGAGAATCTTGGCCATGATGGCCCCGTTTATGGGCTCGATGAATTTGTTGGCCATGCCGATGATAAGGCCGCCGAGGAAAGTCCCCCAGAGGTTCCCGACCCCGCCGAAAACCACGACCATGAAGGAATCGACGATGTAGCTCTGCCCCAGGTTGGGGCCGACGTTGGTCAACTGGCTCAGGGCCACGCCGGCCATGCCGGCCACGCCCGAGCCCAAAACGAAGGTGAAGGTATCGACCCGCCTCGAGTTGACGCCCATGGCCTGGGCCATGGCCCTGTTCTGGGTCACGGCCCGGACCTCCAGGCCCAGCCTGGTCCGGTGCATCACCAGGTTGATCATCAGGAAAACCACGAGGCAGAAACCGATTATGTACAGGCGGCTGTAGGTGACCGTCAGGTGATCGGACAGGTACAAAAGGCCGCTCATGAAGCCCGGCGTCTCCACGCTCCGGTTATTCGAGGAGATAAAGATCTTGACGGCCTGCTGCAGCACCAGGCTGACCCCGTAGGTGGCCAGCAAGGTCTCCAGCGGGCGGTCGTAGAGGTAGCGGATGATCGAGAGCTCCAGGATGGCCCCGACCAGGCCCGTGACCACGAAGGACACCGGTATGGCCAGTATCAGGGCCAGGCCCGCCTGGCCGGGCAAAAGGCTCTGGAGGCCCCAAACCGTGTAGGCCCCCAGCATGACCATCTCCCCGTGGGCCATGTTGATGACGCCCATGACCCCGAAGGTGATGGCAAGGCCGATGCCTATCAGAACCAGCACCGAGCCGAGGCTCAGGCCGAAAAATATCGTCTCGAAAAAGGCGATGTGCTCCAACTGGCTGTCCTGGCTGGCCATGGCCGCCTGGGCCGCCCTGGCCACCCCGGGATCGTCCCCCTCGGCGAGGTTCCGCATGTACTCCCGGGCCTCGGGGGTGAGGTTCGCGCCCAGGAAGCCCAGGGCCTCGATTACCTCCCCCGGCCTCGCGCCTTTGTCCTGGAGGGTGTGCAGGGCCAGGATCTTCCCGTAGCTTTTCGCGACCAGCGGGTCGGTTTCCCTGGTCAGCAGATCGGCTATCAAAACCGGGTCCACGTTTTTGGAGGGGACCAAAGCCGCCGCGGCCCTGCGCCTCACGGCCAGATTCGGGCTAAGGAGCGTCCGGTTATTTATCACCGAGACCAGGCCCTCCCGCTGCCGGTTATTGATCCCGGCTTTCCTGAGGTTTCTGCCCCCCGCGTCGCCAATCGTCTCGCCCGTGGCCAGATCCCCGTAGGTCCCGTCGGGCCGCGCGACGAACAACCCCATGGTCGACCGCTCGACCATCAGCCGCCCCTCCAAAAGGGCCCGTAAGACCTCGGTCGCCCCGTCCGAGGGGTCGCCCGAGAGGGCCCCTATGGCCACGTCCCGATCGTTCACCTTGGAACTGGCCAAACTCTCGATCACCCCCTGGGTCAGCCAGGGGCTTCCCCCGGGGGCGGCCTCACCCCCGGCCGCCGCCCCGGGCCCCTCCCCGGCCAGGGCTTCCCCTTCCGGCCCGCCAACCCCCGCCTGGGCCACCGTGACCACGGCCGGGCCATCCATGGCCCCGGCCGGGGGGGCCTGGCCTAGGCAGAAAGCGAGCAGGCAAACCAGGGCGATTGACCGGCCCAGTCGGCCCATTTCGCGGAAGTTTTTAGCTAATTTCGACAAGTTATACCACTACCCTTATGCAAGACTGAAAAGACAGTCACTTAAAGACTTAAAAAAGCCATACTTTCACGGCTAATTATGCATAATCCCAAGACCTTTTCTGCCATAAAAAAAGCATTGACAAAAAAGCGGATATTTAGGAAACTTAACCTTGGCCATGAAGGCCAAAAGATTTAAGCCGGCGGTCTACCGGCCAGCTTTGGCCCCCTTTTTTGGGCGCCGCCAGACCCGTTTCCTTCATATTTAGCCGGGCCACGAAGGCCAGTCTTTCTTTCGGGCGAAAGAGAGGCTGGCTTTTTTTGTCTTGTCACCTGAACCTGGTGGGACATTGCCTAACTTAGCCGGGCCATGAAGGTCAGTCTTCCTTTCCAAGCGAAAGAAAGGCTGGCTTTTTTTGACTCATAACATGAACTTGGCGAGATATTGCCTAATAATATACATTAGTGGTTACTAAACTTATCAATTAAACGAACCAATGGCCTTTTCACCCATGAAGCGAGGTTAACCCATGCCAAGAATGCCTAAACGTTTAGCCCTTTACCTGATCCTGGCGACCTTTTTGTCGCTGACCGTGGCCCGGTCGGCCTTTGCCCACGGGGTGGTTTGGCGCGAGGACCCTTCCGACAAAACCATCAGCCTGAGTTTCATGTACACGGACCAATCGCCCATGAAATACAGCAAGGTCCAGCTCTTTTCCCCCCAGGACGCCGAGGTGCCTTACCAGAGCTCGGTGACCGACAAAAACGGCGGCTTCGCTTTCATGCCCGACGCCCCCGGCCTCTGGAAGTTCAGCTCCAATGACGGCCAGGGACACATGGTCTCCGGCGAGCTCGAGGTAGCCTTCCCCGAGGCCCCCGCCCCTGGCGGCCAGGCCGGCCCGGCGCCGGCCCCGGCGCCCCCGCTGGCCTCCGGTGGCTCGAAGTCCCCCACGTGGGAGAAAATCGGCCTGGGGCTTAGCCTTATCGTAAACGTCTTTTTTATTGCCATTTTTTTGAGAAGAAAACCAAAAGTCAAACAAACGGCCTAAAAACCTATCTTTGGCGGGCACCGGCCTGCCTTTATGCCCCTCGAGGGCCAATATTATTCGGAGGATAAGATGAGAACGTTGAAAATCGCATCCATGATTTTAACCCTGACGGCCTTGGCCGCCTTCGCCCTGGCCCCGGCCGCCCTGGCCCACGACATGTGGGGAGCCGCCGATAACCCGACCGTTGGCCAGCCCCTGAAGGCCACCATAGGATACGGCCACCATTACCCGAAACTTGAGGACATCCCGGCCGAGGAGGTTCCCTTCTTCCAGGTCTACGCCGTGGGCCCGGACGGCAAGATCGACCTGACCCAGGGCAGCCCCAATTATTCCTACGCCTCGAAGGATAACCTGGCCAAGGCCACCTACCTGGTCATCGCCGACGTGAAGCCCATCTACTGGTCCCGGACCACCGGCGGCGAGTGGAACATGAAGCGCAAGGACGAAACCCCCGGCGCCACCGAGTGCGGCCTGTACATCGAGGGCGCGAAGGGCATCATCCCGGTCGATGGCGACACCACCGCGACCGTGGCCACCAAGGCCCAGGGGCTCCCCATCGAGATCGTCCCCCTGGCCCATCCCGGGACCGTGAAGCCCGGCCAGAAGCTGGTCCTGCAGGTGCTCTACCAGGGTAAGCCCCTGCCCGGCGCCGAGGTCAAAGGCCGCTATGACGGCTTCGCCTCCCTGGTCTCCGACACCGCCCAGGCTTACATGGACACCACCGACCAGGACGGCAAGGTCACCTTCGTCCCCCTGGCCGCCGGCGAATGGATCGTGACCGCCCGCAACAAAACCGCCTACGAGGGACCCGGGACCTGCGACAACACCGATTACGGCACCAGCCTCCATTTCGCTATCAAGTAAACCCCTTAACGTCCGGGGGCCAGAGCGTTCCGGCCCCCGGAACCCGCGTTAGAACAGAGACACCTAACCAGAGTGAGCGGCTCTGGTTTTTTTCTTTCCACCTACTGAAACTTTTTAAGCTAAAGATCACGAAAAATTTTCCATCAGTACAGAAAATTTACCGTTTGTTTATCTTATCCCGGTCAATAACCAATCATTGGTTACCGACCGGGTATTTTTGTCCGCCAGGCCCGGCCGCCCGGGCCGGGCCGATTAAAGGCCTACTCGGCCGGGGCGGCCGGCGCCTCGGCCCCGCCGCAGGTTTTGGTCTTGTCGTTATAGTTGCCGCAGTTGACCGGGTCGGTCCAGTCGGCGATCAGATCGGCCGATTCGGGCAGGTAATCCGACCAGGCGTCACCCTCGACCTCCTTCTCGGTCTCCCAGACCACCTGGAACTGCCCATCGGACTGGATCTCGCCGATAAGGACAGGCTTGGTCAAATGATGGTTGGGGAGGAGCTTGGCCGTCCCCCCGGTGAGGTTGGGGGTCTCCAGGCCCACGATGGCCTTCAGCACCGCGTCGACGTCGGTGGTCCCGGCCTTCTCGACGGCCTTAACCCAGAGATTGAAGCCAATGTAGTGGGCTTCCATGGGGTCGTTGGTGACCCTTTTCCCGTCCTTGATGAAAGTGTGCCAATTTTTGATGAACTCCTCATTGGCGGGGTTCTCGACGCTCTGGAAGTAGTTCCAGGCGGCCAGGTGGCCGACCAAAGGCCCGGTGTCGATGCCGCTCAACTCCTCCTCGCCCACGGAAAAGGCGATGACGGGGATGTTTTCGGCCGTGACGTCCTGGTTGGCCAGTTCCTTGTAGAAGGGGACGTTGGCGTCGCCGTTGATGGTCGAGATGACGGCGGTTTTCTTGCCCTCGCTCCCGAAACGCTTAATCTCGGCGACTATGGACTGCCAGTCGCTGTGGCTGAAGGGGGTGTAGTTGACTATGATGTCTTCCTTGGCCACGCCCTTGGACTCAAGGTAGGCCTCGTCGATCTTGTTGGAGGTCCTGGGGAAGACGTAATCGGTGCCGGCCAGGTAGAAGCGCTTGACCCCGAGGTCGTTGATGAGGTAATCGATGGCCGGGATCGACTGCTGGTTGGGCGCGGCCCCGGTGTAGATAACGTTTTTGCTGGACTCCTGGCCCTCGTACTGAACCGGGTAGAACAACAGCCCGTTGTTCTCCTCGAAGATCGGCAGGACCGATTTCCTGGAAACGGAGGTCCAGCAGCCGAAAACGACGTCCACTTTGTCCTGGGTCAAAAGCTGCATGGCTTTCTCGGCAAAAATGGGCCAATCGGAAGCCGGGTCAACCACCACCGCTTCCAGTTGCTTGCCTAACAAACCACCCTTCTTGTTTTGCTCCTCGATGAGCATAAGCATGACATCCTTAAGGGTGGTCTCACTGATGGCCATGGTCCCTGACAGGGAATGAAGGATGCCCACTTTAATGGTGTCGGCGGCCAGGCCAAAACGGGCCATTCCCAGGACGCAGACGACCACTAAACACGCGAAAATTTTTGCCAAACGCATTGTTGCCTCCTATGGCGTTTGTCGGACGGATTACGGCACTTGGCCGTTTTTATATACGGACCATGATTCGGTCAACGAAATTCGGTTAAAAGACCCATCCCCTTGGGAGGGCGGGTCGGCCGATCCGGAGGCGATTCCGGATCGGCCAACCGCGTTTTTGGGGAGAGGCATGGCAGGTCAGTTTTTTGAAGGCCGCCCCGGAAGAAGGAAAGGAGAAAACCTTCCTCGCATGGGGGGCTAGAAAAAGGTGGGCGAGAACCATACTCGGAAATATGCATTGCATGTTACGGGCCAACTCGCCCCAAGGCCCCAAACATTCTCTAATGCCTTGATTTTATTAGCCCGACAAATTTCCCCCCTTCCCAAGCCACCTAACTTTTAGACCAAAAGGGCGGTTTTTTCATCACATTTAGACCGCTTTCTTACATTTTTGTTGGAAACCTTCCTCCCCCCCAAGCCGCCGGATCGAAGGCCCCCCCAAAAAAAACGAAAGCGCCAAAACCCCGCCGGCCGTGACCGGCCAAGGTTTTGGCGCCCGAAACGAAACCCGAAACCACGGAACCCTAGGGGCCCAAAACGTGGCCAGCGGCCCCCCGGCCCCCTAGCTCAGAACTCCAGCCTGACCACGAGGCTGCCGCTCACCCCCTCCCTCTTGCCGAAGTAGCCCTGGACCCCAAGGTCCAGCGTGACCGGCCCACCGCCCGGCCTGAGACTTACCCCAAGCTCGCCGAAGCCCGTGTCCCCCCGCATGGAGGGCGGGTCCACCGAAAGCCCGTGGAT
>JAITKA010000033.1 GCA_031278635.1 Deltaproteobacteria bacterium | reverse complement strand
TCTTGCCCGTGACCGGGATGGAGACCACCCGGAAGACCATGGCCAGGTCGCAGGGCATGGGCAGGGACAGATCGCCCCCGTCGGGCTTGGGGTTGTAGGCGTCCTCGGTCTTGAACTGGCCCTTGAGGGTTATGGCGGCCTGGGCCGGGCTTGGGGCCAGGCAAATGGCCAGAAGCGCGAAAAGGGCCACCAGGGCCATGGCCGGCCGGGCCGCGGGCCCGTCCTTGGTTTTTTGGGTTCGTTTAAACATGGCCATCCATGCCCGCTTTTTGAGAATTTGGATACGGTATTGGGCCCCGGCAACCCACTGGCTGAAGGGTGGGTTGCCGGGATGGGGCCCGCTTCGCGAAAGCCGCCATTGGTCGCCGGTATAAGGGGCCCGGCGGGCGGCGGGGTCGCGATCCCATCGGGTGGGCCCGGCTTGGCCAGCGTCACGCGGGAAAAGCCGGGCCGGGCGCCCGAAAGTCATTGGGTGGTGGTCGGCAGGACCACGGTGGCCAGGGTGACCAGGCCGTCCTGCTCGGACAGGAAGAGCTTTATGTCCCTTACGGTCATGTCCAGGGCGTTGTTCATGGTTTGGCTGTAACTGTCCGTTCCCCGGTAAGCGTCCCTCGACAGGTTGACCACGCCGGCCAGGATGGTGGGGTCAAACCGGGACAAAAACTGCAAAGAGGACTTATAATAGGCGAACTGGTTTTCCAGGGCCACGTTAAAGTCGGCGATCGTGGCCTCAAGGGCCGTTATGGTCGCCTGGATCTGCTCTATCTGGGCCTTGTTCTCCTCCACGGTGGCCTTTTTCCGCTCCTCGATGTCCACGTTCAGGTCGACGATTATGGCCCGCTCGTGCTCGATCTGGCTCAGGATCTTGTTTTGCCTGAGGCTCGTGTCCCTTAGGCCGTAGGCGGCGAACAGGACCGAGTTGAAGAGGGACTGGGCCTGCTCGGCGCTCTCGGCGGCCTTGATCTCGTTATATTCCGTAAAATCCTTCAACAGGGCGGACAATGCCGCCCTTTGGCCGGCGCTTTCCATGAAAGGCAGGAGGGCGTTTATCCTGTCGACCGGGGCCAGGCCGGCCAGGGCGCCGGGATCGAGCGTCAGGGGTACGTCGGGCGCGCCGGCCGCGGCGGCCCCGGCGGTCGCCTTCTGGATCTGCGACTGGGTCAGCTCGTCTATCTGCTTTATTTTCGCGTATTCCGCCTGGAGGTACTGGACGCGCTGCCTATCGGCGGCGTTGGGGCCCGAGACGGCCAGCCTCAGGCCCACGTAGGGCGGCTTGACCTCCCCCTCCGCCGAGTAGCTGGGGATCTCGACCCTGGAGCCGGGCAGGATGCCCGCCCCGGAATCGAGGTAGCTGCCGCCCTTGACCAGGCTCCCGCCCTCGGAGCCGTGGAGGCGGGTCCCGATGGAGATCCTGTAGGAGTCGAGGCTGATCTCGCCGAGGTTCCCGGCCGTGTCGTGGAGCCCCAGGGGGTTGGGGGCGAGGCCGCCGATGGGCTTGGGTCCCTCCCTGGGCCCCTCCTCGGTGGAGAAATAGGCGAACTCGGAAAGCTGGAGCCCGTCGGGGTTGGGGAAGAGCTTCTCCTTCTCCATCTCCTCGGCCGTCACCGCCTGGCCGCCCCGGGCGGCGTACTCCCACTCGGCCTCGGTGGGGAGCCTGATGGCCCCCACGTACTTGGCGTCGTCGGGGGAGTAGGGCAAGGCCTCGGGCTGGTTTTTTATGAGCCAGTCCATGTAGCCAAGGGTGAAGCCATGGGCGTCCATCTTGGAGACCGAGCCCTTGGGGAGCTCGGAACCGGGGCCCAGGGCCCCGCAGCCCTCCATGACCGCCTGCCACTGGCCGACCGAGACCTCGTACTTGCCGATGAGGAAGATCTGGTAATCGGTTTTGTCGCCCATGACGGCCGCGATCTTGTCGCGCATGGCCCCCCTGAAGTTGCCGAGCTTAAGGGGCGCGGCCAGCGGGGCCTGGAAGGGGCGATCGACGAAACCCTTGCCGTTCTCGCCAAGGACCCCCTGCCTGAGCTCCACGTCGCCCAGGTAGCCCGCCGCCGGGATGGTCACGGCCTTGAAGACCATCGAGAGCCCGCAGGGCATGGGCATGATCAGATCCGTCTCGGCCGGCTCGGGGTTGAAGTAGGCCTGGTTGGCCGCCTGGTCCTGGGCGAGGGCCTGGGCCGGGCCCAGGGCCAGAAGGGCCAGGGCCAACGCGGTTAACGTTTTTAGGAAAGGGCCAGACAATTTACGCGTTCCCATAAAGGAGTGTTTGGGGCGCGGGGCGGCTAGACGTCCCGCATGCCCTCGGAGGGCTCGATGTCCGCGAGGCTGGTGTAGGCGCAGCCCGAGGCGGCGGTCATGAAAACGACTATGATGGCGGCGGCGGCCACGAGCTTGAAGGCCGAGAGGCTGCAGACCTCCTCGACCGCGCCCATGCTCCCGCCGAAATAGGAGTTGAGGGTTTTGGCCAGGGCGAGGAACAGGGCCTCGGCCCCCAGGGCGGCCAGGAAGCCGGTCAGGGCGGCCTGGGACATGGTGAAGACCAAAAGCCTTAGCTTGCTTATGCCCAGGAGGGCCAGGACGGCCAGGGAGCGGCGCATCTTGACCACCTGGTCGATGGAGCCGCTGGCCGCCGAGGCGAAGGCGCCCCCGCCGACGACCACGAAAAGGGCCAGGAAAACCACGGTGAAGGAGTGGTCGAGGTCCTTTACGAGCTTAATCTGGGCCGCCTGGGTCAGGGTATCGACCCCCAGGCCCAGGAGGTGCAGCCTTAGCCTCTCCACCCCGTCGAGATCCCTGGAGTACAGCCGGAACCTCGAGTACACGGGGATCTCGCTGCCCTTTTCCTTGCCCTTCCAGCCCAGCTCCGGGACGGCGTAGCCGCTGCGGAAGTCCTCGGTCATGCGGGCAAGGTCGAGGGAGCAAAAGACGTTGTATTTGGGCGTTATGTGGCGCGGGATCACGCCCATGACCTTAAGGGGCAGCCGCCCGTACTCGTTTCTGGCCCCCTGCCTGCGGCCCACCCGCCCGGTCAGCTCGGAGCCCTCCGAGAGGCCCAGTTTCTCGGCCACCCCCTGGGACACGTATATCTCGCCCAGGGCCAGCTGGTGCGAGAGGGCCTGGGGGTCCAGGGTCTCGCTCAGGAGCGGGTCGCCCGGGGCCGAGGAGTAAAGGTCGCCGTCGAAGGACGGGTAGCCCTCGGCTATGAGGTTCATGGTGGCCGAGATCTCCCGGGTCTCGGGGACCAGGAATTCCGCGTCCGGGTGGGTGATCAGGGCCTCGAAAAACTCGGGCCTGAAGGCCCTTGTGCCTATTGGCGATATTTCCCTGTTGCGGGGGTTTTCCAGCAGCCGCCGGGTCAGGGTCCCCACGATACCGTCCTTAATCCCCAGCACCGTGAGCATGGGCACCATGAAGGCTATCATCGAGAACACCGAGCAAAACGAGTACAGCCAGTCATGCCTGTAGCGCTTGAGGGCCAATCGGAATATGGTAGACGTATCGCGCTCCTTTCGGCGAGAGCCCGCCCGCCTTCCGGCGGCGGTTTGCGGCCAAAAGCCCGTGGCCGCGTCAGTGGACGCTGTCGGAGAGGCTTTTGGCCAGGCTTACGCGGCCGGCGGGCAAGGCGGCGGCCGGCGCCCGGTCCTTGAGCGGGGCCACCCTGGCCTCGATGGGCTGGCCCTCCCCGCCTGGCCGGCAATCGATCCTCCAGACCTTGAAGCGGCCGGTGAGGACCCTGTTCTGCTCGTGGGTGGACACGACCAGGGCGCTGTCCCGGCAGAGGTCCAGGAGGAGCTCGAAGACGCGGTCCGCGGTCGGCGGGTCCAGGGAGGCCGTGGGCTCGTCGGCCAAAACCAGGCTGGGGGCGTGGATCAGGGCCCTCGCGATGGCGCAGCGCTGCCTCTCGCCCACGGAGATGGCGCTGGGGAGCTTCCCCAGGAGGTGCGAGATGCCAAGGGTCGCGGTCAGGGCCTTGAAACGCTCCCTTTTCTCCGCCTTGGGGAAGCCGGGCTTCAGGTCGGCCGGGAGGGTGATGTTGTCGGCCACGTTCAGGAAGGGCAGGAGCCCCCCGGTCTGCATGATGTAGCCGAGCTCGGAGCGCCTGAGGGCCTCGAAAATCCCGTAGGCGCCCTTTCGCCAGATCTTCCACAGGTCGTGCCATTTGGCGTGCCCGATGGGCCGGAAGGAAAAATCCCCCGCCGAGTCGGGCTTGAGGACCATGGCGATCATGTCCAGCAGCGTGCTCTTACCGCTCCCGGAGTCGCCGATCAGGGCCAGGTGCTCGCCCCTCCCGATGGTCATGGACTCGACCAGGAGGCGGTAGCCCACCCCGCCCTTGCGGGTCTTGACCAGATCGGCGCAATTGAGGATAACGTCATCGCTGACGTCCGGGTCGGGCGGGGAGGCTTCTTTGGCCCCGTTTTTGGTTTTTTGCGGGCTTGGGTCCATATGTCTCCGGTACCGGGCCCGCCGGGCGGGCCCGGCGGGGGCGGTTAGGGCAGCATCGTCAGGGGGACGCGGTAGAGCCAGTCGCCGGAATTGTCCTCGTCGAACTTGGCCCAGTTGTTGACGTCCAGGTCGTACTGGGCGTAGAGGTCCACCTTGGATTTGAGGACCCTGATGAAGTTGTCCTGCTCGATGAAGCTCATGTTATACCAGTCCTGCTCGGTCTTGCCCATGATGACGCTCTTGTAGGGCAGATCGTCCAGGAACTCGCCCATGACCCCCAGATCGCCCAGCTTGGTCTCGGGCTTGAGGGCGAAGGCCTGCGGGTCGTTGGCTATCTGGGCCGAGGCCGAGAGGATGCTCTGGAAGAAATCCCTCGCCTGGGTGTCCAGGGCCTTGTCGGCCTCCTCCATTATGATCTTGAGCTGGGAGCTAAGGGAGCTCAGCTGGTTTTTGGTGATGAGGACGGCCACCTCCACGGTGGGGACCTCCTTGGACTGCGCCCCGTCGTCGCCGGCCAAAAGGCTTATGTCCTTGTCGGCTATCCAGGACTTGACGACCGTGGGGGCCTTGACCTTGTTGACCGAGCCCAGGTAGTTAAGCCTGATGGAGAGGCCTATCCTCTGCCCGACCTCCGCGGCCTTGGCCACGGCCGGGTCGTCGTTGTTGGGGCGGCTGGAGATTTTCGCCTCGGTCATGAGGGCCCTGGAGGATGAGTCCTGCAAGGCCTGGGGGGGCGGGGCGAAGTCCTTGCCGGCCCGCCCGCCGGCCTCGGAGGCCGGGTCGGCCGGGGGCGGGGAAGCCCCGGGGCCCTGGCCGGGGGTCAAATCCTCGGGCGGGTAAAACGGGGCCACGCGATCGGCGAAGAGATCGGCCGCGGAGCCGCCAGGGGACGCGCCCGGGGAGGGGCCCGGGGAGGCGCCGGGAGAGTCGCCCTGGCCGGGGTCGGCCGTGGGCGTCTGGAGAAACTGGGTCGACTGGCCCTGGTCGCCGGAGGGCCGGTAATCCCTGATGGCCTTTATGTTTTCCTCGAGGTTGAGGAATATGGTGTCCGCGGCCGTCCCGAAGGTGTCGGAGGTGTACCTCCCGGCGTTGGCGTTTATGTCGATGTAGGTGTCGTACTCACCGGCGGCGTCGGCCATGGACCTGTAGGCGTCCTCGGCCATCCCGTGGTTCCGCCTGCCCTCCCAGGTCTTGACGTGGATGGGGACTATGTTGATGCCCTGGCTCTTGGCCAGGCCCCCCAGGCTCCATGGCGTGTGGTTCGTGGCCCTCCAGGGATCGGACGGCGGCAGCGGCCCCGCGTCGGTGATGAGGACTATGACCTTGCCGTCATCATCCGAGACGGGCCAGCTCAGGTCGTAGATGGCCGTCTCCAGGCCGGCGAAGGAATCCTCGCTGAAGGCGTGGGTGGAATACCTGGCCTCCCTGACCCTGCCCAGGGCCTGGAGGAAGGAATCCCTCTCGTCGGCGTCCTTGAAGTCCGAGATTATCCTGGTCGTGTACTCCGTGCGCGGGGCGGCCTCGACGCTGCTGCGGAAGGCCACGACCGCAAGGGCCACGTAATCCTCCAGGCCCTCCTGGATGATGCGGACGTAAAATTCCCTGGATATGTCCAGGGCCTGCTCGATGTACGGGCCCATGGAAACCGTGGTGTCGATGACGAAGGCTATGTACATGCGGTTCGGGGTGACGCCCCCGGAATTCTGGGCCACGAGGACCGGGGAATCGAAGGAAAAGCCCCCCGCGGCGGGGGCCGCCAGGGGCAAAAACCTCGAGTTCGAGGCCAGGAGGGTCGATTCGCCCACCCTCCCGGCCGCCTGGGCCAGCGGGGCCAGGGGGGTCAGGGGCCGGAACCTCTCGTCGGAAAGGCCTTGGCCCTTGCGGCCCACGGTCCCGGCCGGGCCCGGGACCCGCCCATGGCCAAGGCCCCGGGGGAACAGCGAGGAGGCCACGATCTTTGAGGCCGTGGCGGCGTAGCCGGGAACCCCGGGCCCGGGGAGGGCCGAGGCCAGCCGATCCGCGGGGTCGAGGGTGGCCACCTCGGCGTCGGAGCCGGGGTCGATGGAGGCGACCTCAAGGAGCATGACCTCGTCGAAAATCGTGTCGTCGTAGGAAAAGATGGGCATCAGGTAAAAGCGGTTGTAGGGCACCATGCCGTCCCGGAAATCGGGCTCCAGGGCCACGACCGGGAAATCGGGCGGCGGGACCGTGCCGGTGCGCAAATATTCCTTGAACTGCTTTTCGATGTTGGCTATGGTCTGGTTTACGTTATCCATCTTGGCGACGGACTCGATGTCGGTTTTATTCTTGAAGAACATCAAGGGCTTACGGTCGTTGGCCCCGGAAAGGAGCAGGACCAGGGCCTTGTTCCACGAGGAGGCGGCGTCCCCCCTCACCCAGACCTTGTCGCGGCCCACCGTGTTGGTGGCGCACAGGTGCCAGCTGATCCCGTTGGACTCCCTGGTCTCGTATATATAGTAGACCGTGAAGGGCACGATGGAATCGCCTTTGGGGGAGTCGGGCTGGGAATACTTGTAGGCGCCCGGATGGACGATCAGCCTCTGGTAAAGGGTCGACTTGCCGGGCACCAACAGGGGCGGCTCGGCCGCGGCCGCGGTGGCCAAAAAAAGGACGCTCGCCAGGGCGAGGACTGAAACTCGGAAATATCGATGGTCTTTCATAAAGCCAACCCGGGTAGGCGCCCACGCGGGCGGTGGGCGAAATGTCGTTCGAACCTGGTTCGAAACCTTTGTTTGTCCGTCCCCGGGCGCGGCCCGGGGGGGCCTGGGCCCTAATTTATGGCCGCCTTGAATTCCTCAAGGCCGTCCGCGTTGGCCGCCTCGGCCGTCTTGGACCACGTGACGAGGCGGGCTATGAGTTCCTTGGCCTCGGGCAAGCCCGAGTCGTTGTACTCGTCGTAGGCGTACTTGACGTTGGGGATGACCTCGCCCTTGCCCCTCCCGTCCGTGGGATCGAAGAAGGCCCCCAGGCGGATCTTGTATTTGGGGTCACGTTTGGAGAGGACCCTCACCAGCAAAAACACGTCGTCCTCGGAGCCGGGGTTGTTTTCCAGGAGGCCCAGGGCCTGCTCCAGCCTGGGCGTGTCGATGGGCGGGTCGGCCCGCAACAGGGCCATGACCTCCTCCCTCGTCGGGGGCTTCGCCGCGGGCGGGGTCACCGCCACCGTGGCCGTCTGGGTCCCGGCCGCGTCGGCGGGCTTGTCGGCCGCGGCCCCGGTCGCCTCCACGGGGGCCGGCTGGCCGCAGATCGCGCCGCCGGCCTTGGAGTTATCGACCCAGAAGGGCGACTTCCAGGAAGGCATCTCCTGGCAGGCGGCCGGCTTGTCCTCGGTCAGCGCCGCCGGCGTCACCGGGACGGCCGGGGAGTCGGCCCCCGGGGCTACGGCCGGGGTCACCGGGACGGCCGGGGGGTCGGCCGGGGTCACGGGGACCGCGGGGG
>JAITKA010000162.1 GCA_031278635.1 Deltaproteobacteria bacterium | reverse complement strand
ACCGATCCCAAGCTTACCCAGTAAAGCAAGGAGCTTTTGGCGACGCCGCCTGACCCGGGCCCCCGGCCCCCTTTGGCGAGGACCGGGATTTCCGGCAAAACGATATGGCCACGAAGGCCGCGCCTTTCCCCCACGGGGGAAAGACGCGGCTTTTTTTTATCCCAACCACCGATTTCCAAGGAAAGGACCTAACGATGAAACCAAGAAAGGTATTGGGGGCATTTTTCCTGCTGCTCGCCTCCCTGGCCTTCGCCGCCGCCCCGCTGGCCGCGGCCGACAAAACCGAGGTCATCATCTCGATGGATAGCGAGAGCTCCTCGCCCACCATCGGCTTTGACCCGATCCTGGGCTGGGGCTCCGGCGAGCACACCCACGACCCGCTTTTCCAGAGCACGCTTTTGGTAACCAACGACGACATCACCATCGGTTACGATCTGGCCACGGGATACGAGATCTCCGATGACGGCCTGACGTGGACCTTTAAGATCCGGGACGACGTGAAATTCACCGACGGCCAAAAACTAACGGCCAAGGACGTGGCCTTCACCTTCAACGGCGCCATGAAGCAGGCCATCGAGGCCGACCTGAGCATGCTTGACCGGGTCGAGGCGACCGACGACGTGACCGCCGTCTTCCACTTCAAGCGCCCCTACTCGGCCTTCGCCTACGTGGCCGCCGTCTTCGGGATAGTCCCCGAGCACGCCTATAACGCCAACACCTACGGCTCCAACCCCATCGGCTCGGGCCGCTTCGTGCTCAAGCAATGGGACAAGGGCGAGCAGGTCATCATGGAGGCCAACCCCGGCTACTACGGCCGCAAGCCCAAGATAACGAAGGTGACCGTGGTTTTCATGGGCGAGGACGCCTCCTACGCGGCGGCCAAGGCCGGGACCGTGGACGTGGCCTACACCGAGGCCCCCTACACGGTGAACCCGGTCGATGGCTACAAGATCGTGCCCTTCGCCTCCGTGGACATCCGGGGCATAAACCTCCCGGTCATACCCTCGGGAAACGTCCACAAAACCCCAGGCGGCGAGGAACTCCCGGCCGGTAACGACGTGACGGCCAACAAGGCCATCCGGCAGGCCGTGGCCTACGCCATTGATCGCGACGCCATAGTCAAAAACGTCCTAAACGGTTACGGCAAGGTGGCCTTCAGCGACTGCCTGGGGGAGCCCTGGGACAACCCGGCCATGATCATAAAGACCGACAAGGCCAAGGCCGTGAAGATACTCGAGGACGACGGCTGGAAGAAGGGTTCCGACGGCATCTACGCCAAGGACGGCCTCAGGGCGGAATTCGACCTCCTTTACATGTCCTCCAACTCGGCCAGGACCGGCATCGCCATGGCCGTGACCGAGATGCTGAAAGAGATAGGCATCAAGGTGAACCCGGTCGGCTCCAGCTGGGATCAGATCGAGCCCCAGACCTACAAGACCTCCCACGTCTTCGGGGCCGGCATGCATTCCCCCTCCGGCATCATCAGCCACTACTACACCGGGGTCAACTCGGCCGACTACTCCAACCCCACGGTCGATGGTTACGTGAACCAGGCCCTGGCGGCCAAGAGCGTGCCCGCTTCCTACCCCCTGTTCCAAAAGGCCCAGTGGGACGGCAAGACGGGCGTGACCCCGGACGGGGACGCGCCCTGGGCTTGGATAGCCGCGGTCGATCACATCTACTTCGTGAAAAACGGCCTGAACGTGATCGACAAGAAAATCCATCCCCACGGTTACGGCTGGACCATCACCAATAACGTGGACCAATGGTACTGGGACTAGCCCATGTCACCGCCCGCCCGGCCGCCCGCCGGGCGGCCCGGTGACCCGGGCTCCCCCGGAAAGCCGAGGGGCATTTTTATGTCGTCTTTCTGGCAAAAAAGCGCGGCCGGTTATCTGCTGAAAAGTACCGTAAGGCTCGTTTTGGTCATAGCCGCCGTCAGCGTCATCTCCTTCGTTTTGGTCTCCGAATCGCCCATAGACCCGATCAAGGCCTACGTGGGGGAGGTGGGGCTGGCCAACATGAACGAGGAGACGTATGCCAAGTTCCAGGCCTATTTCGGCACCGATATCCCGCCGGTCAAAAGGTACCTGAACTGGGCCCACGATTTCATCCGGGGCGACATGGGGCAATCGCTCCTCTACAGGCAGCCGGTTACGGGCGTCATCAAGGAAAAATTCGCCAACTCCATGGCCCTGATGGCCCTGGCCTGGGTTTTTTCCGGCATCGTCGCCTTCGTCCTGGGGGTCCTCGCCGGGGTCTTCAAAAACTCCGCCCTGGACAAAATCATAAAGAACTACGCCCTCGTCCTGGCCAGCGCCCCCACCTTCTGGCTGGCCCTGATAGCCCTGATGGTTTTCTCGGTCTGGCTGAGAATATTCCCCATAGGCTTCAGCGTCCCCCTGGGGGTCGCGGCGGCCGACGTGACCGTCTGGGACTCCCTGTACCACCTGGCCCTGCCCGCCCTCACCCTTAGCCTCACGGGCATCGCCTCGATCACCCTCCACACCAGGGAAAAGGTCATAGACGTCATGGGCGAGGACTATATCCTCTACGCCCGGGCGAGGGGCCAGAGGCTTTGGCCCATGGTCACCGGCCATGTCATCCGGAACGTGACCCTCCCGGCCATCACCCTCCAGTTCGCCTCGATAAGCGAGATCTTCGGGGGCTCGGTCCTGGTGGAGCAGGTCTTCTCCTTCCCCGGCCTTGGCCAGGCCGCCGTCAGGGCCGGCATCGGCGGGGACGCCCCCCTCCTCCTGGGCATAGCCATCATCAGCGCCGCGCTGGTCTTCGGCGGGAACCTCTTGGCCAACCTCCTCTACGGCCTGATCGACCCCAAGATCCGCAGGCAAGGGAGGGCCTCCTGACATGGGACCATCCCAAACCATAGTCCTCCAGACCCCCATCCGGCCCAGGCTTAACCGCAGGAAGCTGACGATTACCCTTGCCCTCCTCGCCGCCCTGGCCATAGTCGCCATCCTCGCGGCCGGGATCCTCTCGACCGAGGCCGCGACCCAGACCAGCTTCCTCCACAAAAACCACCCGCCCGGCGCCGATCACCCCTTGGGCACCGACTGGCTGGGCCGGGACATGCTGGCGAGGACCCTTAAGGGCCTGTCCCTAAGCATACTCATAGGTTTGGGGGCCTCCACGGTCAGCGCCTTCCTGGCCCTGATCCTCGGCGTGGCCTCGGCCACCCTGGGCGGCAAGATCGACTCCGTGGTCAGCTGGGGCGTGGACGTGGTCATGGGCCTCCCGCACCTCATGCTCCTGATACTGATCTCCTACGCCCTGGGCAAGGGCCTCGTCGGGGTGACCGTGGCCGTGGCCATCAGCCACTGGCCTAACCTGACCAGGGTCATCAGGGCCGAGATCATCCAGCTAAAGTCCTCGAACTATATCCTCATCCCCCAGAAAATGGGCCACGGCTGGTTTTACGTGGCCAAAAACCACATGCTGCCCAACGTCTTCCCCCAGTTCCTCGTGGGCCTCATACTCTTGTTCCCCCACGCCATCCTCCACGAGGCCTCGGTCACCTTCCTGGGCTTCGGCCTTTCCCCCGAGCAGCCCGGCATCGGCATCATCCTCTCCGAGAGCATGAAATACCTCTCCCTGGGTTACTGGTGGCTGTCGCTCTTCCCGGGCCTGGCCCTCCTGGCCACGGTCCTCCTCTTCGACCGCCTGGGCCACTGCGTCAGGGAACTCATTGACCCCCACAGCGTCCACGACTGACGGCCCCGGCCCCGGGCGCGCAAAAAAACCTTTCGCGGGAGAACATGACCGACCGTAACCCCGACATCCTCACGGTGGAAGACCTGACCATCCGCTTCAGCCGTTACGAAAAGGGCCTCCGCAAGACCGATCTCACGGTCATAAACGGCCTCAGCGTCTCCGTGGCCAACTCGGAGCTCGTGGCCGTGGTGGGCTCCAGCGGCTCGGGCAAAAGCCTCCTGGCCCATACCCTCCTGGGCATCCTGCCCTCCAACTGCGGGGCCAGCGGCGCCATACGCTTCCTCGGGGAGCCCCTGGACAACCGGCGCATAGCCGACCTGCGGGGCAAACGCATCGTCCTGGTCCCCCAAAGCGTGACCTACCTCGACCCCCTCAAAAAGGTCGGGCCCCAGGTCCTGAACGACCGCACCGACCCCCCATCCATCCGGGCCCAGGAAAAACTCTTCGAGTACTACGGCCTTTCGCCCAAGACGGCCGGCCTCTACCCCTTCGAGCTCTCCGGGGGCATGGCCAGAAGGGTCCTCCTCTCGGCGGCCATGATGGAAACCCCGCGCCTCATCATCGCCGACGAGCCGACCCCTGGCCTCCACCTCTCCGCGGCCAAAAAAGCCATGCTCAACTTCCGTAACTTCGCCAACGAGGGCAACGGGGTCCTCCTAATCACCCACGACCTGGAACTGGCCCTCGAAACGGCGGACAAAATCGCCGTCTTCTACGCCGGGACCACCGTGGAAGTGGCCCCCGTCGGTGACTTCCGCTCGGCCGCGACCCTACGGCACCCCTACACCAAGGCCCTCTGGCGGGCCCTGCCCCAAAACGGCTTCCAGCCCTTCCCCGGGACCCAGCCCTACGCGGGCGACCCCATAAAGGGCTGCCCCTTCGCCAAACGCTGCCCCACGGTCTCCGACGCGTGCCACCTCGACATCCCCCAAAGGGAACTTCGCGGCGGCCTGGTCCGCTGCCACCAGGCCGTTTGAGCCCCCGCCCTTCCCACAGGATACCCAGCCATGCTAATCGAGGCCAAAAACCTACACTTCGCCTACCCCGGCAACAAGGTCATCCTCGATGACTTCAGCCTTTCCGCCGAAAGCGGCGAGCGCCTTGGCATCCTCGCCCCCAGCGGCGGGGGCAAAACGACCCTCTGCCGCATCCTGGCCGGCTACCTCCGTCCCCGGTCCGGCCAGGTCCTCCTTGACGGCATCCCCCTCTCCCGCCTCAAGGGCTACTGCCCCATACAGATGATCTGGCAACACCCGGAAAACTCCGTCAACCCCAGGCTCCGCATCAAACAGGCCCTCCTGGAAAGCGACCATGTCGAAAGCCGCATCATCGAGGGCCTTGGCATCGAGCCCGCCTGGTTCAACCGCTTCCCCGGCGAGCTCTCCGGCGGCGAGATCCAACGCTTCTGCATAGCCAGGGCCCTGGGCCGAAGGACCCGCTTCCTGATCGCCGACGAGATAACCACCATGCTGGACCTCATCACCCAATCCCAAATCTGGTCCTTTCTCCTAAAGGAGGTCCAAAGCCGGGGCATCGGCCTAATCGCCGTGACCCACAGCGACCCCCTGATGGAACTCGTCTCCACCCGCACGGTCATAGTCGACCGCCCCGTAACGAACTGACCCAAGCCCTGGGCGAAGCGAACAACCCAAGGCGGCATGCTTTTTGGGAACGTTTTCCCAAACGAAAAAGCCTGGCCAACTTTCGCCTGGGAAATTTGGCCTAAACGCCCCCCCGTCCCATAAGAAAACCCCTTCATGCCGCGACAAGCCGCCCCAAAAAAACCTGAAGCCTTGCCCTGGGTCGCATGGCGCGCCTATATATAATGATACGATCATCGACCCCGCGCTTTCCCCTCCCCTCCCTTTTGCCGCCCAAGCCCATTAATCCCGCGGCGACCGTTCCGCCATTGGGCCCCCGGCCAAGGGCAAGAAGTATTTTTCGCCCAGCCGCCTTACGGGCATGACCGTCGTATTATATAAGTCCCCCCGGTTTGTTTTCGGGAGGGGGGTATATGTGGTGAGAATGGACCTTCATAACCGTCATGCTGCCATAGAGGTCCTTGCGGCCCCGGGATTGGGCGATAAAAAAAGTATTTTACGCACAGCCACTTACGGGCA
>JAITKA010000103.1 GCA_031278635.1 Deltaproteobacteria bacterium | reverse complement strand
GGACTCTCTATTAATTTTTTATACTTATATCGTTTAGGTTTATCCTGATATTTATTGGTATAATCGGTCTAACGTCATAATATTATCAGGTATACAACATGAATCCCAACTCGTTACTTAATTTGGCCCCCTTGCTGGAAGAGAATCGCGAAGCCGAGCTGGTCAGCATCCTCTCCACCCTCCACCCGGCCGACATCGCCGAGGCCCTAGGCGCCTTGGACATGGAAGACACCATCAAGGTCATGTCGCTGCTGGATATCCAGCAGGCGGCCGACGTTTTGGTGGAACTGAGCGAGTCGTCCAGGGACCACGTGGCCCAGAGCATCCCCAGGGAGCAGCTGACCAAGCTCGTGGCCGAGATGGATTCCGACGACGCGGCCGACATCGTGGGCGACCTGGACGACAGCGTCCAGGAGGAGGTCCTGTCGGCCATAGATTCCGAGGACTCGGAAGAGGTCCGGCGCCTCCTGATGTATGACGAGGAGACGGCGGGCGGCATCATGCAGCTTGAGCTGGTCTCGGTCCAGGATACGGACAAGGTAAGCCAGGTCATCGAGAAGATTAGGGAACTGAGCGACAAGGTCGAGGATTTCGAGGTCGTTTTCGTGGTTGACCGCAACCGGGGGCTAAAGGGCGTGGTCAGCCTAAGGGATCTCGTCCTGGCCTTGCCGGAGGCCACGATCGCCGATCTGGTGGAAAACCCGGGACTGGTCGTGGGGGTGGACGAGAACCAGGAATCCGTGGCCCTGAAGTTCCAAAAATACGACGTGAGGGCGGCGGCGGTCGTGGACAACCAAAACCGCCTGCTGGGCCGGATCACCGTGGACGACATCATAGACGTCCTGCACGAGGAAACGGACAAGGACTTTTATCGCCTAGCCGGGTCCTCAGAGGAGGAAATATACACTAGCGGGGTTTTAAAGACCGCGGCCCTGCGCCTCCCGTGGCTTTTGTTTAACCTCTTCGGCGGCTTCATCACCTCGATGATCCTGACCCATTACCAGGCCTCGCTCCTAAAGACCGTGGCCCTGGTGGCCTTCGTGCCCATGGTCATGAGCCTGTCCGGGGCGGTCGGCTCCCAGTCGGCCACCATAACCGTGCGCGGCCTCGCCATGGGCCGTATCCCCTCGGGCCAGATCCTAAAAAGCCTTCTCAAGGAACAGAAGGTGACCGGCTTCATGGCCCTGGCTTTCGGCATCGCCATAGCCCTGGTCTCCGGCGGCGCCCACGGCACCTTCAGGCTCGGCCTGGCCGTGGGCCTGTCCATCTCGGTCGCCATTTTGGTCTCGGCCTTCCTGGGCGCCGTGACCCCAGTGTTTTTCAGGACCATCCACATCGACCCGGCCCTGGCCTCGGGCCCGGTGGTCACCTCCACCAACGACGTGGTCAGCCTGTTGATCTATACCATGATTGGGACGGCCATTGCCTAGCCGGCCAGGCTTACGATTAACCGTCATATTAATAGAACGTCAAGTATAAACCAAAAGAAGCAAATTATTATTTGCTTCTTTTGATGAAATCGTAATCGTTAGGTTAGCTTGAGTGATTTTAAAATTAATCGGTTAGCATGATGGCAGTTTTTTGGGCTTGTGGCAGTGATTAAAAGCTAAAAAAATTATTTGTCGCGTTTGTGGCCAGGGCTTTGGTTGTCGTCAAGGGGCGCGAAATGGCCAGGAAAGGCATAAGGGGCGAGGTCGGTTGCAACTGGGCAAAATTTCTGGAAAAACCGAGAATTGCGAGGCGTTGTGCCCGAAAATTTGGGGAATTGACCAAAGGGGATAAAATAACCGAGGGAATTCGGGTATTAAGCGGGCGTTGGTTTTTCGCTAATTAATCGTTATATTTTTAAACTTCGTTTTGGCTTATAATATAGTTGGCGATGAACCCCTTTTGGTCCCCTTTGGGGGACCCCATGCCAGACGTGCTTACGCGGAGATTATGATAAGTCCTTATTTCATGGGCGCCAACGGTGCCCCGGTGAGCGAGCGGTTGCCGAAACCGGCCGAGGTTAACCGTTGAGAATCAGAGCCAATCAAGAGGCCGGGGCGTCCGTCGAGCGTCCCGCCGGTCTCCCGGTGCCGGGCCGGGCCAGGTTGGGCCCGGGATCGATCAACCTTAAAATCCTCTCCGAGACGCTGGATCTGTCGATAGGCCAGAGGGGAGATGAATTAATATTCACCGACGACGATCCCGTCAAGCTGGGCTTGGCCAAAAAGGCCCTGGCGGCCCTGGCCGTCATGCCCATACAGTCCGAGACCCCCAGCCAGTGGGAGGTTGAGTGCCTGGCCAATTTGCTCAGGGATCAGCCGGATCTGGACCCGAGCGATTTCTTCGCCGGCTACTCGCCCCGTTTGGGGCAGGACCGTCTGGTCGTGCCCAAGACGCTGGCCCAGAGGGTTTACCTCGAGGCCATGGCCAGGCGGGACCTCGTATTCGGCCTGGGGCCGGCCGGGACGGGCAAGACCTATTTGGCCGTGGCCATGGCCGCCGAGGCCCTTTACCAAAACAGGGTCACGAGGCTGATCCTGACGAGGCCGGCGGTCGAGGCGGGCGAGCGGCTGGGCTTCCTGCCGGGCGATCTGGCCGACAAGATCGACCCGTACTTGCGCCCGCTGTATGACGCCCTGACCGAGCTCATCCCGCCGGAAAAACTTATCCGCATGCACGAGCGCCGCCAGATCGAGGTGGCCCCGCTGGCCTTCATGCGCGGCCGGACCCTGTCGGGATCCTTCGTCATTCTGGACGAGGCCCAGAACACGACCACCGAGCAGATGAAGATGTTCCTGACCCGCCTGGGGCCGGGCTCAAGGGCGGTGGTCACGGGCGATCCCGATCAGAGCGACCTCCCGGGCGGGCGCCCGGTGGGCCTGTTGGAGGCCGCCGAAATTCTCCCTGGCATCGAGGGCATAGCCTTCTGCCATTTCAAGGGTCAGGACGTGGTCAGGCACCGCCTGGTGCGCCATATCCTCGCGGCCTATGAACGGAAGGCGGCCAAGGGCCTTCCGGGCGGGGTCAAACCGTGAAAGACAAAAAAATCCAGTCGATGTCCCCGTTGCCCTCCAGGCCCCGAAAGCGCGGCTTCTGGCGGGAACGTTTCCACCGGATGGCGCACAAACTGCGGCCAAAGAAAAACCACGCCGTCTTTTTTCTCATATTGATAGCCATAGCCATCCTCACCGTGGCCCTGTCCCGCCCGACCACGGACAGTTTCGAGGTCGGGCAAAAGGCCAGCCACACCTTCATGTGCGACAGGGACATGGAGGTTTTGGACGAGGAGGCCACCCACAGGGCGAGGCGCCTCGCGGCCTTGACGGCCGTCCCCATCTTCGAGTTCGATTACCGGGTCAGCACCGAGACCATGGAGGAATTCCAGAGGATCTTCGAGCTGGGCCGCATATTGTCCCACTCGGGCATGGCCGCCCCCCCCGGTAACCTAAGGGAGCCCTTTTGCGCCCTTTTCGCCCTGGCGGACTGCGAGGCCACGCTGGCCAGGGTCTGGCGGGAGGGCTTCGACAAGAAGCTCGAGAACCGGATCTCCCAGCTGACCCTGGAGATCATGAGCCAGGGCCTGATGGGCGAGTCCGATCGCCAAAGCGAGTTCATCGGCCGGGACATCGAGATCAGCCGGGTCTGGGCCGGGAACTCCGTGGTCCGCTACTCCTCGGTTCTGACCGTGCCGGGGGCCAAGACCCTGGTCGACTCCAGGGCGAGCCTGCTGGGCCTCGGGCAGGGCGCGGATTTCGTGGACATAATAGCCGAGCTGACCATGGGCCTTTTGCGGCCCAACATAAAGCTCGACGCCGCCGCCTCGGAGAACAGGCGGGAGGAGGCCGCGGCCAAGGTCAGGGTCGTTTACCGCCTGAAGGCCGGGGAGATCATCGTCCGCGAGGGCGAGCTAATCACGCCCATGGCCAGCCTTAAGCTGAAGGCCCTGATTGACCGCGATATCCAAGGCGGGCTCTCGGTAAGGCCCGCGTTGGGCCTGTTGGTCTTGCTCCTGGTCTTTCTGGCGGCGACCCAAACGCTCATATACTTGGGGAGCGAGAGGACCGACTTCGACCGCAAGGAGATGATACTGATATCGCTCCTCCTATTGTGGTTCGTGATCCTGTCGTGGTGGTCCGGTTACCTCTCCAGGGGGGTTTTGAGCGAAATGACCCACGTCGAGTCGAGGACCCTGTTCATGGCCATGCCCTTCCCCACGGCGGCCATGCTGGGGGCCATCTTCCTGGGCCTGAGGCGCACCGTTTACATCTGTTTCCTGGGCGCCTTCCTCGGGGCCATCGCCACCTCCCAGGTCAACACCCTCCCGGCCTTCATCTATACCTGTAACGGCTGCATGGTTTCCATCTGGGGCCTTAGGCACATAAGCGAACGCTCCCGCTTCATCCCCTCCTCCCTCCTCGCCGCCCTCGTTAACTGCCTGACCATGCTGGCCCTGACCCTGACCGACGGGCACGTCCTGAGCACCCTGTTTTTGTACAACCTGATGGGCTCGGCCCTGGCGGGGCTCCTGTCGGGCATTCTGGCGAGCGGGCTGGTGACCGTCCTGGAGTCCTCCCTGGGGCTGACCACCAACCTGAAGCTCATGGAGCTGGGGAACCTGAACCGGCCGCTCCTTAGGGAGCTCATGCTGTCCGCCCCGGGCACCTACCACCACTCGGTCATAGTCGGCAGCATGGTCGAGGCCGCGGCCGAGGCCATACACGCCAACCCCCACCTGGCCAGGGTCGGCGCCTATTACCACGACATCGGGAAGATCAAGAAACCCCTTTACTTCATCGAGAACCAGACGGGCGAGAACAAGCACGAGACCCTGACCCCGACCATGTCGGCCCTGGTCTTGGTGGGCCACGTCAAGGAGGGGGCCGACATGGCGAGGCATGATAAGCTCCCGCAGGCGGTGATCGACATAGTCGAGCAGCACCACGGGACCAGCCTCATGAGCTACTTTTACCACAAGGCCAAGGAAACCCGGGGGCAAAACTCGGGCCCGGTCAGCGAAAGCGAGTTTCGCTACCCGGGGCCCAAGCCCGCCAGCAAGGAGGCCGGCCTGGTCATGCTGGCCGACATCTGCGAGGCGGCCACCCGCTCGCTGACCGAGCCCACGCCCAACAAAATCCAGGAACTGGTAAGGGTGTTGGTAAACAAGGTCTTCGACGACGGCCAGCTGGACGCCTCCGAGCTGGTCCTCAAAGACGTAACCGAAACCATCAGGATTTTCAACAACATCCTGGTGGGGATATACCACCATCGCATAGCCTACCCCATGACCGACAAGGCCGCCCAAAGCGATCAGGCGGCCAGGAGCAAGGTCATCTACGGGCAGCTGTCCAACGATAGCCACAAACGGTCGATCCATTAGCTGGCCAAGGGGCCCCCGAATGGACCCATTTGGGGGCCATTAGGGGGCCACCGGCTAACGGGTTAGGGGCGAGATGTCCATATTCGTCATCGAGGAGAACGACTCCCTTTCGGGCAGCCTGCATAAATTAAGGCGCAGGCTGGGCGCGGTGGTTAGGGACCTGGGTTACCGGGGCCACAGCCTGACCGTGCTCCTGACCGACGACGCGGGCATCAGGCGGATCAACCGGGAATTCAGGGGCATCGACGAGAGCACCAACGTTTTGTCCTTCCCGGACACGGGCCTGGCCCGGGGCCTCCCGAATTACCTTGGCGACATCGCCCTCTCGGTCGACACCTTGCGCCGGGAGTCCCAGGGTGACGAAAAAGATCTGGGATACCTCTTGTACTTTTATTTGATTCATGGTTTACTACACTTACTTGGTTTTGACCATGAAAAAGGCACTAAAGAAGATCATGAGCAAGAAAAAGAAACTATAAGGCTAATGTCATTGATAAGGCATGATTTGTAGGTTGTCAGTTTTTAAATTTAAAATATCCCCAAATACAGCGCAGACAAGATTAAATTATTATATTGACCAGATTTAAAAACTCTGGTCTAATGTCTTAGGTTTATCCAGAAATCGAGGCTAACGATAACTAGTTTGTTTCTTGAACGGGGCGTCAAATAAGAGTAATTTTGTTAAACTAGATATTTTTACCTTCCTTTAGATAGATTAACCTTACGTTATCGTTAGGATTTTTTCCCAAAGGCGTACCGCCCTTGGCTTGCGGTGGGCTTGCCCGCGGGGCGCGGGCGGTTAAACCAGGGCGAGACGGTATTCGCATATTTTTTTGTTTTAGAGCGTTTTTGGCCTTTCGTAATTCCAAGGGAACCCGATTCGCATTATATCGAACATATTTTCACAGACTAATTTAAGGTGTACCATGAAAAACGTCATAGCCTTAATCATGGCCGGGGGCAAGGGCGAGCGACTCATGCCGCTGACCAAATCCCGCTCCAAGCCGGCCATCCCTTTCGGCGGGATATACCTTTTGGCCGACCTGTCCCTTTCCAACTGCATCAACTCGGAAGTCTACAAAATCGTCGTCTTGCCCCAGTACAAATCCCAGACGCTGATCCAGCACATCGAGGCCGGCTGGAACATTTTCAGCCAACCCCTGGGCCACTTCCTGCGCATCGTCCCGCCCCAGATGATGTCCGGGGACAAATGGTACCAGGGCACGGCCGACTCCATCCGCCAGAACCTTGAGATGATCGAGTCCGAAAACCCCAGCCACCTCCTGATCCTGTCCGCCGACCACGTCTACAAGATGAACTACGCGAATTTCAAGCGCTACCACGTGGATAACGGGGCGGACGTCACCATCGCCGTCATAGAGACGAACAAAAGCGTGGCCAAGGAGTACGGGGTCCTCCAGGTGGACGAGGATTTCCGGGTCACCGGTTTCCAGGAAAAGCCGGATAACCCGGCCACCATCCCCGGCCACCCGGATCTCTGCCTGGCCTCCATGGGCATATACGTCTTCACGGCCGAGGTCCTGATCGATCTCCTCAAATCCGACGACCGCCCCGATTTCGGCAAGGACATCCTCCCCAGCATCCTCAAGTCCCACAAGGTCCTCGCCTATCCCTACCGCAGGGAAAACAAGATCGAGGACGTGGTGTTTTTCACCGACGAGGGCGGCAGCCGGGCCGAGAGGCCGGTCGAGGTGGCCCCGGATTCCAGCTACTGGCGGGACGTGGGCAACCTCGACGCCTACTGGAACTCCAACATGGACCTCTGCGGCCTGACCCCCTACTTCAACCTCTACGGGGTCCGCTGGCCCATGCGCACCACCCAGCGGCAGTTCCCCCCGGTCAAGACCCTGTCGGTGACCGAGCCCGACGGGAGCCTCCTCCACGGGGTGGCCAGGGATTCCCTGGTCTCCCACGGCTGCGTCATCGGGGGCGGCTCGGTCAGGAACAGCGTCCTCTCCTACAACGTCTCCGTCCACAGGGGGGCGGAGATCGACGAGTCGGTCATCATGGAAAACGTGGACATCGGCCGCTTTTGCAAGATCAAAAAGGCCATCATAGCCGACAACGTGAAGATACCGGCCAGGACCACCATAGGTTACAACCCAACGGACGACCGCAGCCGCTTCGCGGTCACCCCCAGGGGCATATCCGTGGTCACCAGCGATGACTTTAAGTAAAAGTCGCGAATCTTACCATAGGTACATGCCCTCGCTTGCCCATGGCAATCGACCATAACCATCGGGCGGCCCCCCGGGGATCGTGACCCCGGGGGCTTTTGACTAGGTTTTACCTAGGGTTTCGGCAAAACGGGGCCAATGGGCCGCGGGCCTGGCCCGCGGGTCATTGGCCCTTGACACAAAGGGTCCCAGGCCTTTATAATCATATTGGAAATTTAAAATGTGTTGGTAAATTTATTTACTTTTTGCTTACAATTTCGTAACTATTACTTTCCACTGACCTTAAAGTTACTTTAGTCGATTGATTTCCCCGCCTTCCCGAGGGGGACTTATCGCCCCCATTGGCGTCTAGGTGGCCGGTAGGTCCCGGAACTAAAATACGCTTTTGGTTAATTTATAATATTTTTTCGTAAACCATGACGGATTAATTTTTTTTGCGCTATCCGCCTGCCATATTCAGAGGTTTTATTGTTAGTCCCATCAAAATATACCCTAATCATCCCGCTCTTTATCTCCCTTTTCCTCATAACCCCTGACCGCCTGGGCTGGGCCCAGGGGCAGCCCGCGGCGGAAGCGCCGGCCGCGGAGGGGGCCGCGGAAGGGGAGGCGGAGGCCTACGTGGCCCCGGTGGGCAACGAGTGGGTGGAATTATGCGGGACGGCCGGTGAGGCGGAGATAAAGAGGGCCCTGGGGGCGGGGGCTGACCCCAATTACGTGTCCCAGGGCGGGCTTACCCCCCTTCTCTCGGCCGCGGCCTTCAACCGGGACGTGGGCGCGGTGGGGGCCCTTTTGGACGCCGGGGCCAACATCGAGGCGGTGGAGAACCGTTTCGGGCTGAACGCCTTGATGCTGGCCGCCTCGCACAACCCCATGCCCGAGATGATAGATTTTTTGATCTCCAAGGGCATATCCATAGACTACCAAAACTTCCAGGGCGGGACGGCCCTCATCCAGGCGGCCTCCAGTAACCCCAACCCGGCGGTGACGGAGGCCCTGATCAAGGCCGGGGCCAAGGTCAACGCCCCGGACTCCCTTGGGGCCACGCCGCTCATGCACGCGGCCGGTTACGGCAAGACGCCGGTCATCCGCAAGCTTTTGGAAAAGGGCGCGGACGTGTCCCTGGTCGACGAGGCCGGTGACGCGGCCATTTCCTGGGCCGCCCGCAGCAACGTGGATTCCGGGGCCATTTTCGAGCTCCTGAAGGCCAAGGCCGATCCCAAGGCGAGGAACCTGAGGGGCCTCAGCCCCTTGTACCACGCGGCCGTGAACCCCAACTCGGACGTCTTGGCCGTGCTCCTTGAGGCCACGGGAAACGATCTGGGCCTCCTGGACGCCCCGGAGGGCTCGGCCCTGTTCGCGGCGGCCTACTTCAACCCCAACGTCAACGTGGCGAGGCGCCTCCTGTCCCTGGGGGCCAAGGCCGACCAGGCCCACGTGGACGGCATGACCATCCTGATGGCATCGCTGCTGAACCCCGAGCCGGCCATGACCAAGCTTATCCTCTCCCAGAGGGTCGATCCCAACGAGACCGACTCCTACGGCAGGACGGCCCTCATGCTGGCCGCGGCGGTCTCGCGGGATCCCGTGGTGGTAAGGCTCCTTCTGGGGGCCGGGGCCGACCTGGCCCTGAAGGATAAGGACGGCCTGACCGCCTTCGATTACGCGGGCAAAAACGACAACGAGGCCGTGGCCGGGCTGTTTAAGTCCATAGCCGAAAAGGGCGGCGGGCCCCCCGCCGCGGAAGTGGCCCCGGCGGCCGAGAATTAACCAAAGGGGCCGCGGCCCCGACAAAACCGACGGGAGGCGCGAGCTTACCGGCGAGAGAGAGTTTTGGGAAGCCAAATGACCCTGTCCCCTGACCGTGGGGCCCGTTTCAAGGCGGGCCGTCATCTTCTCAAGGCCCGGTTTTGGGCCACGTTCGCCCTGGCCGGGATCGTGGCCATGGTTTTCGCGGCCCCGGCCCTGGCCCAGTACACGAACGAGATGAAATTTTGCGGCGAGGAGGTCCCCCTGAAAAGGGCGGACGTCCACGAGGGCGTGGATCAGGAGCTGCTTTTGCTGTCCGAGGCCAAGGCCAGGGTCTGGACGACCCTCAGGAGGTCGGAGCGCTACGTCCCGATCATCGAAAAGGCCCTAAGGGACCAAAAAGTCCCGGTTGACTTCAAATACCTGCCCATGGCCCTGGCCAACCTCGACCCCGAGTTCCGCTCGGGCGGCAGCCGGGGCATGTGGCGCCTGACCGAGAGGGAAGCCGCGGCCATGGGCCTCACGGTCAACGGCGCGGTCGATGAGCGCCTGGACCCGACGGCCTCGTCGGCGGCGGCCGCGGCCAAGATCGCCTCGCTCGGGCAGTCCCTGGGCGGCTGGACCCTGGCCCTCGCGGCCTACCTGGACCCCTCGTCGCTCGCCTCGGCCATGGCCGAGGCCGGGCAAAACACCGACTATTTCGCCATGTTCGCCCCGGAGTCCCTGGATAAGTCCGTGAACCAGGTCTTGGCCGGGAAGGTCCTCTACTCGGCCCCCGAGGCCTTCGGCTACCGCCTGACCCAGCCCTGGCCGACTTTGGCCAACGGCCGGAGGAGGATGGACTCCCCCCAGAGCCTAAGGGAGCTGGCCGCTTCCCTCAAGGTGGATTACAGGACATTCCGGGACATGAACCCCCACATCCTTGGGGACGTCGCCCCGGCCGGCTCTTACGTGAACACGCCGTAAGCGTCCGGCTTGGCGCCCCCCATGGGGTCGAGGCCGTAAGTGCTATCATCCGTCGCGACAACCCTGGCCGTGGTTGGCCTCGCCGCCCTTGCGGCGGCGGCCCTGATCCTGATCTGGGTATACAACCGCCTGGTCACCCTCAGGAACCGCTACGTCAACGCCCTGTCGCAGATAGACGTCCAGCTCAAGCGGCGTTTCGACCTGGTGCCCAACCTGGTCGAGGCGGCCAGGGCCTACCTGACCCACGAGCGATCCATCCTCGAGGAAATAACCCGCCTCCGGGCCCAGGCCCTGGGCTGGCCCGCCCAAAACCCCAGGGCCCAAAAGGCCCCGCCCACCGAGATCATCGGTAACGACATGGCCCTCTCCCAGGCCGTGGGCTCGCTGACCGCGGTCCTTGAGGCCTATCCCAACCTCAAGGCCGACAAGACCATATCCGACCTGATGGAAGACCTCGCCAGCGCCGAGAACAGGGTGGCCTTCGCCCGGCAGGCCTACAACGACGCCGCCATGCTTTACAACCAGGCCAGGGAAACCTTCCCGGCCGTAATGTTCGCCTCGATGATGGGCTTCGGCCAGGCCTGGTTCTGGTGGGCCGAGCCCCTGAGCCGGTCCAAGCCCCGGGCCGGGCCCTTCAAGCCGGCCCTGCCCTGACCCCGAACGGTCGATCTTGGCCGTATCCCCGTAAAGGCCCTTGGCCTATAAGGGGATGGGGAATCAACGGAGTTTAGAGAAATGGCATACATCATTCTAGTTATTTTAATTATTTTGGGCGTTTTGTGTCTCCTTGCGACCGTTATTTATAACCGCTTGGTCAAATCGGCCAACGAGTACAAAAGGAGCCTGGCCCAGATAGACGTCCAGCTGAAGCGCCGCTACGACCTCATACCCAACCTGGTCGAAAGCGCGAGGGGTTACCTGACCCACGAGAGCGAGACCCTGGAGGCGGTCATAAAGGCGAGGAACGTGGCCTCCCAGCTGAGGCAAGACAGCCTGGGCGAGCCCGGGGGCGCCGAGGCCTTCGGCCGGCTGATGGCCGCGGACTCGACCCTGACCGGCCTTTTGGGCCGCCTGATGATGGTCTCCGAGCAATACCCCCAGCTCAAGGCCGACGGCACCATAGCCGATCTGATGGTCGAGCTCAACAACACGGAAAACCAGATAAGCGGCGCGAGGTCCATGTACAACAACGCCGTCAAGGATTACAACCAAACCATCGAGCTCTTTCCCAACATCTTGTTTTCCGGGCTCTTTGGCTTCAAGCGCGCCACCAGCTGGGCCCTCCAGGACCAGGCCGAGGCCGCCCCGGTCAGGTTTTCGCTGGCCAACAAGCCTTAACCGGCGAGCCTGGATGCGCCCCAAGGGGGAACCCGGACGGGGTTTCCCGGGGCCGACGGAGGCCTGAGCCATGAATATCGGCCAAACCGACCATTTCGAAAAGCAAGCCCGGAGCAAACGCTGGAGCCTTGTCTTTGCCGTCAGCTTCGGGTTATGCTTGCTCGCCCTATTTTTCGCCTTATTTATGGTATTCCGCCTCTTCCCGTTCCATGGGACGAGAATCACTCACGGAAGCTCAACTTACAAACCCCTAAGGTACATACCCAGGGACAAGCCACCGTCCAACGTTTACCCGGCCCTGGTCCTAAGCCTGATAACCGTGTCCGGGGTCATGGTGATCTCGTCCTCGCGCGTCTACCAAATGAAGCAGGGAGGGGGTACCTACGTGCCATCGGTACTGAAAGCCATCCCCCTGGGCGACGATGGCTTCCTTGAGACCCCGGAGGGCAAGCGGCAGGAAAAAATATTCCGCAACGTGGTGAGCGAGCTTTCCGTGGTCACCGGCCTGGCCGAGCCCGACCTTTACGTCCTGCCCAACGAGGACTCCATAAACGCCATGGCCGCCGGGATCGACACCGACGACTCGAGCATAATCATAACCAAAGGGGCCCTCAAGTACCTAAACCGCTCCGAACTCATGGCCCTCATGGCCCACGAGTTTAGCCATCTGGCCAATTCCGACACCAGGCACTTCACGCTCATGGCCGGCTGGCTCCACGGCTTGCTGTGCCTGAACACGGCCGCCTTTCGGTTCACGATGCAAGCCCCCCAGATCTGGATCATATGCCTGGGCCTGCTCGTCTCGGCCCTGGGATTTTTCGGCAGCGTCCTTGCCAGGATCATCCAGGCGGCCTTTTCCAGGGCCAGGGAACGCCTGGCCGACCAATCCGCCACCCAGTTCACGAGGGATCCCCTGGCCCTGGCCTCGGTCCTGAAAAAAATCGGGGGCCAGGGCGCGCTCAAATTCACCTCCGTCCTGAGGCACCCGGACTTTAGGCACCTCTACGCGGCCAAACCCCCGTCGCGCCTTGACGAATACAAATTCCCCTCCTGGGTGCAGGTGATATTCAGCTCCCATCCGCCCATCGAGGATCGCATATGGGAACTTGACCCGGACTGGGACGGCTGGTACTGGGACTACGAGAAAAACCCCGTTGACTACCTCGCCCACCCGTTCCAGCCCACGGAGCCGCCCCTGCCCCAGACCGCCAAAACCAGGTCGGTTTTGATACCCATGCCCTGAGCATGGCTGGGTCGGGGGATTACCCCCGCGGGCGGCCCCCGCGGGCGGCGTTACGGGCAAAATTACTCGTTGGACGAAGTTATATGGGACTTTACCCTCCTTAATATTTCCTTATATACTTTATTTATCCTTACTTTGGTTTCTCTTTGCAACTTTTCAACTAAATCTATTGCGTTTCTTTGACCGTTATCAATTTTAACTTTAAGTTCAAGTAATTTTTCTATATACTCTACGGCTCTTCTATCGCCACCAACTCAATGATCCTAATTTCCCGTGCCAATTCGTATCAGAATTCGTGTATCTGTTCACGGGTGAATATTAGGGCAGTCAGCCCAGGTCGCCCTGTCGCCTGTCGCCCAGAAAATTCGCCCAGAAAATTTGTGTCGCCGCAGAAAATTTGGCGCACTTTTTGATCATAGCATCTAGCTAGCCTGTATCCACTGAAACTTGATAATCATGAAATATTTTTCATGTTCACTCTTGACTATTATATTTCAAATCGTATAATTAACATTATGA
>JAITKA010000042.1 GCA_031278635.1 Deltaproteobacteria bacterium | reverse complement strand
GTTTATCATAGCACAAATTTTGGCGTTTTGTTATACGGCCGGCGGCCCGCCCCAAACCGGCCCGGTAAGGGCCAGGGGCCACAACCCAACGAAGGCCAAAAGTCGATAAAACCAGGGTTTTCCCATGCTTACGAAAGGCGCATAAGCGAATCCGTCCCAAGGGCCATGGGGCCGGGGTCCACATCGTCACGATGGGCCCGGGGGTCCCCACGGGGATATCCCCCCTCCCCAAAGTGGGCGCCTTGTTTGGGTTTTTCCGGGGAATGGCCCCCCGCGGGCAACCGCGGGACGGGATGGGGGGGCGTCATCGCGCGGCCAAGGCCGTATTGGCCAAGCGGCGTCCCCGTTTATGGTATGTTCCGTCGTTTGGAGGGAACGTGCCCCCAGCGTCGTGTAAGGTTCGCTTCGTTTATGCCCAGGGTCCCCACACGACGCCGGTGGCTGGTTTGGCCACGTTCTTATGCCTAATATCGTAAACCATGGCAAGCCAATCGTTCGCCCTGATTATTTTTTATGGGTTAAAAAATTATTCGCCTTACGTTACGTGGTTTCTTTGATGTATCTTATGCCCTTGAGGGAATTTTTGACGGTCCTATCGCCATTCCCGAATATCGCCCGCGAGCAATTTACCCCGATGGGAAATTATAGTTTTAAAAAGACCAATCGGTTCGCCATTTTGGGGGGAAGTTACCGCCCGGGGGCCGCGGCTCACGGGCCCATGCCCTCAGTCGTCCCCGTCGTCACCGTCCGGCGCGGCCTCAAAGAAATCCGCCTCCCCCGGGTCCTCGGCCATGGCGGCTGCGCCCTCGGCGGGGGAGCGCCTGGGGCCGGCGGCCTTGGCCTGGGCGGCCTGCGGCTGGGGCGCGATGTGCTCGTAGGCCACGAAACTACCGGGCATGGTCTCCATGAGGCCTTTGATGATCGGCAGCTCCTTGAGGCGCCGGAACTTTTCCGAGGTCGTGACGGGGTCTTCCGTGTTGATCGGTGTGGGCTGGCTGGGGATGAGTTTGTGGGCGCCGGGCTCGTCCGGGGGCCCGGGGTCCGGCCCCTGGCTTGGCTCGGGGACCGGCCCCGGTATCGGCTCGGGCACGGGATCGTGGACCGGCTCCGGGCCCGGCTCGGGCACGGGATCGGGGGACGGCCCGAAGAACGGCTCAAGTATCAGATCCGGGGCCTGCTCGGGTGCCGGGCTTGGCGGGGCCGGGTCGGCCGCCCTGGGCGCGGGAGGGGCCGGGACCGGCACGGGCACGGGCTCGGGCTTCGGGGGGGCCGGCGCGGCCGGGGGCGCGGCGGAGCGGAGGGCTATGGGGGCGTCGGGGGAGCGGGGCGGGGGGCCGGGCTCCGTGGCCGGCTCGGCGCCGCCCGATTCGAGGAATTCCGTGAGCCTTTTGATCAGGTCGCCCAGGTCGGCCAGGGGGGCCGCCTGGCAGAGGCGGATCAGGTGGGATTCCATGAGCCAGCGGGGCTGGGCGTGGCGGGCCAGCTCGCCCTGGAATTTCAGCCAGGCGTCCAGGTGGAGGTGGAGGGTGGGGACGGAGAGCCCGGAGACGATTTCCCTGTACCTTTTGGCCTCGTCGTCGGTAAGGTCCAAAGATTCCTTGGAACCTGGGGCGGCTTTCAGTATGGCCAGGGTCCTGACGAGCTCCAGGGACCTGAGGCCCAGTTCCTTGAACTCGTAGCCGAGGTTATAGGCCTCCTCCAAAACGGCCAGGGCGTCCTTCAAATCGCCCCTGAGGGCGGCCAGGACGGTCCGCAGGACCAGGTCGCGGTTGATGAGGCCGAGGGAGCCGTCGACCGCCTCGACGGTGATCTCGCCCGCGGAGGCGATGACCTGATCCATGAGGCCCAGGGCGTCCCTTAGGCCGCCCTCGGACTGGCGGGCTATGATGGTCAGGGCGTCTTTGGTGGCCGTGAGGTTTTCGTCCTTGGCCACGGCGGAGAGGCGGGAGACGATGTCGTCGACCTTTATGCGCCTGAAATCGAAGCGCTGGCAGCGGGACAGGATGGTCGCCGGGAGTTTCTGGGCCTCGGTGGTGGCGAAAATGAATACCACGTGGCCGGGCGGCTCCTCGAGGGTTTTGAGGAGGGCGTTGAAGGCCTCGGAGGTGAGGGCGTGGACCTCGTCGATTATGTAGACCTTCTTGGGGTTTTTGGCCGGGAGGTACTGGATGGACTCCCTGAGGCTCCTGATCTCGTTAATGCCCCTGTTGGAGGCCCCGTCGACCTCGATCACGTCCACCGACTGGCCGTTTTGGATCTCAAGGCAGGAGGGGCAGGTCCCGCAGGGCTTGGGCGGCGGGCCGGCGCAGCTCAGGGCCATGGCCAGGAGCCTCGCGGCCGTGGTCTTCCCGACCCCCCTTGGCCCGGTGAAGAGGTAGGCGTGGGCCAGCCTCCCCACCTCCAGGGCCCTGGTCAGGGTAAGGCTGACCTGGGATTGACCGATTAGGTCCCCAAAGGTCTTGGGTCTGTATTTGCGGGCCAGGACCAGGTAGGAAGCCACTAGCGTTCAAACTCCTCTAGGCGTTGGGCCCGGGGCCCCCGGGCCCCGGCGAAGGTTCAGGACAGGGCCTTTTGGCACTTCGGGCAGACGGCGTCCCCATGGACCCCTGGGTGGCGGATCCAGCAGCGCGGGCATTTCTCGTGGGGGTTGACCTTGACCTCGGCGGCGAGGGGCGCGCCCTCGGGGCCGCGGGTCAGGGTAACCGAGCTCACGATCAATAACTCGGACAGGTTTTCGTGGCTGGCCAGGACGTCGTAATCGGCCCCCGAGGCGGTGATGGCGATCTCCGCGTCCAGGCCCCCGCCGATTTCCTTCTTTTGGCGGGCTTGCTCCAGGGATTTGTAGATGACGGCCCGAAGGTCCAGGAAGCGCTCGAACTCGGCCGCCTCCCCCGGCCTCGCGAAGGAGGGGTCGCTCTCCGGGAAGTCGGTCAAAAACACGCTGGAGTCCGGCTCCAGGCGCGACCAGATCTCCTCGGCGGTAAAGGAGAGGATCGGGGCCATGAGCCTGGTGAGGCTGGTCAGGACGGCGTGCATGACCGTTTGGGTGGCCCTCCTCTCGGGGCTGTCGGCCTTGAAGGTGTAGAGGCGGTCCTTGATCACGTCGTGGTAGAGGGAGGACAGAAAGACCACGAATTTATTGATTGACTGGTAGATGGCATGGAATTCGTAGGTCTCGTAGGACGACCTGACCTTATCTATGAGGACGGTAAGCTGGTGCATGACGTATTTGTCCAGCTTGTCCATGTGCTCGATGCCCAATGAGTCCTTTTTGGGGTCAAAATCATGGACGTTACCGAGGATGAAGCGGGCCGTGTTCCTGAAATTGAAGTAGGCCTTGGCCAGCATGTCCATGATCTGGTTAGAGATCCTGATGTCGTCCTGGTAGTTTTCGGCCGAGACCCAAAGCCGCAGGATGTCGGCCCCGTATTTTTTGATGATATCGTTTGGCTCCATGGCGTTGCCAAGCGACTTGCTCATTTTCTTCCCGGCCCCGTCGACCACGTAGCCGTGGGTCAGGACCTCAAGGTAAGGGGCCCGGCCCCGGTTGGCCATGGAGACCAACAGCGAGGAATGGAACCAGCCCCTGTGCTGGTCCGAGCCCTCCAGGTACATGTCGGGAAGGTCAGGGAGGTAATCGCGTCTCTCGCAGACGGCGGCGAAGGAACAGCCCGAGTCGAACCAGACGTCCAGAATGTCGGTCTCCTTCACGAACTCGTCCCCGCCGCAGCCGGGGCATTTCTCGCCCGGGGGGAGGAGATCCTTTTCCGGGAGGTCGTACCAGACGTCCGCGCCCTTTTCTTTGAACAGGGAAAATATTTTATCCCCGATGGGCCCCGAGTAATGCCATTTCCCGCAAGACTTGCAGAAAAAGAGGGTGATCGGGACGCCCCAGGACCTCTGGCGGCTGATGCACCAGTCGGGCCTGTTCTCGATCATGCCGTGGATGCGCTCCCGGCCCCATTTGGGCACAAAGGCCACCCCGTCGATGGCCTTGAGGGTTTTTTGCCTGAGGTCGTCCTTGTCCAGGGAGACGAACCACTGCGGTGTCGAGCGAAAGACGACGGGCTTTTTGCAGCGCCAGCAGTGGGGGTATTGGTGCTCGAGGCTCTCGGTGCCCAGGAGGGCCCCTTTTTCCCTCAACAGCTCGATGACCTTTTGGTTGGAATCGAGGACCCTGACGCCCTTAAGCTCGGGCACCTCGTCGGTGAAGCGGGCCTGGTCGTCCAAGGGGGAAAAGACCGGGAGGTTATGGGCCTGGCCGGTCTCGAAGTCCTCCCGGCCGTGGCCGGGGGCCGTGTGGACCAGGCCCGTCCCCTGATCGTCCGTCACGTAAGCGGCCGGGACCAGTTTCGACTCCCGATCGTAGAGGGGGTGCTTCGCGACCATGCCCAGGAGCGACTCGGTCCTGATGCCGCCCAGGTCCTCGGGCTCGCCCAGGCCTAATTTCGGCCAGAGGCTGGGGGCAAGGCGCCTCGCCGCTATCAGGACCCGCTTGCCGAAACGGTAAGCCCCGTAGAAGAAGGAGGGGTTATAGGCCACGCCCATGTTGGACGGTATGGTCCAGGGGGTGGTGGTCCAGATGACCAGCTCGACCTCCTGGCCGGCCAGCCCCTCCATGAGGGGGGCCGGGTCGGAGATAAGCTTGAAGGTGACGAAAATAGAGTCCGAGACGTGGTTCTCGTACTCAACCTCGGCCTCGGCCAAAGCCGTCCGGCAACTGCCGCACCAAAGGACCGGCTTGAGGCTGTGGTAGAGACGCCCGTCCAGGGCCATTTTCCCCAGCTCCCGGGCGATGATGGCCTCGTACTCGTAATTCATCGTGAGGTAGGGATCGCCCCATTCCCCCAGGACGCCCAGCCGCTGGAACTCGGCGGACTGGATCCCGATGAATTTCTTGGCGTACTCCCGGCACTGCCGCCTGATGTCGGCCTTGTTCATCCCGGCCTTTTTCGATCCGAGGATCTTATCGACCTGGTGCTCGATGGGGAGCCCGTGGCAGTCCCAGCCGGGGACGTAGGGGGAGTGGAAACCGAGCATGGTCTTCGATTTGACGATTATGTCCTTTAAAACCTTGTTCAGGGCCGTGCCCACGTGAATCAGGCCGTTGGCGTAGGGGGGCCCGTCGTGGAGGACCCAGACCGGGCGGCCCTTCCCGCGCCCCTGGATGGCGCGGTACAGATCCATGTCGGCCCATTTTTTCAAAAGTTTCGGCTCAAGCGTGGGCAAACCGGCTTTCATGGGAAAATCGGTCTTGGGGAGGTTTAAGGTGTCTTTAAAGTCCATTTTTACGGTTTCCGGGTATCAATGACCCAAACGCCCCGGGCCCGCCCGGCGGGCGGGGACCAGGGCCGGTTTAAAGCGGCCGGGGAGGGGGCTTACGGCTCCCCTCACTCGCCGTCGGTGGTGCCGACGGTCCGGGCCTTGCGGCGCACGGCTTTCAAATACTCGATGACCATCGGGAGGATCGAGATGAAAACTATGGCCAGGATGACCATGGTGAAATTATCCCTGACCAGGGGGAGGCTGCCGAAAAAGTAGCCGGCCGTTATGAATATGGCGCTCCAGGCCACCCCGCCGATCAGGTTGTAGAACATGAAACGGGGGTAGACCATCTGGCCGACCCCGGCCACGAAGGGGGCGAAAGTCCTGACTATGGGAACGAAACGGGCCAGGATGATGGTCGATACCCCATAGCGGTCATAAAAGTCCTTGGTTTTGTCCAGATACTTGCGCTTAAGGAAGCGCCCGTCGCGGTTTAAGGCCTTGGGCCCGACGTACCGCCCGACCCAGTAGTTGACCGTGTCCCCCAAAAAGGCCGCCGAGGCGATGACCAAAAACAGCGTCAGCGGCGAGAGCGGGGAGGCGGCCTGATGGGAGATGGCCCCGGCGGCGAAAAGCAGCGAATCGCCCGGCAGGAAGGGGCATATGACCACCCCGGTCTCCCAAAAGACGATCAAAAACAGGATTAGATAGGTTTGCCAGCCGTACTGTCCAACGAGGGCGTTTAGGTGGACGTCGATATGTAAAATAAAGTCAATAAGGCCCAAAAGGGCGTTAAAGACTGAAGAAAAAAATTCCATGAAAACCTTTATATATAAATATCGTATAAGTCTGTAAAAAACCCACCAAAGAAACTATCCGGACACAATGGCCTAGGCTTGCCCGGACACCATGACCTAGCCTTGCCCGGCCACCATGGCCGGCCAGGCCGGCCCAAAACCCGCCAAGCCGCTTTGCCGCCCAATACCAGGGGGCGGGGGACTGACTGTTGGCTGGCTCGGGGGGGTTGGCCAAAAGGGCGCCATGGGGCCCTTTCACTCGGAGACGGTGGGGCAAACGGCGACGATGTCCATGACCGGGATGGCCCCTTTCCTGAAGATCCAGGGCACGGGGCCGGCCATGTCGACGACCGTGGAGGCCGGGCCGCCGGCCGTTGGCCCGGCGTCCAGGATCAGGTCGATCCCTTTTGGGTAATAGGCCAAGACCTCCCCGACCGTCCTGGGCGGCGGGGAGAGGTGGGGGTTGGCGCTGGTCCCGGTTATGCCCCGGTCGACCATGCGGATCAGCCTGCGGGTAGTGGCCAGACCCTCGACCCGCAGGCCCACGGTCTTGGCCTTGCCCAAAAGCAACCGGTGCAGGCCCGTGTGCCCCGGCATCAAAAGGGTCAGGAGGCCGGGCCAAAACTTGTCCATCAGGGCCTCGGCCTCGACGGTCACCTCCCTCGCGTAGCTATGGCTCCTGAGCTTTTGGTCGAGGAGGAGCAAAAACGCCCTGTCGGAGCCCCGGCCCGGCTTGAGGGTGGCTATGCGCTCCAGGGCGGCCGGCTTGTCGGCCAAGGCCATCAGGGCGTAATACGATTGCGTCGGCCCGACGATCAACCCGCCCGACAAAAGCGCGTCCGCCGCCGGGGCCAGGTCCTTATACGTGGCCTCGTTGGGGTCTATTTTAATTACCTTTGTCAAATTCGCCTCACCCCCGAAGGGGCATCGCTCACGAAAAGGCCAAGCGAAACGCCGCCATGATGAGCCAAGGAAAGTAAAAAATAACCCGATGGCCTTCCGGGGGCCGGATTTCCGCGAACCTTCGAACTTCGCCGGATCGAGAAACTCTTACCATTATAGCGGGCCCACGGCCTTCAATCAAGAATCTTAAAAAGGGCAAAAAAATAGGCCCCTGGTCACCCCCGGGGCCCAAGGGGCCGGAACCGGCCACGTCCAAGGCCCTCTGGCCAAGCTGGTTTAAAAAAATCGCGCCGGGGATTTTATGGCCACGGCGCCTCGCGCCAAAATATCGTTTGATTTGGAACCATGTTAGGCGCAAAATGGTTTCATTCGGCATCGGATTCACCGTCGCCCTTCGCGATCCTTCAAAAAATGCCATAAACCTAACTGGCTATGGCAAACTGATTTCATGGCAAAATCGGAGGCCTGGAATGCGGTTTACCAACGACAAAATGGAACCAAAGACAATCTCGCCGCCAGACGCCGAACTTAAGGGCCTAGCCTCAGCGATAGGCTCAGTGATAGGCTCCGTGAGAGCCTCCGTGGGCATGAAAATTAGACGGACATATTTAAATTTGATGACATCTTTCAATAATAACGAATTCGATTCTGCTGATAAAAATTTATTTTTATGCTTTGAAGAGCAAATAGATAAAACATGCAATCTTTTTCGTGATTTATTGCTCGAAGGGTCTGGGAAACTATTTTCAGGCCTTGACACTCACGAATTAATACAAATATATAGAAAAATATACCTAGAAAAATATGATATAAATTTAATAACACATCGAATACATAAAAGAACAATAATAACAATTAAAGGAGAAGTAACATTTGAAAGACATGTGCTTCGTCCTAGATCTAATTATGATTTAAGACTATTAATTAATTTGACTGGTAAAAAAACAGTTACACCTCTCGATGAATATTTAAATATCAATAATTTGCCATTTAAAATAACACCAAAGGCAATGCTTAAGATAGCTTATTGTTCTGCATCAGAATTGTCTTATAATTCAGCAGCCAATAGACTGAGAGAAGATAATATACTAATTTCAGATGAAACAGCTAGGCAAGTAACAAATTATATTGGCTCATTGGTATATAATTACGATAATGATAAGGCTGAAGATATATTTATAAATAGGCATAAATTAAATTTTTCAAATGATAAGGATGATATTATATATATCATACCAGACGGTTCAATGATCCACGCCCGGGACAAGGACGAGCAAGGTTGCCGGTGGCATGAAAATAAACTTGGCGTCGTTTTTTCTTCTGATAATATGCACCTTGTAGGTACGAATAATGGTATAAAAAAATATAAAATCAATAAAAAAGAATACGTTAATTTTTTTGGCTCAGTAACGCAATTCCAAAAGATGTTGTTCGCAACGGCCATAAACAATGGATACGGGAGGTTTAAAAAGACAGTGCTTATTAGCGATGGGGCTGATTGGATATCTAATATGAAGGATTTTTTGTTTCCAGATGCGATTCATATTTTAGATTTCTGGCATGTAACAGAATATATTTACGAATTAGCAAAAATATTTTACAACAATGATCATACAAAATATAATCCATGGGTAGATAAAATTAAAAAAGATTTATTAAACAGTAAATATAACAGTGTTATTGATGAAATATTGGATAAAGAAAAATTTATTACCACGAAAAAAATTTTACATAGCAATAAAGATATTAATAAAAATAATTTCAGCAAATGCTCTAATTACTTGATGTCTAATATCGATAAAATCGATTATAAATCTTATAGAGAACAGAAATTATACATTGGTAGCGGCCATATAGAAAGCGGCAATAAATCAGTTGCCCAGGAACGATTAAAACGTCCAGGCATGATGTGGAATATTCAGTCCGCCCAAAATCTCTTAACTTTACGAGCAAAACTTAAAAGCGACTTATGGTATATGGTTGAGAGCATCGTGCTGAAACATCTTCAAATGATTTAATCTCCATCAATGGGTTTAATTCACCGCGGTCTCCGCCACGGGGTTGCCCGATTTATGGGTTAAAGGCCTTGTTGGTACGGCGAGCCAAATCTTATGTCAGGCTTTTCCGGTGAAGCCGGTTCTAGCGTAAGAATACCGTTGTTTTCTTGAACCAATACCTTCGATATGCCAAATATATTAACTATAAGCTCAATCAATTCTCAATAATTAGACTTTTTTGGCTATTTAATTTAATTTTTAAAATTAATAGTAAGTTCGTTTAACCTGATAAAAAGTAATATTAAGTTATATAAATATTCGAATAAATTTAATTATATCCATGAGAAAGACTCATGCCTCTAAGAATTATTTTTGTCATCCTTAACTTGGACAGCTTCCTTCGGCTTGTTTTCATAGCCCTTTTTCCGGCCCCTTGTTTTAGGGGTATAATTTCTTACCGTATCGGATGTTCCGACAGAAGGGGTGGTACTCCTGGGCTTGGGAGGACGACCTCTTTTTTTAGGGTTAATCTCGCTTGAAGAATCCAACGGGTGTCGCCCACTATCTGATGCTTGGATAACTTCCTTCGGCTTATTTTCGTTACCTCTAGGACGGCCAACTTTACGCCTTTTACCCAAAGAATTCAAATATGAACTTTTAAGTTTACTCGTTTCTATTTCAAAAGGACATTTTAATTGTAAAAGAGATATAATATCTTTTTCAGTTCTTACAGGTACTCTAACTATTTTGGTATTTTCATAGATATCAATATCTAATTCTCGTAAAATAGAAAAAACATCAGCAGAACAAAATTTAGACCCTTTTAAAAGATTATTGATAAGCGAGGAAATTACTGTTGCTAAAAAAGAAATTGTTAAATGACCTTTTAAAGATTCAAAGCTATGAACTCTACCTGGTAT
>JAITKA010000011.1 GCA_031278635.1 Deltaproteobacteria bacterium | reverse complement strand
GGAACCAGCCATCTTCATTTGAAGGGCGGCGAACCTAAGGTGTATGGTAGAGCTGCCGCTAGGTATGTTGGAAAAATCTAAGGCTTTGGACGCTGATACATCAAGGCTCATCGAAATATCCTCCAAAAAATGACCGAGCGCATCGCCCATTTAACCAACGAAACGGAGGGCCTCTAAGCGTATCGTCAACTGGGTTAGCCGGCTACGCTCAAAACCACAAACCTTCAAAGGGAGACGGCCGGTATTTCGTTTGTAAAGGAAAAGCCTAAGAACGTCGCGCCGTAAGTTACTTATCGTACATTAGTCAAGGCCGACAGAGTCTCGGATGACTTCTGGATGGCTGAGCTGGCCCCGGTGAGATAAGAATTGTACTGGCCCATGAAATCCTGGACATAGACCATTTTCTGCTGGGTGTCGGTACCTAGTGAGTTCATGTAATTTGTCAGCGATTCTATGTTGTATTTCCATTGGTCCCCATTATATTTGTTGTCGGTGTTCTCGTGAGCGCGACTGAGTTTATTAGCCTTGAAAAATTGAACCATGGAAGCAGGCAACACGCAACTTTTCGCGGAACCGTCGGCAGTAACCTTACAGCTCCGGGCCTCACTGATAAAATCGGCGCAGGCCTTGGTTTTCTTCTGTACCGTTTCTATGGATTCCATGTAAGTCATGGCCTTCTCTTTGTTACTCTTGGCCAACTCCATCTGAAGGGAGGCGTAACGGAGTTGGAGGCTAGCGTTGGCACCCGATAAGCCAGATACATTGACGGAGGCGTTATTGACCTTAGAAGTGTCAGTAGTCACGGCGGTATTCTCCTAAAATTAATTATCCAAGGCCCACAAAGGACGAGCGAAAAGTAATGCCGTCTTAGCTTTAGCCCCGCTTGGCTTGGTGGGGCATGGGAAAAAACGTTAGACTTTGATGCCGCCACGGCGGGAGCTGGGTGGCACCTTGGGCGCGGGCGCTTGATTCTTCGCGGCCGCGACCCGGTCTTCGCCAGCCCGCTTGGCGGCTTGGTTAGCCTCTTCCAAAAGTTTCTTGATCTCGGGTGGTTCATTGTCTGGATTTAGGTTGCCAAGATCGGCCTCTGTGAGGCCCATGGCCTTTAAATTCTTGTCATAGAGCTCGTTAAGCCGGTCAAGCTCACGTCTTAGTTGCTCAAACATGGCTTGTTGGGCCTCAAAATCATCGGGGGTCATGGTCATTGCGTTTTCGCCTTTCCAACCGGGGCCAAGCTATGCGGCCAAGGTGGTAGTTTAAACGGGAGATCGTCTTTGGCCAAAAAGGTTTCGAATTCGCCAAGGAAAGCGAGACCTTGGTAAGTAAACGTCTTAAAGGACAAAACAATCGAGTTTTGAACCTTCCGTGGGATCACTGGCCATGTTTGAAACGAATCGAACAAACAACGTTACTATAACATAAACTTCTAGTAGAACAAAATAATTTCTAATGGCAATGGTAACTAAGACACTATAGCAACGATTGTTGACAAATAGCGTATCGTCACAGACCCTTTGAAACACATGGGCGCACACCCGATGGCCTTTGGGGCCCCGTTTGGCCCATCCCCGGCAATCTCTCGACGGCCCATCGGAAAGGCATTACAGCAATTATCGTGCCACTCGCCAATAACCACGGTTCAGGCCTTGGTTTGGGGCCTGGCGGAAGGAATCCGCCACTGGGGGGTTGGCAAAGTTGGCGACAACTTTGTTGGCGCTGACCATTCAACCGGTGGGTCTTTGGTTTTGGGGGCTGGTTTTCTTGGCCGCCCTGAAGGACAAAAGGCACACGTCGTCATAGGGCGGGGCCTCACCCCGAAAGGCGTAGATTTGGGAAAGGACCCGTTCGTTTAGGGCTTTCGGCCCGTCTGGGGCCGCTTCCAAGGCGATCCGGTTTAACCTCTCCTGGCCAAAGAAATCGCCATTTAGGTCTTGGGCCTCGGTCACGCCGTCGGTGTAGAGGAGCGTGGTTTCGCCGGGGGCAAGGGCCTCCTTGAAAGTCTCGTACTCAAGATCGTCCATGACCCCAACCATGGGGCCGCTAAGGGCGGTTAGGAGCCTTAAGCCGGAAGGACCCACGATTAGCGGCTGGCAGTGGCCGCCATTGGCGTACTCGAGTTCCCCCGTCGAAGGGTCCCACAGGCCGACGAAAAGGGTCACGAACATTGAGCTCGGGTTATGGATGGTCAGATGGTTGTTGACCCTGGTCATGGCCTGGCCCGCCGTAAGGCGCCCTTCCAAAAGGGCGTCCCTTATGAGGGTTACGGTCATGCTCATAAAAAGGGCCGCCGGGACGCCCTTCCCCGAGACGTCCCCGATAATTAAGGCCGCCCGGCCGTCGGATGCGGTGAACCCGTCGTAGAGATCGCCGCCAACCTCCTTGGCGGGCTCCAAAAAGAAGGCCAGGTCCAGATCCTCGATGGGGCTTTTTTCGCCGGGGGCCGGCAATATGCCCATCTGGATACTCCTAGCCGCGGCCAGCTCGCCGTCAAGCCTTTCGCGGGCTTTATTGGCCGAAAGTAAATCCTTTACGTTTTTTACTATCGTGCGTCCCATCAAATCGAAGGAATGGGCCAGAAGGCCAACCTCTTCGCTGGGCCTTTTTTGGGCCTCGCCCGGGGGCTTGGCCCCCCGTTGGTCGCCCGGGGGCTTGGCCCCCAGTTGGTCGCCCGGGGCCTTTGGCGAGAAAAAGGCCTCGGCCTCGGGGGAAGAAAAGTCAAGGCCGGCCGCCGCGTCGGCCCTTTTGGCCAGGGCGGCGATGGGTCCGGAGAGCTTGCGGCCAAAGGCGGCGGAGAGGCAATAGGCCGCGGCCGCTCCCAGGAGGGCGAAAATGGCCAGCCTCGTGGCCAGGCGTTTGACGGGATCGGTCACGATCGACTGGGGGATAAATAACGCGAAATACCAATCAAGGGGGCGAAAATGCACCAAACGGACCAGGATGGTCCCGGTCGGGGATGGGTAATCTATGGAAAACTCCAGGGGGCCTTCCCCGGAGGCCCGCGCTAACTGTTCGGTGGTTAAGGGTCCCAGATCCGGGACCTCGCCAATGGAGGTCAGGATCTCGCGGCCGGGGCTTATCAGGGCGGCCGAGGCGCCAGGGGGGAGGGCCACCTCGGATAGGCGATCGGACAATTGCCGGACTATGTTCGAGGCGCTCACGTCGCTATGTTCCCTGACGTCGGAGAGGTTGGAAAAGCCCACCACGAAAGTTTCAAGGTTTGGCTCGGGCCTTAGGAGGGCCATGAGATCTATCTCTTCCTCACCGTTTTGGGCCGCCGGGCCCTCGATGACCACGACCTCCCCGTCCGGGGGGACGTTACCGGAGAGCATTTTCTCGACCAGGGTATGTCCCGTTTTGATGGTTGGCCACCGTAAAAAAGCCAGCTCGTCGGCCCCCCATCGTTCCCTCAATCCGCCGATTAAATTTCCCCGTTTATCGACCCTAACCATGGTGATGCCCAGATTTTCCCACTGCAAGAGTTGACCGAGCAAAACGCGGTTATAACTATCCGTTTGGAGGCCGGCCATATCCAACGAGAGTTTTTGCGTCAGGACGTTGGCGTTTCTTAGCCTATTTTTGTGGTATCCGACGGCCTGAACTTGTTCCGAAACGTAACTTAAATAGGCCTCCTGAAGAACGTCTATGGCCATGTTTCCGATGAGGCCAAAATCGCCCTTGGCGTCGTTTAAGGCGCTTTCCGAGGACATTTTAAGGGAATAGGCGGCGAAGGGCCCCAGGGCCAAGACCACGGCCAAAAGCACCAGGAGATTTAATTTAGAGTTAATACTCATAGTTTAATCCCCCTGGCCAAGCCCGGTCCAATCTTGGTCAAGCGTTTTCTCAAGCCCTCGCGCGACAAGCCCAGCTCGGCGGCCGCCTTGGTTTTGTTGCCATCGTTACGGGCCAAGGCCTCAATGACGGCCATATCGGAAAGGGTCCTTAAAAGCCGCCCCCTGGTCCCTGGCCCCGGGGGCGGGGAGGGAGCGTTTTGGCCCACGGGATCGAACGAATCCTTTAGCCTTTCATAGAGATCGAGATACGATTGGTCTTGCGCGGCCGGGGCTTTTGATTTTACCGGGGAATCCGTCGACGCCGGGGGCGATGGGACCTTAAGCTTATCGGAGAGATCGTTTAGCGTTAGCTCCGGGCCTTGGGCCAGGGCGGTGGCCCGTTCCATCTCGTTGGCCAGCTCCCTGACGTTTCCTGGCCAAGGGTAGGACATGAGGGCGGCTTGAACCTCCCGGCTAAGGGTTAGTTCCAGTCGGCCAAGCTTGATGGCGTGGAGCTTTAAAAAGTGCCTGGCCAGCAAAAGTATGTCCAAGCCCCGCTCCTTGAGCGCGGGGACTTTTAACTCTACCACGTTTAACCGGTACCAAAGATCCTCGCGAAAACGCTTGGCCTCGACCTCTTTGGCCAGATCGGCGTTGGTGGCCGAGATGACGTGGAGGTTAACCGCCTTGGCTTCGCGGGAACCCACCCGGCGGACCTTTCTTTCTTCCAAAACCCTTAATAGCTTTACCTGACAGCTAAGACTCATGTCACCCACTTCATCCAAAAACAATGTGCCCCCGTCGGCGGTCTCGATTAGGCCGCGCCTTCTATCCACACCAGTGGCCACACCCTTTTCTATGCCGAACATCTCGCTCTCGAAAAGCGACTCCGGTATGGCCGAACAGTTAACGGCCACGAAATTCCCGTTCCGTCTCTGGGAATTAAAAAAAATGAACTTGGCCAAGGCCTCCTTGCCGCTCCCGGTGGGCCCCAGGATCATGGTATTTATGGGATAACGGGAAACGGCCAGGGCCCTTTCCACCACCTGGGCCAAGGCGTCGCATTCTCCCACGATGGGGTCTTGCCGCCAAGTCCCGGCCATGGTTTCCTGCAAAAATTCGTTCCTGCTGGAAAGTAACCGCCTGGTCCGGTCAAGCTCGGCGTTTCGGTCGGTCAAATCGGCCACCATGTCTTCCAGTTCGACCGAGCGAGCCTCAAGCCTAACCAGCAGTAGCCCAAAGGCCTCGGCCAGCCGGGCCAGCCTCGGGGAAGTGACCTGGGGGTTGGTCAGGCCGTAAAGGGCTTCCTCGCTGGCCGGCCGGCACCAGGCCAAATCGTCGCAAAGGGCGATTAAATTCTCCAAAAGCTTGCCTTCCTCCTGGCCGAATTCCCCTTGGCCGTGGGCTGGGCCCAAAGCGCCGGCCAAATCCTGGGGGCCCGGGTCCCCCGGCCTCGGAGCCGCCTTGGCTTGGGGGGACCGGGGGGCCTTTTGGCGGGTTACTTTTTTCACCTCGCCCCCTGGAGCTCTTTGAGCCAGCGCAGGACCTCGGCCACGGGGGCGATGAGGTTTTTGGGTATGTAGGCGTACTCGGTCGAGTTTTCGAACAGGTCACGGGCCAGGGAGGCTTCGCGCAAAACGGGGATGCCTTCCCTCTCGGCCTCGGCGATCATGCGCAGGGCCAGTTCGCCCTCGCCTTTGGCCAGGACTATGGGCAGAGGGGTTTTGCCTTCCTCGTAATCAAGGGCCACGGCGTAATGGGTGGGGTTTGTGACCACGACTTTGGCGTTTTTAACCGAGCCCACGGCCGATTGCGAGGCCATCTCCTGATGGAGCTGACGCCTTTTGCTTTTTATGAGGGGATCACCCTCCATTTCCTTGTATTCCCGCTTAACTTCGTCTTTTGTCATCATGTTATCCTTGGTAAATTTTAGGCGCTGCCAAACAAAGTCCACGGCGGCCAGGAAGGAAAAGGCCCCGGCGGTCCAGAGGACCAGATCCAAGACCGTTGAGGCCATGAAAGACGATAAACCAAGGGCATCGGAACGGGGAAGCTGACTAAGTAAGCGCCAATTTCCCATAAGTAGTTTGTAGACCACCACCCCCAAAACCGTTACCTTAATTATGTTTTTAAGTAATTCAAAGAGATTGTTTTTGCTAAAGGTCTTTTTAAACCACTTACCCGGGGACAGATTCTCAATCTTGGGCGCGGCGGCTTTAACGGAAAAAAGAAAGCCTACCTGGGCCAAATTACTCGCGGCCGAGGTCAGGACGACTATGGGCACCAAGGGTCCGACGACATCAAGAAGGCAGTTACTGGCCACCAGCACGGCCAAGCCAAAGACCTCGTCAAAATCGCCCCAAGCCATGTTAAATAGCGTTTGGGTGGTGTCCATTAGCTTCGTGGCTATATAAGGGCCCCCAACGATAAGATACATGGCCAAACTCATGACCACGGCGGCCGAGGGGATCTCGGTACTCTTGGGAACCTGACCTTTTTCCCGTAAATCCCTTAACCGTTTATCGGTAGGTTGTTCTGTTTTTTCACCGCTCAATGCCTAATCCCCAGAACTATAATCAGAGGTACGATAGGGCCACGGGGCCTTATCTTACCCCTATTAGACGGTACAGTTGGTCAAAAAGGTCCTCAAAGAGTTCCGGACTAAGGGCGATCAAGGCCGCGTAGTAGGAAACCAATATAAACATGGCCAGGCCGCTTTTAATGGGCATGGACAGGATGTAGACGTTTAGCTGGGAAGCGAATCGGTTAACCAAGCCCAGGGAGACGTCGGTCAGTAAGCAGACGGCCACGACGGGGCCCGCCAAAAGCAAGGTTTGGAGCATGAGCCAGTCGACCAGGGAGACGAAAAACAAGGGCCCGGCACCATAGCCGAAAGCGGGAATGAACGAGGTTAAGGGCCAGACGGTATAGGAGACCCAGATAAGCCGCAAATAGGCCACAAACCCGCCGCCCAAAAAAAAGGCCACGGCCACGCCCTGAAAGATCAAGGAGCCCAGGGGGGAGGTTTCCTGGCCCGACATGGGGTCCTGGCCGGCGGCCATGGAGGCGCCCCTCTGGTTATCCATCAAAAAACCCGCGCTTTGGACGGTCCAAAAAACTATCCCGGAAACCCATCCGATGGCCAGGCCAACGACGGTTTCCTTGACAATGATGGCCATGTAGTAGGGCCAGCCAAGCCCAAACGCCAAGATAGAGGGTATCTCCTGGGCCAAGACCGGGGCGGGGATCATGAACATGGCCGCCACGATGGCGAATTTCGTTTGGCCGGAAAAGATCTCGCCGCTAAAGATCGGGTTTACCGACAAGGCCCCGGTCAGTCTGGGCATGCCCAAAAGCAGTAACAAGGCCAGTCTCGAATAGCCGTCTTGGGTAAAAATGGTCTCCAGGGAAGCGCCCATGGGTCTGCCTAGAGTAGGTGGAAGTTATCAAAAACGTCTACGGCGAAGTTAAGCAATTCCACCGAGATCCAGGGCGCCGCCACGGCCAGGGCGATGGAAACGGCGATGAGCTTTACCCCGAAACTTAAGGTCTGTTCTTGCAACTGGGTTATGGCCTGAAAAAGGCTCAGCCCTAAGCCCACCACGGAAGCCACCAATATGGGCGGCAAGGATAACATCAAAATCAAGTACATCGCCTTTGTGGCGAGGGCCATAGCGTCTGGGTCCATAGCGGTTACCTTATTGTTTTTGAATCAAAAACTTGGTTATTGTTATTATTTAACTGGCTCTATAGCTTCAAAGAAGTTTAATCAAAACTAGGGCAAGTTATTTTCCCCAGCGAGGGGCTTTTCGCGAACGGCCATTTTAGGCCCCCGGATGGCTTTGGAGGCCCTACCCTATGCTCCCCTCCATGGCTGTCACGAAAGACCCGCTAAGGGTCAAATACGACCGTTCACGGGTCTTGTTTCGAAGGGGTCCCGTAATTTTGGCCCGGCGAACCCCACGCCTTGGGGCCGTTTTTGGGCCGTGAAAAGGAGGGGGCTTTTATTGGAAACGTTTGCGCCCCAATGGTTGAACGGTTATCGCAAGGAGGAGGTTTCTATCAGAAACGTACTCGCCCCAATGGTTGAACGGTTATCGCAAGGAGAGGGTTTCTATTGGAAACGTATGCGCTCCTGTGGTCGAACGGTTATCGCAAGGAGGAGGTTTCTATCAGAAACGTACTCGCTCCAGTGGTTGAACGGTTATCTCGGGGGTGATTTCCTGGTAGGAGAGCACCGGTAGATCGTAGTAGTCGTTTTCGATTAAACGGCGAACGTAGCGTCTTATGTCGAGGGAAGCCAGAAGAACGGGTTTGACCTCCCGTCCTTGGTATTTTTTGTAAGCCGATTGGAGCGAGGCCAAAAAGGCCTTGGAACTATCCTGCGAGAGGGCCAAAAAAGAACCGGCCGAGGTCTGGCGTATGGCCTTGCGGATGATTTCCTCGGCTTGGGGGTCCATGACTATGGCCGGGAGCAAGTTAAGCCCGCCGCCGTAGGAATAGCTTATCTGGCGTTTTAAGGCCCCCCGGACGTGCTCGACGAGCATGATGACGTCCTTTTCTTTGGGGGCCCATTCGATTAAGGCCTCCATGATACTTCGAAGATCCCTTATCGAAATCCGCTCCTGGATTAGTCTTTGCAAAAGCTCGGCCAAACGCTGGACGGGCAGGAGCCTGGTTAGTTCCCTTACCAGATCCGGGGCCCTCTCCTCCATTTTGTCCAAAAGGCGTTTGGACTCCTGGAGACCCACGAAATAAGAGGCGTGACGGGAAAGGGCCATCGAGAGATGGTAGGAAATAATCCTTGAGTGATCCAGGTGATTTATGTTAGCCCTGGTCAACAAAGCCACGTCCGTGTCCTTGACCCAGACAGAGGGGAAGCCGGGAATGAACTCCGGGCCCACCTTGGCTTGGACGTTAAAGAGCCTTAGGTTTTCAGGGGTCTCCCTCACCAAAACCATGCCCCTTTCCAAGGTGCCCCGGGAAAGGGGGATCTCGTTAATTTCCACGACGTAGGCAAGACCCTGCAGGGAGGGATCGGGCCTTAGGTTTATGCCCGGGAAAGGCACCCCCAGATCAAAGTACAACGCCCGCCTAAGACCGATGAGCTCGTCGTTTAGGCTGTCATAGTCTAACTGTTCACCCAAGGCCTGGGATAAGTCCAAAATAATCGGGACCACGGGGGCGAATTCCTCCCTGGGCGGCCCGCCGGAACGGGGCGCCTTGGCGGCCGGCCCCTGGACGGATTTGGCCAGAACCTTTCGTTCCTTTTCCGGCGGTGTCCGGGCGATGACTTTAAGGCCCCGCCCCACGGCCAAGAGTATCGCGGCCAAGGTAAGGAGCTGGGGCTTGGGGAAGCCCGGCACCATGGCGAACAGCAAGACCAGGGCCCCGGCCACGATGATGGCCTTGGGCTGACCGAAGATCTGGGCGCCGATCTGGGCCCCGACGTTACTGGATTCCTCTTCCTTGGGTTGGTCACTCGCGGCCTTCGGCTTGCCGCCGCCGCGGGTGACCAAAATGCCCGCGCTTATGGCCACGAGTAACGAGGGGATCTGGGAAACCAGGCCGTCACCGATGGTCAGGATACCGTAGAGCTGCAGGGACTCCCCGGCCGTAAGGCCGTTTTGGGTAATGCCGATGATGGTCCCGGCCACGATATTGACCGCGGCCACGATTAACCCGGCGATACTGTCGCCCTTGACGAATTTCATGGCCCCATCCATGGCGCCATACATCTGGCTTTCCCTCGAAACCACGTCCCGGCGGGCCTGGGCGTCGGCCATGGTGATGACCCCGGCCCGAAGATCGGCGTCGATGCTCATCTGTTTCCCGGGCATGGCGTCCAGGGTAAAGCGGGCCCCAACCTCGGAGACCCTCTCGGCCCCCTTGGCGATGACGACGAACTGGACGATGGTGATGATTATGAAAACCACCGCGCCTACGATGAAATTCCCCCCGACGGCGAACTCGCCGAAAGTAAAAATAATCTCCCCGGCGTCGGCCTGCAAAAGTATAAGCCTTGTCGTCGTGATGTTTAAGCCCAGCCTAAAAAGCGTGGTAAACAAAAGCATGGTGGGAAATGACGAAAATTCCAAGGGCCCGGCGACGTACATGGTCATCATGAGCATCATGAAGCTCATGGCCAGATTGGTGCCAATCAACAAGTCGACCAAAAACGTCGGCAGGGGCAAGATCATCATGGCGATGACCGCCACCATCATGGCCACCAAGGTCAGATCGTTATTGTTGGTAAGCGCCTTTACGGCCACGCGCGCTTTGGAAAGACCGCTCATCGATCACCGTCCGCCGAATCGATTCTTTTCAAATATTCCCCAATGGCCCTCGAGGCCTCCAAATCCCTATGCAAGGCCGAAAGGGCCTTGGCCCGGATGAGATAGTTTACCGCCGTGGCCTCGCCTGGCCAGCCGTCATCGAAGCGATCCAAAAATTCCAGCGCCTCCTCCGCCCGGCCCTCGTCCAGGGCCGCCGCCGCGGCCGGCGTTAAAACCGACCTATCGTCCGGCCTGATGGCAATCAGGACCTGGTATAGCCTTCCGGCTTTTTCGACCAAGCCAAGCCGTCGAAACAAAAAGCCCAGGACCAATAGGGTCTGGAACTGATCTTCGTCAAGCATGAAACCTTACCCCTCTTTTTTCGCCGGATTAACCGCGGGCCTATTGGCCGCGGGCCATCCGCCCGGGAATTTTCGAAGAACGCTTACCGTCTTTTCGTCAAATAAAATAGATTGATCAAACCAAAAATAATCAAAATAAGTCAAAGCGTCTCTTTTGTGCCATATTATCGAACGATTAATTTAATGGATCACAAAAACTAGGCATATTGCGGTTCGATCAAGCAATCGGTCAAATCCATGGTTCTGTCAAATCCATGGTTCCGCTTGGCCCCAATTCAGCTTCCGATCAGAAGGCTGGAGTAGAGGTTGTACAGTTCGTCATCTTCCATTATGGGCGCCAGATCGTCCCGGGCGAAGCGCCTAAACTCCGGCTTGCGGCTCGACTTTAACGCCTCGAAGGCCTTGGCCAGATTTTGTTTAAAAATCTGGGGCCTTAAGAGCTCTTCGTCCACGCCCATGGGAACCAGGGCCCGGTCGATAAACTGGGCCGAGCCGTTGAGATCGAAGTGCTTGCCCAGCCCCGTCTCGTTCACGACGTTATTGGAAAAGGGTTTGGCCTCGGGAAGGCTGGGCTGCTCGAAGGTGGCTTCCAGGACCCCTTGAAGACCAACGTTGGGATTAAGTATGTCAATGGCCATTGAATTATCCTAGTTTAGGTATTTTGTTCGCAAAAAATTTCCTTAAAACCGGAGTGGATTATTAAGTTTCCAAAATCTTGTCCCGGATCTTAACCAGCCGTAAAATCGCGCTCTCGAGCTCGGGGGCGCTTAGGGTGGCAGGATCTCTTCTGACCATGAGAAGTAAATTGTCATTGTAGAGGCCAGCCTGGAGGGGAAATTCGAGGGATTTTTCCAACGGGCAGGCCTCTAAGGCGGTAATTAAGGTTACTTTGTCATAAGAAGGTAAGGGCCAGGCCAAGGAGATTAAGAGATCGCCTAACTTCGGGGCGATTTCAAAGGTAACTGTCCCCACGCCCTCAACCACAAGGGAAAAGGGGGCGTTATCGTCAAATCGCACTTCCCTGAGGCTCAAACGTCGGCCCAGTTCCTCGAAAACGATATTCAGACGAGTCAAATTAATCCTCCAGGCTGGCCAGCCATTCGTCTTCGCGGGCCACGGCCAAATCTAGCCCATCCTGAACGGCGTTAATAAAACGGGAGCGTTTTTCCCCGTCCTCAAAGGTTTGGTAGGAGACGCTTTTTAGGGAATTTAAGAGATCCTGCCGAAAGAGGACCTCCAATTCGATGTCCGGGGGCATGGCCTTAACCACCAAGGGATCGGCTATGCTGGCCGAGGGATAGACCTGTTTTTGCCCCTCAACCACGAAGTGTAAAAAATCCATGTCCGTTAGATTGGAATTCCTCTGATCGTGAACGTTGGCCCATCTCTCGATCAGCTTTTGGCCCAAAGCCTTAACCCCGTTTAAGGTCCTAACCAACCCCAGCTGGGAGGAGACGGTTTCAAGGCTGGATTTTTCGCGGCTGGGGGTCTCCTGGGCCAAGTCGGCCGCGAGGGCTTTATTTAAAAATTCGATGCCACGGTCAAAACCGCCATCCCCGAATTTTTCCAAAATATGGGCCAGCATCTCAACCGGGTCGGGAAAATCTATGGTCGAATGGGCGTATTCGTGCTTTAGGGAAATTACGTCCCCGAGATCCGGAAAATCCGACCCGACCAAAACCGAGACCAAAGTGGACGAGATTTCCTGGCCCGACTCGGACATAAGTATAGCCAAGGCTTCGTTAATCTCGTCGCTGGCGTCCGGTCCCAGGGAAAGCTCGGTTAAAACGGCCCAGGCGTCGGCTGGATCGGGAAAAAACTCCTTGGCCCTGTCCAAGGCGTCCAGGCCGTCTTTGGCGGCCTTAAGCCGCCTAGCCATGGCGGTCACCATATCCTTTTGTTCATTCGTGAATATAAGATCTTCGTAGAGCCTTACCTGCTCGATTAACCTGGTTTGGACGGTGACCTTTTCTTTTCGTTCCTTTAAATCTAGCTCATCGGTATTGTCCACCGAAAAAGTCAACTCTTCGGCGGCGTCGGCCAAAACCGCCATGGGGTCATCGGCAACCGTGACCTTTAGGCCCGCCAAGGTTCCCTCGTCGACCACCTTTTGGGCCGGTCCCGTTTGAAGATCATCCTTGAGCATTGCCGAAGGGTCATTAATCGTGATATCACTCATTTAAAGACTCCTTCACCGGTACTACGATATTACTTTAAAGACTGCGAAAAAATCCCAATCTTTGTTACTTGATAGGCCAAAAAAATATCCGCGGGGAAAACAAATTTTTCCCCGCCCTGTTGTCATTCGTCGGCTAAGAGGGGACGGGTATATTCCTCCAGTTCCAAACCCTCCAAGCGTTCCGTTTCCTTGGCCTCCTCGGCTTGCCAAACCTCCCTGTGGCTTTCCAATTTTTCTTTGGCCCTTCTCCTGGCCGACAATTCCTCCCGGGCCTTTCGCGCGTCCTCCCTTTTATCCTGGGTGACTTTTTGGGCTTCCAGTACCCTGGCCTCAAATTCGGCCTCGCGGAGACCCAGATCGTTTAGGCCTCCCCTAAAACCCAACAGGCCCTGGGTATCGGTTTTGGTCCCCAGCAATGAGCCCCAACGGCGCTCCGTTTCGTCGATTACGTATTGTCGCCACTTTTCCAGCGCGTTTTGGGCCTTTTCTTCCTGGGCCAGGGCTTCCTTGAGCCGCTCCTCGGCCGCCACGAGGGCCTTTTTGGCCCCCTCCTCCCGAAGCTCCCTAATCGAAATCAGGGCGGCCAGGGGATACGGGCTCACGCGAGGACCTTTTCCATCTTGGACAAGGTTTCCTCAAAGGTGCTTCTTTCCTCGAGCCCCTGCCTTAAAAATTCATTCACTGGCCCTATTTTCGCCAAGGCCAGATCGCCGTCGGCGTCCGCGCCCTTGCGATACTCGCCTATTTGCACCAAAAGCTCTATCTCCGAGTATTTGGCCAAAATGCGACGCATTTTTTGGGCCAGGTCCCGATGCTTGGCGGTGGTGATGGCCCCCATGACCCTACTCACGCTGGCCAAAACGTCGATGGCCGGGTAATGGTTGGCCGAGGCCAGTTTTCGGGACAAAACGATGTGGCCGTCCAAAATGGACCTGGTTTCGTCGGCTATGGGTTCGGTCATGTCGTCGCCCTCGACCAGAACCGTGTACAGGGCGGTAATCGAGCCCTTGTCCGAGTTTCCGGCCCTCTCCATCAGCTTGGGCAGGGTCGAAAAAACCGAGGGCGGGAAACCCCTTCTGGTTGGGGGCTCCCCGGAGGCAAGGCCTATTTCCCTTAGGGCCCGCCCAAAACGGGTCACCGAGTCCATTAAAAGCAGGACCTTCCGGCCATGATCCCTAAAATACTCGGACACGGCCGTGGCCGTGTAAGCGGCCTTAAGCCTTTCCATGGCCGAGCGATCCGAGGTCGAGACCACCAAAACGGCCTTGGCCCGGCCCTCGGGGCCCAGGTCCCTTTCGATAAATTCCCTGACCTCACGGCCCCTCTCGCCGATAAGGGCCAAAACGCATACGTCCGCGGCCGAGCCCTTGATGATACTGGAAAGCAACGTGCTTTTACCGCCGCCTGCGGCGGCGAAGATGCCCAGCCTCTGGCCCTCCCCGCAAGTGATCAAGCCATCGAGGGCCTTTAAGCCAAGCGGCAGGGGCTTATCGATTAAGCGCCTTTTCATGGGATCGGGCGGGTCGGCGTAAACGGGGTAGCTCTCCATGGTGCCCAGTGACGGCCCGCCATCGGCCGGCTCACCCAGCCCGTTTAAAACCCGGCCCAAAAGGGCCTCCCCGACCGGCACCGAGTGGATCTTCCCGGTGGGGGTTACCTCCGTTTCCGGCGAGATACCCTGAAGCTCGCCCAAAGGCGTCAGAAGCGCCGTATCCTTGAGAAAACCAACCACCTCGGCCTTGAGCGACCAGCCGTCCCACGGGTTTTTTAAAACGCAAATCTCCCCGACCTTGACCCCCGGGGCCACGGCCCTGATAATGGTGCCCACGACCTGCTCGACCCGCCCCCTCACCTCGATGGTGGTCACTTCCCTTACGGCGTGGGAGAGAAGTTTTCCGACGTATTCAAGAGCCATCGGTCAAACCTCCGACAAAAACGCTTTTTGTCCCCAAATTCTACGTACCTTAAACGGCATTAACGGAATCCTTGGATCGTATGGAGTTTTTTAGCGCCTCGGAGAGATTTCTTAGCTGGGTTTCCACGCTGGCCTCGACCACGCCCAGATCGCTTTCCAGCACGCAGTCGCCCCTGGAGAGTCGCCCGTCGCCCCGGACGTCCAAAAACGACGCCCAGCCCTCGGAAGTCCCGACCAGGGCGGTCCTGACGGCGGACTCGTCCTCGGGCGAGACCCTGACCAATATTTTACGGTCGTCCCGCATGGTTTTTAGGGCCTTTTTGACCAAGCCCACAACAACCTCGTCCGAGGGCAGATCGCCGATGATCTTACGGACGGCCTCATCGACGATGTTGGCCAGATCGACCTCAAACTTCTCTAAATATTCCACCGAAGCCATGACCGTGTCCATGATCTTAAGCGTATATTCGTCCCTCCCGGCGGCCAGGCCATCCTGGTAGCCTTCATCGGAACGGGTTTTACGCTCCTCCTCGGCTCGCTTGGCCAACTCCTCCCCTTTGGCCACGATTTTCTCGCGAAGCTCGAGGGCCTCCAGGTACAAATTGGCGTCCGTCGCTTTGACCAGTTTCACCCCCGGCAATATGGCCGGGTTTTGGCCGTTCAGGAAAAACAGGGCCGCCATGAGGGGGCCACCTCCGTGAGAAGTAAATTTTTTAGCCTGGCGAAAGTCCTCGCGGCCAGGTTGTCCGCCGGGGCGGGAAAGCCCCCGTCAACCACCCTCTCTTTGACCCGGTTGGCCAACGGGGGCGGCAGGGGGTCCCAGGCCACGTTGATGGCCCTAAGGCCGGTTAAACGTATGCCCTCCAGGTCTTTTGGGGCCTCCATGCCTTGGCGATAGATATCGCCCAGGTTACCCAGCCAAAAGCGGCCCCGATCGATGGCCCAGTCTAAGAGCCCCTCCCCTAGGTTGGCCTTTAAAGCCCTTACCGTCTTGGCGTCGACCGCCTGGGCCAAAACCTCCCCCCAAACGGCCGCCCCGAACCTTGTGGCCAGGTTGTCAAAATCCCCCTCGTTTAAAAGGGTTAACCGTAGGGGCTCCGGGCCAAAGTCCCAAAAATCCTCCCCCCCGGCGAGGCTCGGGAAAAACCGTCTAAGGGTCTGGTTTTTCCTCACCCCGGACTCGACCAAGGCCTGTAACCGGGCTTCCCGGTCTCCGGTTTCGTCAGTCAATCCCATGGCTTGGCCATCAGCCCCTCCATAGCCTTGGGCCGGATGGATTTTAACCCTATCCGGGACGTGGTTTGGCAGGTTAAAGGCCACCACGGCCTTAAGCAAGGGGGGATTTTTGACCAGCTCCCGGTAAAAGTTATCCATTGGGCTTAACCGGGTTGCTCGGTTCTAGCCCGGCGGCGCTTTAATAGCGTCCGGGTAACCAAAACGCCCGCCACCAGGATTAGTAGGACCAGGCCAACCGTTTGCGGTAAGCTTAAGGCGCCCCCCCTGGCGACGGTCGGGAGGACCACGTCAATCCTGACCGGGACCAGCATGATCGAGACGCCGTTTTCCAGTAAGCCCGGGACGCTTTTGGCGCTGATTTCCTTGATCTTTGGCGTTAGGTTCACCACCGGGGATTCCGGCAGATGCCTTATGACCACGGCCACGGTCGCGGGACTGGAGACGCTCCCGCTCTGATCCCTGGTGGCCAAGACCACGTGCACCCTAGCCGTTAAGACCCCGTCGATCCTGGAAAAAGTTTCCGAGAGCTCTTGGGACAAGGCGAAAGAAAGGCGGGCCTGTTCCTCGGTCTGGGTGGAGATCATGCCCTGGCCGGAAAAAACCGTGCCCATGCTCTCGTGCTTGGTCCTGGGAAAACCGTTGGTGGTTAAGAGTTCCAGGGCCACGGCCATCTGGGCCCTATCCACCGTCAGGGAATACCCGTTCTTGCCGTTATCAACCTTGGCAGCGTCAAAGTCCTGTGAGAGCAATAAGACCAACATATTATTGGCCTCTTGCTCTGATAAGCCGGAATAAAGCTCACTTTGGCAAGCCGTCATGCAAATGGCCGCGATTAAAACGGCCACGAGCAAGGCTATTTTTGACCGGAGAGATTTTCCCGCGGCGCGGCCGGGCGATATGTCTCGCTGAAGGGGCATGGGGTTCATTGTCCTGTCAGTAAGAACCTAGCCAATTCGGCCGCGGCCCCGTCGCCTTTGGACACCTCGACCAAAATCGGCTCGGCCTCGTCCTGCCGACCGGAGAGGGCCAGGTCCAGGCCCAGAAGGGCCATGGCCTCGGCGTGATCGGGCTTTACGCTTAATACTTCCCTGATGGCGGTTTCCGCCCTATCGAACTGATTGGTGACCAGATCGACAAAAGCCATGCCGAGCTTGGCCGGAATGAGATCCGGCGAGGCCTGTAAAAGGCCTTGGAACAAATTAAAGGCCCCGCTCATTTGCCCGGTGTGGGCGCCGAAAAGACCTATCTCGACAATCTTGGGTAATTCCGGCAAATCACTCAGTTTGGACGGGTTTTTCGCCAAGTCTTTCAAATCGGACACTTTGAAACCTCCATGGGGATTGCCCCCGCATAATTTCTTGGAATGACCTAAACGGGCCCCACCCAGGGGCTCGCGGGAAAAAAGAAACCTTCAGCGCTTAAATAATTAATTGACAAACTGATGCAAAGGGCGTCAGAAAAACCCTACAAAAGCCCAATTCGCCGGTTGGAAAGGATATTTACCAAAAACCGGCTCCGGCGGGGCCCAAACCCATGGGCATTTTTAGGCGACGAGAGACGGCCATGGCCGGGGTCCAGGGCCCTTGGGGCAAGCCGTTACGCGTCCGCCTTATCTCTGATTTTTCTTGTCCACTATGTCCAAGGCGGCCTCCGTGGCCGTTTTTAGGCCCTTAAAGACGGGAAACTCGTCCACGGGGAGCCCTTGGTCGATAACGGTTTTTAATTTCGTGTCCAGTTCCGAGACTTCCTCCCTAAGGGCCTTCGTTTCCGTCGGTTCTTCGGAGCTTAAGGTATCCCATGGTGATTTTTCCGCTTCACTCATTTTTAGACCTCCAAATCTAATGGTACTTGGGTGGGTTTACGCATGGCGCCCGGTCACAAAAAATAGGGACAAACCGCCAATCGAAAAAAAACACTAATCGCCAAACAACCGGGGGCGCCATTTTATTCCTGGCCCAAAACGACCACCATCGACTCGTCCCCCCGGGCCAGGGTCAGGCTTCTGGACTCGATGGTCGCGATGACCCACCCGCCCGGCAAGGTACTGCCCTCAAACAGTTTTTGGCCGTCCCTGGTACTGATGAACCTCATCGGGGTCATGGTAACCCCAACCACGTCCAGATACGTCGCCGGATCGTCCGGGTTTCCCGGTTCCACCTGGGCGATCACGGGGCTTGCGGGTTCCGGCAAGGGAAGTTGGGCCTCAAGGCCGCCACTGCCTTGAATGACCTGTGGGGCCCCCTCATCGCTTATCGTCGAAAGGGTATAGACCACCGGGACGCCCATGCGACCCGCGATCTTATTGAAGGTCTGGGCTAAGGCGCGGGCGTTCTCGAAGCCGGGCGGCACGGCCAGTTCCAATAAGCCCTCCCGGAAAGTTACCATGATATCGGCCATCCCCGCCGCCGAAAGCTCCTGGAGTAAAATGGGTTCCAGATCCTCTCGATGGATCACGGCCTTCACGGGGTCCAACGCCGGGACGTCCTCGGCCAGGTCCTCAAAGGCCCTATCCTCCACGGCCTGGTTTAACATGTAAACGGTAACCTTGGGTCGACCCTCGGTATCGAAGAAAAGGGACGGATAAAAACCATAAGAATTCAGGGCTTGACGGCCAGCTTCAAGGAGATCCTTTTTTACGGTGATCCTTAAAAATACTTTGCTGGGCCGTCCTTTTACCAGCTCCACCAACCGGCTTAATTCCGCGTCGCTTTCCAGCTCCCCGAAAGCCTCAAGGCCGCTCCCAACCCTAGCCACCTCGAGGGATTCGAAACCGTTACTTCGCAATAACGCCTGAAGATCGGTTAATTGCTCGCCCAGTTGATCCTTTCCGGCCGGGCCAAAAACCAGCAGGGCCAAAGCTATCGCGACCAAAACCAGGCCCAGAACGCCGATTCTGGATTTCTTCCGCGGCCTTTCCAAAACGGCCGCTTCCCGCCCCTCGCTCTCCCCCGTATCAAAGGGCCCCACCGAGGGCCCGGATTCCCCGGCCTGACCCACATCTTGGCCGCTCTCCGCCTCTCCCGGGGCTTCCCCCGGGGCTTCCCCCGCGCCTTCCTTTTCTTTGGCGCCCCCGTCAGGGCCGGCCGTCCCGGCCGTCTCCGGCGCGAGCGAGCGGGCGTAGGCCAGGGGGACCAGTTCGGCCCCCTCGAAGTCGCCCTCGGAGGTCCCGTAGACCAGGGCCGAAAAGCCCAGGGAAATCACTTGGCCGGGGTTCACCTCCCGGCCCTTGGCCTCCAAGACTTCCCCGTCCAGCCGGGTCTGACCCTCCAAGGGCTTGGCCAGAACGGTAAAGGCCCCCGGCCCGGAAAGGGCGATATCGAGTTCCAGGTGTTTGGGATGGACGCTTCGATCCCGCAGGATCAGATCTGACTCGTCTCCCGATCCGATGACGGTCTTGCCAACCCCCAGGGCTAACGAGGCTCCCAAATTGGGTCCGGCAATCACCCTCCATTCAAGGCTTTGGGTCATAAGCCAGCGCAGCCGCCCTTGGGTTTTGGGACCCTGGGTTCATAGTCGGTTTGGGTCGGGCTCCGGGCGAAACTCTCGTCGTCGACATGGGAGGGCAACTGTTGAATATCGCCGAGCCTTATGATTCTGGGGGTGATTAAGACCATGCGCTCCATCTGCTCGTTTGACTTAGTCGTGGACTTAAAAAGCCTGCCCAAAAGGGGTATTTTTCGTAGAAGCGGGGCCCCGGCTTCCGTGCTTTGTTTGCTCTCAAAGTAATAGCCGCCGATCAATAAGCTCTGGCCGTTTTGGATGAGGGCTTGGGTGGTGATCCTGGTTTGTTTGACGGGGGGGATGGCCATGCTGGCGGTCATGGTGCTCCCGGCCTCGGAGTCCTGACTGTCCTGGACGGTGACGTTTAGGCGGATGGAAGGCGGCTCACCTTGGCGCCCCTCCACGATGTGGGGGGTTACCCGCAAAACGGTCCCGGCGTCAACCTTAAAAAGATCCACGCTCTGGTAGCCGGCCACCTCGATGTAGTAGGTGGTGGTGTTTTCCAGGGTGGCCTCTTGGTTATCCATGGTCAAGACCGATGGCCTGCCCAGCAAGCGGGCTTCGCCCTCCCGCTCCAAGGCCTGGATCCTGGCCACGAAAAAATTCGGGCCTTGGGTGTAGACCGTGGAAACCGTGGCGCCCTGCCCGGCCGGTTGCCCCGGGGAGGGCAAGGGGTCAAAGGCCGTTGAATCGGTTGACATGTCAAAGCCAACGGACATATCCCCAGGCGTAGCCACGCCCTGCCAACTGACGCCCAGATCCCTCCTGAAATTGGTGTTGACGTCAACTATGGCCGCATGGATCTCGACCAGATGGACTTCCCGGTCCAAATCCCGGATAACCGCCTCGTAATAGGGCATGCGGTCCGAGTAGTCATAGACCAAAACCGCGTTAATCCTGGGCTCGGCCATGACCTGGCCCGGTACCCTCGGGGGCGCGGACTCCGCGGGCGGGGCCTCGGCACCTTGCTTCGCCAAGCCCTGGCCGCCCAAGGCGCTCATGGAAGAAGGCCTGGTCTGCACGGTAATGCCCGACCCGGTATCGCTCCCGCTTATCATGTTGGCCAAAATGGTGGCCACGCCCGGGATGGTGACCGAGCGATCGGCGTTCGAGACGGTAAAGTCGTCGGCCTGGGCGTGACGAAGCTTAAAGACCCTCATGACCAAACTGGGCGTACTGGGGCTATCGTCTATGGCCAAGGCGTCTAATTCCAAGGCATCTATGTAACTTTTTGGGCCCTCCAAAATCAAACCCTTCCCGGAAATCTTGGGAGGCAACTGGGCCGAGACCGCGGCCGTGCCGCGCAGGGCGTTTAAAATCTCCTCGGGGGTGGATTTTTTGGGATAAAAGGTCTTGGCGGTCCACTCGGAGTCGTGAAAAAAATAAATATTCGAGCCCAAAAGGTACCAATTGACGCCAAAGGCCGAACGCAACCCATCCAAAAACAGAAGCGGCTCAACGTTCTCAAAATTCCCGCTAATGGTCCCGGTAAGCAGTGGCGAGATATTGGCCCTAAGCCCATAGGCGCGGGCAAACCCGGAAAGGACGTCGGTGATATTTTCCTTTTCCGAAAAATGACTGTAGGCCCGGTTAAAAACCCCTGGCTGGGCCCAAACGGCCCCGGAAAAAAGCCCAAAAACAAAAAAACCGGCCAGAAAGACCGTGGCCACGCCCCGTCTTCCCCGGACCAACCCTGCCAAGGCCCCTAAAAATGCCCAAAAAGGATCACGCGTCCCAAAAAGCCCGCCCACCGATGCTCGCCCTTCGCTTAAAACCGAGTCGTTACGGCCATCCGTCACCGCCCCGTCCGGGATATTACCTTTAGTGGTCCCGTCCGGGATATTACCTTTGGTGGTCCCGTCCTTGGCAGACACGGCCCCAAAAGGCCCCGCCTCGGGCTCCCCGATATCGGCAGGCCCGAGCCTGGCAAATCCGGACTTGGTGGCCTCTGTGACGGCGGGAACCAGAAAATTGTTTAAATTGGGCATATACATCATTTCTTGGAAATCTATCGGTTGGTCCCCTCGGACTTATCCTCGCACCACTTAAATCGACAGTAAATGGGTCTAAAACATTGACCTAGCCACCGCGTTTACCCCCTGATCGGAAGCCATTTTTACGAAACCACCGGGGCCCACAAAGACCCTAGAGAAAAAACCCCGGCCGTGGCCAGAGCGATTAAGAATTTGTTACCAGCTATTTGGAGACCTATGGAAGAAAAGTATACACCCTTCCCTTTAGCCGTAAATACCCCTTAGCCACCTTCAATGGTTTTATAAACTCGCTTCCAAAAAGGCCAATATCGAACGGCCCCAAAAGGAGCGAAAGATAAGAACAAGTAAAAGATCGTGACTATAGTTTATCTTTAAAATAAAGAAAGTGTATTGAAAAAATATTTATTTTGCTATTTAAAGACAATACAAATTAATTAGTCATGTTATGGATTAGATATTTCCGAGACGAAAAAAACCAAATCCAAAAGTCGATTCCAGAGTACGTTTCACTTTACAAAGAGAGCCCCGGAATGTCAACCGAAACGAGAAATAGCCGGGAAATCGGGTACCTTTTGGTCAACCCTAACTCCCGCCAAAGACCCGCCCCTAAAACCCCAAAGTTACCCAACTACCCTCGCGCCGGCCAAAAAAGACCATCCAAGGTCATCTCCTCCCTAAAAATGATAACTTTAAAATTTTTCGATTCAATAATTCACTTGAAGAATAATTTGGCGATTTTATTTTTGAAAATTGATATGAGTCTTATATACTAGTGCGTTTAAACTTTTCGTTAGTATTATTACAACATTTCGGTTTATAAAGTCAATTTAAGTTAACATAATCAGCTTTATCAATAAATTCTAACAAATACGTTAACAATGAAATTACATAAAGCTATCGCAAATATTTAGAGTTATTATAGAGATAAAATATACGTAAATAAGAGAACTTAACCGTTTAATACGAGATCTTTATATTTTCATGTCAAAGCTTAGAAGTTTATAAATAGAACATTTATCTTAATAATAAATATTATAGCCAACTGATAACTTCAAAGGCCTAAATTTGAGGTTCGTACCAATTAACGGCCATCGCGCCGTAGGATTTCCTCGAGACGAACGCACTCGACCCCAAAGCAAAAACGGTGCCGGAACCGGGTTTTGGGACCGGGGAGGTAAAAGCCTTGTCCGGTTGAAACTTTTATTGGAATTTTTAGATTGATAACGATTACGCCCCACGGACGCGAGGCGTAATCGTTAGCGTTTTAGGAGTAACTTTTTATGGGGCCGTTATCGGCTTTGTATTCAACCGAAAGGGTTTGTTGGGCGGTTGAACCCCAGGTGGCGTTAAAGCCGACGATT
>JAITKA010000105.1 GCA_031278635.1 Deltaproteobacteria bacterium | reverse complement strand
GATCGTAAATCTCCAGGGCCACGGTGATCTTTAAGGGCGCCTCGTAGGTCATGCCCTTAGCCATGCATTCGTCGACGTCGTACTTAACCTCGTCGAAGGCGTATGACAGAAACTTGAGGTTGGAAAGGCCGGCAAAATCCTGGATGGGGAAGACGCTCTTGAACACGGCCTGGAGCCCGAAATCGCCCCGCCGATCCGGCGCCGTGTCCTTTTGCAGGAAACGCTCGTAGGAATAGCGCTGCATCTCGATGAGGTTGGGCATCTCGGTTACGTGTTCCGTTTTACCGAAGTTTTTCCGTATACGCAGGTGAACGGCGGGTGAAGACATCTGACCTCCTCGTCAGGGCCCCGCTGCGGGGGCCTTAGACCTATGGTTGCCGTTACTGGCGTCGCCTTGGCGCGGCCCTAACGGGCGCTCGCCCACGCGACCAATAAATGGTTAAGCCTTCCGGATTGGCGAGAGCGCCCCGGAAAGCCGGGCCTCCCCACTCAAGGGGGGGTAAAAAGGGATTAGGGTATGTAAGAGACAACCGGCTATGTATCTGTCGACCGAAACCGGGTCGCAGCCACAAACCTTCGATTGGCGGCCCTTGTGAGGGTTATCCTCCGAAGGCTAGACCACCCGGCCTCCGGAAGGGTGAAGGGGGCGCCGGGGATCGCCAATCGATCCCCGTCACCCATGGGATTCGTTTTTTTTCCGAATGGCCGCGCCGGGCGCGGCCCGATAAACCGTTACCGCAAGGCGCGGCCCGGCGTCCGAAACGCGCCTTACTTGATCTCCACGGTGGCGCCGACGGCCTCAAGCTGCTTTTTGAGCTTCTCGGCCTCGTCCTTGGAGACGCCCTCCTTGACGGTCAGGGGCGGGTTGTCGACCTGCTCCTTGGCGTCCTTGAGGCCCAGGGAGGTGATGGCCCTGACTTCCTTGTAGACGGCCACTTTCTGGGCGCCCGGGGCGGTGAGGATGACGCTGAACTCGGTCTGCTCCTCGACGGGGGCGGCGGCCTCGGCGCCAACGGCGCCGACCGCGGCCACGGCCACGGGGGCGGCGGCGGAGACGCCAAAGGTCTCCTCGATGTCCTTGATGAGCTCGCTAAGCTCGATAACGGTCATGTTCTTCAAAAATTCGATTACTTCGGCTTTGGTGGTCATTCGTCGTTTCCTTCGGCCAGGATCTTTCCTGCCATATGATGATTGTCGTCCGGCGGGCGCGGGGGCCCGGCGAAAAAGGTGGCTTTGGCGGGGCCGCTAACCCTCGGCCTTTAGATCGCGCACGGCGGTCAAGGCGTACAGAAGCTTCTGGGGTATCGCCGACAGGGATCTGGCCAACTTGGTCGGCACGGCCTGCAAGGCGCCCAAAAACCCCGAGAGCAGGGCTTCGCGGGAAGGCAAAGAGGCCAGGGCCTGGATCTGGGCCGCCGTCAGGGTCTGCGCGCCAAGGATGCCGCCCTTTATGGCGAACTTGTTCTGTTCCTTGGCGAACTCCTGAAGGACCTTGGCCAGCGCCGCCGGGTCTTCCCTGGTGAAACAAAAGCCGTTGTTGCCGACCAAAAGGGGGTCCAGCTTCTCGGCCGCCTGGCCTTGGCTGGCCAGCTTGGCCAGGGTGTTTTTGACCACGCGGTAATGCCCGCCCGTCTGGCGGACCCTGTTGCGCAGGGACACCATGGTGGCCACCGGGAGCGACTTGAAGTCGGTCACGAAAACGGCTTTGGCCGTGGAGAAGTCTTCTTTCAGAAGACCGACCACGGTTTCTTTTTTTCTTTTATCCACCTAATCATCCTCCTTTCTTAGGCTTTATTTCGACGCCCAAAAAGAGGGCGCCGCTTTTCGGCCCAAGCAAGGTGGCAACTTAACCACGACCTCGACCGGCGGAACGCGTTCCATTAAGCTATCTAAAGTTGGATTAAATCCCAAATTTGGGGTAATTTTGCTTTAAATAGGCGACCGGTTGTCTTTGGTCCGAAAATTCGTTTAGCCCGCGGCCAGACCGCGGGCTAATTATTATTATATTAAACCCTTTTATAGGTTTATTACAAATATGTTAACGTATCGTACTGACTTTTAAAATCATGACAGATACGATTTTAGGTCCTTGACCAGCAAGGGATCGATCTTTACGCCGGGTCCCATGGTCGTGCTCATGGCGATGGCCTTGATGTAGGCGCCCTTGGAGGTGGTCGGCTTAAGCCTCTGGACCTGATCGAGGAAGGCCGAGACGTTGGCCAGTATCCTGTCCTTGGGGAAGGAGACCTTGCCCATGGGGGCGTGGACGATGCCGTTTTTCTCGACCCTGAAATCTATCTTCCCGGCCTTGAGCTCCTTGACGGCCGTCCCGACCTCGAAGGTGACCGTGCCCAGCTTGGCGTTGGGCATCAGGCCCCTGGGGCCCAGAATCTTGCCCAGGCGGCCGACCAGGGCCATCATGTCCGGGGTGGCCACGCTCTTGTCGAAATCCAGGAAACCGCCCTGGACCCTTTCCACCAGGTCCTCGGCCCCGACCACGTCGGCGCCGGCCTCCTGGGCCTCCCTTTCCTTGTCGCCCTTGGCGAAGACCGCCACCCTGACCGTCCGGCCCGTCCCGGCCGGCAAGGCCACGGTCCCGCGGACCATCTGGTCGGCGTGACGGGGATCCACGCCCAGGCGCACGGCGATCTCGACCGTCTCGTCGAACCTGGCCTTCGGGGTCTCCAGTAACAGGCCCACCGCGTCTTCAAACGTGTACTTCTTAAGGCGATCGACCTGGGTGAGGGCCTCGCGATGTTTCTTGCTGGCGGTCATAAAATCCATCCAAAGAATCCCCCGGTCATCCCGGGGGGCGTTCGGCCCCCAGGCCCAAAGCCCTGGGTGCCGCGAACCGGCCTCAGCCGACCACTTCCAGGCCCATGCTCCGGGCCGTGCCGGCGATGATCCTCTTGGCCGCCTCCAAATCGTTGGCGTTCAGGTCTTCCATCTTCTGCTTGGCCACGTCCTCAAGCTGAGCCTGGGTGATCTGGCCGACCTTGGTCCTGCCCGGCGTGTTGGACCCGCTGGTCAGCTTGGCCGCCTGCTTGAGCAACACCGCCGCCGGCGGGGTCTTGGTGATGAAGGTGAAGGTCCTGTCGGAATAAACGGTCACGACCACCGGGATGATGGTCCCGATCTTGTCCTGCGTCTTGGCGTTATAGGCCTTGGTGAACTCCCCCAGGTTGAGACCGTGCTGACCCAGGGCCGGGCCCACCGGCGGTCCGGGGGCGGCCTGCCCCGCGGGCAGCTGTAACTTTACCTGGGCCACGACTTTTTTTGCCATTTAACCGTTCTCCCCGTTAGCGCTTCCCGCTAATCCCGAAATCACCCGGGCCGTCCGGCCCCATTGCCGAAAGGGCCGACCGGCCCTATTGCCGAAAGGGCCGTCCGGCCCTAACCTAACCACGGGAACCATTGGCTACCCGTGAACCATATATTATGTCACAATTGTCAGATTTTGTCAAGCGAAATTTTCCCTTGGCTGGCCTGCCAGGGAAAAAACCTAACGCTTTATCGCCGAGACCGATAGACTCTTTATCATGAGGCCCTTCCCTCGACGGTCGCCGGGAACCAACCAAACGAAGTTGACACCCATTAAATTGCATATGATAGCACGGATTGCCAATTATGGCAAATTATTTTTTCGCGCTACACCAAAGCCGCCCCCCTGGCGTCTTTAGCTGGTCTTGTCCGCCTGGATGAAGTCAAGCTCCACCGGCGTCGGCCGGCCAAAGATGCTGATCAGGACGCGAAGCTTGCCCTTGTCCTCGTTGACTTCCTCCACCACGCCGGTAAAGTTGGTGAACGGGCCCTCGACCACCTTTATCTCGTCGCCCTCCTCGAAATGGAACTTATGCTTGGGCTTCTTGGTGCCCTCCTCCATCTGGGTCAGGACGTTCAGGGCCTCGTCGTCGGTAATCGGCATGGGCATGTTCTTGTCGCCGAGGAAGCCGGTCACCTTGGGGGTCTCCTTGATGATGTGCCAGGTCTGCTCGGTCAGTTCCATGCGCACGAAAATATAGCCAGGGAAAAGCTTCCTGGTCGAGGTCCGCCGGCCGCCGGCCTTGGACATCTCCATGACGTTCTCCATGGGCAAAACGACGTCGGTGATCTGCTCTTCCAGTTTGAGCTTTTTGATGCTCTCTTCCAGGGCCTGCTTGACCCGGTTCTCGTAACCGGAGAACGTATGCACGACATACCATCTAAGGGCCACTTTTAAATCTCGCTAAACGAAACCCCGGCCAAGGGCGTCCGGCCGGGGGTTAGCTTTTTGACCAAATTTCCTGATACAAAAAGTTATTTGTGTTCCTGGCTCTCTACAACTTAAGCTTAAAGACGATCTTGACCAACAGTTCCCTTAGCCCGTCCACCACGGCAAGGTTAATGATGTTATCGACCACGAACAGGTACAGGGCGGCGATGGCGACCAAGGCCAGGAGGACGCCGGTCGAGGTTATCGTCTCCTTGCGGGTGGGCCAGGTGACCCTGGTCAGCTCCCGCCTCGCGTCCCTCAGAAAGCCTATGAAGCGCATGACCTTGTTGGGCGGCTTAACCTCTTCCTGCTCCCGCTTGGGCTTCAGTTTGCCCGCGGCGGGCGGGGCCGCCTTTTTGGCCAGCGTCAACGGCTGGGCGGGGGCCGCCTGGCCGGTGGCTTGGCCGGTGGCTTGGCCTTCACCCGGTTGTCCCTGGGCATCGCGAGTGGGTTTGTTTTTGCGGTGCTTGCTCATTATCTCCCAATCCAAGGTCAGGGTCCGCGTGGCGCGCGAAAGCCCCGAACCAAGGCCACGTTACATTATTATATCACGCCACGGGGGTTTTGGCCTTTGGCCATGGCGGCCCGGGGCCCATCGGGGCTTTGGTGGCAGGCCAGGAGGGACTCGAACCCCCAGCCCCCGGTTTTGGAGACCGGTGCTCTACCAATTGAGCTACTGGCCTAAGCTCCCAATGCCGCGGGTCCCTACTTGACCTCGCGGTGTACCGTGTGGCGCCGATCGAAGGGGCAGTACTTCTTTATCTCCAAGCGGCCTGGCGTGCGCCTCTTGTTTTTGGTGGTCGAGTAGTTCTTGTTCTTGCACTCGGTGCACTGAAGCTGGATTATGTCTCTGGGCATGGTTTATTCTCCCCGCCTGGCCTTAAGGGCTATGCCCCCAAGGCCCCAGCGTTTATCGGGTCACTCGATGATCTCGGAGATGACCCCGGCGCCAACGGTCCTGCCGCCCTCGCGGATGGCGAAGCGCAGTTCCTTTTCCATGGCGATGGGCATGATCAGGTTGATGGTGAAGGTGA
>JAITKA010000144.1 GCA_031278635.1 Deltaproteobacteria bacterium | reverse complement strand
GGACACTTCCGGGGTCAAATCTCCCGCATCAGATCTCCGGGATCACGCCTTGTTCCGTGGACCGATTGACATTGGTGGCAAAATTCTCAATAAAGTAGGCCAAATTGGACTGGATTGGGTAAAAAAAAAGGCCACCCCGAAATCGTTGGAAAATGAAAACCTTTCCCAGCGGGAGTAAATTTTACCCATAGAGCTATCAACATGATAAATTCACTATAAAAATGCCATTCAATAACTAAAGCTAGCTTAAAGTCATGATAAAACTTATATAAGTCGTGTTCGTGGAAGACAATTGTTTCGTTTTTAAACCAAGTGAAATAGTTATGGCGAAGGGCCATTCATAAATTCGTTTGGATTGTTGATATATCTAAACCGCTACCAATAAGTAGGCAAAAAATTTTTTACACCTGTCCGAGAGTATAAAGTGTACATAATAATTCATAAAACAAACAATGGTCTAAACGAGGAACAAAAAAGGGTCTTTGACGAAAAGCTACTCTTGAAGGGTGATATACGGCTTAACGACAATTTTGCCCTGGCGGACCCTTCGCACAAGCTCATCCTGCGGCCTGACGCGGTCAGGGAGATATTCGATTTCGTCGAGTGGGACGTCGGGCAGCGCCTTGACGTCCGGGATGAGCAAGGCGGCATTCTCATCGGGAAGAGATTCCTCGATGAGGGCCGGGGTATCCATTACGTTGTGGTGACGAAGTCGATAAGCGCCGATGGGGCCCATGGTTCGATGGGCTCCCTGGAGATTACGAATCAATGTTGGGGCCTGATGCATGACAAAAAGGATGACTACAACAGGGAAATTGACCAAAAGGCAATCATAGTAGGGTGGTTTCACACACATCCCAATCAATTGGGCTGCTTTATGTCTTCCGTTGACCGGTATACGCAAGACTTATTTTTTGATGGGGACAACACTTATTCAATCGTTATAAATCCTCAAAGGCATCTTCTAAAAGCTTATAGAGCCAAGACCTGCTTGGATGCTCAGGCCTTTCTACTGCTTGATTGCCCTCATGGCACTGAGAATTAATAATGAGCAAGATTAAGTCATTCTTTAGACTAATTAAGAGAGCATTGAGCTATGAAATATCATTGCCATGGTCCTCAAAACCTAAGATCATAATACACGGCCGGAATGGGGTACCGCAAGGAGGTCGGGGCCCTAAGGCTTCCCAGGGGCGAAAAATACGAATCGGGGAAGTGCGGCGAAGGGTTCCCATAGCCACCGGAACGATCATGACCCATAACGCGGGCCAAGGCGGGAATTTACGCCCAGGGGTATGCGTAAATAAGCGAAGGAAGCCCCGTCGCTGCCCGGTATGCGCCTCCAAGGGCAAGGTCGTGGAGAATACCTCCCCAAGCCGCGCCTGGTTATGCCAGGAATGTGGCTCCACCTTTGACTAAAATCTAGGTTTAATGTTGCTATGATAGACAAGAATAAAATTATCGATAAGTATATTGAAGTATATTACCAGTACTATTATCACCAAATTGACAATTATGATACCTTTATCCGTTCAAGGGTGATAGAGCACTTTCTCAACGCGTCCGATTCCCCCATCGACGAATTGAGCCCTTTCGTCAACGATACCATTGACGGGGAATGGCTGGCCGGCGAGTCCGGCGGGGGGCCTTGCGACGATGCCGAGGGCCGATAACGGTGTTGGCCCCGAACCCATGGCCACGATCTTTGATTTTTACGATGTGGGATCCAAAATCATGCAACTTCATCATATGGCTTTTACGTTATCTTAGTAATGTAAGGTTAGCTATAGAGGCAAGAGTATGTTATTTGATATAACAGAACCTTTATTATGGGTAATGTTTATATTCGTAATATTCTACGTTGTAACCATAATAATAGATTATATTGATACTTTCAATAGGCAAAAAACAGCCGAAAGTCACACGGAAGGTGGTTCCGATATGCAAAGGAATCTTTATCCCAAATCTCGGCGCGACGAAAATATGGAAGAAAACGTAAAGCTTCGCCCATATTCCGGGGAATTTGACCGTCCCGGTTATCGCCAAGAGGGCGCGACGCCGGCGGACCGGGCGGAAGGGTTGCCGTCCTGGCATCGGGAGGGGAGCGACCCCGGGGCCTCGCCGCCCCGGGAGGGGCCGGCGACCGAGCCGGCCCACAAAATCGTGATAACCAATAAGTCGGAATACGTACCCAGGGGCTTGGACAGGCCATTGGATTTCCCCGGGAAGCAACCCAATCCCCGAAATAACTACCGTCGCTATTTAATCATCGGCAAGCGCGCCCTCAAAAAGCTTAAGGACTCGCTCGACTGGGGCCAAAAAACCAAACGGAACGTGGTTGAGCAAGGCGGCGTCCTGCTTGGCGAGGTAGCCTACCATGGCAATGAAATATACAATCTGGTAAGGGACGTCATATTCGCGGACACCTCGGGGAGCTCGGTTTTCGTCGAGTTCACCAGGGCCATGTGGTCCGAGATGCAAGACGGGCTGGCCAGGTTAAACGAGACGCTGGATGAGCGTAAACGGCTGGTCATCGTGGGCTGGTTCCATACCCACCCGAACGACCTGCCGGTGTTCATGTCCGGCACCGACATAAACACGCAGCGGTTAAACTTCTCACTGGACTGGCAAGCGTCCCTGGTCATGAACCCGCACTCGAATAAATTCAGGGCCTTTTTCGGGGGGCGGGCGACCGAGGGGAAAGTGGTGCTCCCCGGCCCTTACGGGCATCGCGGAAGCCACAAAGGGCAAAACGGGGCCGCGCGAAAGAATTCGTTTGAGCCGACCCCGGTTGGCTAGCCGAAAGGGCCGCGGCCTGGGCCGCGGGGATGGGCCAATGAAACGGGACGGGGTATCGATTGGGTGTAGACCATGCTAAGAATATTCCATTATTATCGCGCCCGCTACGGGCGGGACGAAAAGGTGGCCGTGGGCGCCGTGGGCCGCCTGAAAAGCCAAAGGGATTTATTTTTGGTCGCAAGAAACGCAAGGCACGAATCGGCCAAGGCGGCGGCCATCGATAAACTCCATGACCCGTACCTGCTGTTCTCGCTGACGCGGGGGGGCAACCCGCCCGAAACGCGCCTAAAGGCCGCGGGCAAGCTGACCGGGCGGGCGACCCGGGAGGCGTACAGGGATTTGGCCCTGGCGGGCGGGGAGGGCCTCGGGGAGACTTACCGGGAATTGGCCCTCACCGTTGAGGGGCCGGCCCAGGCGGGCGGGGGCCGGAAGGGCATCCTCCCCACCCTGGTCTGGGACGGCGCGATCACCGGGCAAGAGTTCCTGGAGGAAGTCGGCGACCCCCTGGGGGCGGCGGCCACGGAGACGTACCTTAGCCTCGCCACCAAATCCATGGGCCACGGGTCGGGGCTTGGGCTTGCGGCCCTGGCCAGGATTCCCGACGGGGACTTGGCGAGCCTCAAAAGCGTGGCCATGGAGGCGGCTTCAAGCGAGATCCGGGCCAAGGCCATGGATCGCATAGGGGATCTTGACGCGCTCACGGAAATCGTCGTGGCCATGGGTCCATGCGACAATGTCAATCTGGCCAAGGCCATGGACAAAATCTCGGGCCAATCAAGGCTCATGAGGATTTTCAAGGCGGCCAGTCTCCGCGGGGCCAAACTGCTCGCCGCCGAAAGGATGGACGACATCTCCGGGATCCTAAGCGATCTCCTCGCCTGGGAGAAGGAGGAATGGAACCTGGCCGATCGCCTGAGGTTGGCCGAAATCATAGGCGACGGGGATTTAATCGAGGAGGCGATCATGAATCTGGCCCTTACCGGGTCGTACCGGTCCCTCGATGAGGCGAGCGAAAGTTTAGCCGGGGTTAGCCAGAAGGCCAGGCTAATTAGGGTACTCAGGGAAGCCAATGACTGGTACGCTTCCATGGCGGCGGGGGATGAACTTGACTCGGAAACGCTTGTGGGCTGCCTCCATTCCGAGGACGCGACACTGGCGACCAGTGCCGCCTACGTCCTGGCCAAAAAAGATCACGCCCGCCTCGAAAGGGCCTTCAAGGACTTCACCGGGCACCCTTACGTCAGGGAATACATCTGCTCAAAGCTGGGGCACTCCTTCGGCAAAAATTGCGTGTGCCTGGATTGCGGCATCCAGGAGCATACTTTCGACAAATGGGCGGACGGGGGAACGGAAAGGCGCTGGGCCGAGAAGGGGGAGTCCTTTACGTGCCAGCGTTGCGGGGCGGTCAAAACCTGGTTCATCGAAAGGAAAACCGGGCCCTGCGACCGTTGTTCCGCGACCGGCATGATCGATATGTACTCGTCACAGTCCGGGGTGGGCGGCGGCTGGGAGGAGACCTGCACCGATTGCGGGGGAAGTGGCGAGAAGACGACCGAAAAGACGCTCTTTCGGGTCGTCCCGAAAGGCGAAAACCCCTAGGCCGGAAGCCGGTCACGGCCCAGGACCGGCCGGGCGGCCGGACCGGCGAAGGATATCGATAAGGCCCTGGGATACGGGGCGAGGGCGACCACGGCCATAAGGATGGCTACCGGGTCGTTCGTGAAAGCGGCCAGGGCGGCCCTGGCCGGGGGAGGGCGAAGGGGCCATTAAAACGGGACACGGTTTTAATGGGAAAGGCTCATGCTGAGGATATTTCACTATTATCTCGCCCGCCACGGGCGGAACGAAAAACGAGCGACCCGCGCCGTGGGCCGCCTAAAGCGCCAAAGGGATTTTTTTTTGATCGCCAAGTTCGCGAGGCACGAATCGACCAAGGCGGCGGCCACGGATAAACTCCACGACCCTTACCTGTTGTTTGCCCTGGCCAAGGGGGAGTCCGTATCGCACGGGGTGCGCCTAAAGGCCGCGAACAAGCTGACCGAACCCGCGACCCAGGAGGCTTACCGGGATTTGGCCCTTTCGGCCGACGGGAAGGACCTTGGGAAAACTTACCGAAACCTGGCCCTCGCGGTTCACGGGAAGGCCGCCCAGGCGAGGGAGAAAACGGGCGAGGGGGAAAAGGCGCCTGGGGGCCTGGGCCCGGCGGGCAATGGCATCCTCCCGACCATGGTTTGGGACGGCGTCATCACCGGGCGGGAGTTCCTGGAGGGGATGGGCGACCCCCTTGGGGCGGCGGCCAACGAGACGTACGTTAACCTCGCCCGCGGACACTCGGTCATCGTGCTTGAGGCCCTCGACAATATCCCCGACGGGGACGAGGCGGGCCTAAAACGCGTGGCCATCGAGACGGCGTTCGACACGGTTCAGGATAGGGCCATAGAGCGGATAAGCGATCCCGACGTCCTCACGGAAATCGTCGTTTCCTTGCGGTTCCCGAGCCGCGACTGCATCCCCATGGCCATGGCCAAAATCCACGGCCAAGCAAGGTTTTTGAGGATTTTTAAGACGGCCAGGCTCTACGCGGCCAAATTGCTCGCCGCCGAAAGGATGGACGACCTCTCGGGGATCATGGACGATCTCGTGGCCTGGGAGAAGAGGGAACGCAACCGGGTCGATCGCCTGAGGCTGGCCAAAATCATCGGCGACGCGGATTTGGTCGAGGAGGCGATCGTCGATCTGGCCATTCGCGAGGGGCACGTCCTGGGGGGCCAGGAAACCGCAAGGCTTGTGGCCGGGGTTTGCGATCAGGCGAGGCTATTCCGGGTTTTTAGGGAGGCCCGTTTAAGGGAGGTTACCATGGCGGCGGCCAATAAGCTTGAGTCGGGTACGCTTGAGGGCTGTATCCACGGCAAGGACGAGATACTGGCTACCAAGGCCGCGGACGCCCTGGCCGAAAAGGATCCAGGCTGTCTCCAAAGGGCCTTCAAGGACATCGTCGGGAGCGGTTACGTCAGGAGATACGTCTGCTCCAAGCTGGGGCACTCCTTCGGCGAAAATTGCGTGTGCCTAAATTGCGGCTACCAGGAGCATACCTTCGACGAAAGGGTTAGCGCGGAGACGGAAAGGCGCTGGGCCGGGGAGGGGCGGTCTTTTACCTGCCGCCGTTGCGGGGCCGTCAAAACCTGGTTCGTCGCCAAGGAAACCAGGGATTGCGATTACTGTTCGGGGAACGGCTCGGTCGAAAGGTACTCGTCAATGTCCGGGGAGGGCGGCGGCTGGGAGGAGATATGCCCTTATTGCAAGGGCAAGGGCGAGGAGACGAAGGAATCGGTGGTCTGGCGGATCGAGCTGAAGGGCGAGACCGCCTAGGCCGGGCGCCGGTCACGGCCGGGGGCCCGGCGGGCCCTTTGGCCTGGGGGCGAAGATCCTCGTGAGGAGGGCGTAGAACCAGGGCCCAAGGCTTATCACCAAAATCAGCCGCATGGCCTGCATGGCCGTGATGAAGGGCAGGTCGGCGCCGGAGCTGGCGGCGATGATGGTCACGGCGTCGAGACCGCCGGGGCAGGAGGCCAGGTAGGCGGTCAGGGGCTCGATGCCCACGCCCCTGGCCATGACCCAGCCGAAGAGGCCGCAGCCGGCCAGCATGCCCATGATCCCCAGAAAAAGCCCTGGGACTAGCCTTGCCACTATCCGGAGGCTCTCCCTGGTGAAGCTTAGGCCTATGCGCCAACCCATCAGGGCGTAACTGGGGTAGAGAAGCCAGGGCGGCAGGAAAATGTCGTGGTCCAGGTAGTTTTTCGAGATCCCGGCCAAAACCATGGGGATGAGCAGCGGCCCGCCGGGAACGAAGGGCATGAGATGGGCCAGGGACAGGCCCACGGCCATGGCCAGGAGGGTCAGCCCGCAATCGGCCCAGGGGATTGGCGGGAAAAGCACCACCGCGGCCTTGGTCGAGGTGGCGGCGTCCATGAACAGGCCCGAGATCAGCACGGCGGCGAAGGATACCAAAAGGACCCTGAAGTACTGGGCGAAAGCGACCACGGGCATGTTGCCGCCGTGCTGATGGGCCATGATGACCATGATGGCCGCGCCCCCCGGGGACAGGCACCAGAAGGCCGATTTTTCGTGGGCCAGTTTTAGCTTCAGGAGGATTAGGGACATGAAAGCCCCAAGCATTATGGCCCAGAGCGTCCCGGCCACCAGATAGTGCCAGGAGTTGGCCATGATGCCCCAGAAGCCATGGTTAAAGCCCCTGGCCACCAAAGCCCCGATGAAGGCCTGGGCCACGGGGAAGGACCAGCCCGGGACCCTTGGGGCCCGCCCGGCCAGCGACAGGGCCACCCCGGAGATCATGGGGCCCAAAAAATGATAGGCCGGGCAGCCGATCGATCCCAGAAAGTAAACCAAGATCAACGACAACCCGGCCAAGAGAAGCCAGTTTACAATTTTGGTTGTCACGTCGCCTATCGTTTCATTGCCTTTTGAAGGTTCTTTTTCCCTGAATGAATTCCTGATAGGCGATGACGTCCTCGGGTGAGCCTATTATCAGCGGCACCCGCTGGTGGATGTAGGTTGGCTCGATGTCGAGGATGCGCTCGGTGCCGGTGGTGGCAAGGCCCCCGGCCTGCTCGGCGATGTAGGCCAAGGGGTTGGCCTCGCACATGAGCCTAAGCTTCCCCTGGGGCTTCAGGGGATCCTTAAAGTCGGCCGGGTAGAGGAAAATGCCGCCGTAGAGAAGGTTCCTGTGGAAGTCGGCCACCAGGGAGCCGATGTAGCGGCTGGTGTAATTTATGCCGTGCTCGGAATGGCCGTGCTTGACCCAGTCGATGTATTCCCTGGTGGGCTCGTCCCAAAAGCCGTAGTTGCCCTCGTTGACCGAGTATATCTTGCCCTTGGGCGGGATCTTGATGTTGGGATGGGAGAGCAAGAACTCGCCGATGGAGGGGTCGAGGGTAAAGCCGTTGACCCCCTGGCCGGTGGTGAAGACCAGGACGCACGAGGAACCGTAGACGATGTAGCCAGCCCCTACCTGCTTCTGTCCGGACTGGAGGGCGTCTTTTAGGGAACTTTCCGTCTCGTTGGGGGTGACGCGCCGGTAAATGGAAAATATGGTCCCGATGGAAACGTTGGCGTCGATGTTGGAGCTCCCGTCAAGGGGGTCGAAATGGACGATGTAGTTTCCCTGCGGGTATTGCCTGGGGATCTCGATGATGTCGGCCTCCTCCTCCGAGACCAGGGCGCAAACCTCGCCCGAGGCCGAGAGGCGCCTTTTGACCGTGTTGTTGGCCAGCTCGTCAAGCTTTTGGACTTCCTCGCCCTGGACGTTGGTGACCCCCACCCGGCCCAGGATGTCGACCAGTCCGGCCTTGGCCACGTCCCTTTGGATGATCTTGCAGGCCAAGACCATGGCCTGCAAGAGCCGGGTGAAGGAGCCGGTGGCCCCCGGGCTTAACTGCTGGTTTAACAGAAAATGGTTCGATATGGTGATGCCAACTGACTCTCGCATAAACTCCTCCTTAACTTGGCCCGGCCGGCCCCGTGCGAAAAACCCCTCTCCTTTGGACCCGTGGCGCGGGTCGGGGTCAGGTTCGGCAAGGTTGGGATGAAGATCTTGGTCGGTATTGATTCGTTACATGAGGACGGTGTATACAGTCTACGTAAATAACTTAGACATACCTTAGACAACAAAAGGGTACGACAAAAGACAAAAAAGGCGACCATCTATCGACAGTCGCCTATATGTTAAGCTCACAAGCCTTGGGCAACGTACCCGAGACAACGAGCGCGGGCGAGGACGCCTCCGGGCCTTATGGCCTGAAACGAGGGCCAAGCCATGGCAAGCTCAACCCCTCGGCGTCCGTCTGGCGCGCCGAGCCATGGCTTTGCGGATGCGGCGCTTGGATTCGCGCTCTTTACGTTTCCGGCGTTCACTGGGCTTCTCGTAAGCCTTTTTACTTTTTAGCTGTTTTAATAACCCATCCCGAGCGATCTTGCGTTTCAAAGCCTTGATGGCCTGCTCCACGTCGTTGTCGCGAACCGAGACCTCAATGCCCGTGTTGTTGCTGCTCAAACTCAATCACCTGCCTGTCCGGCCATGTTTACGTAAGGACAAGGTTTAAGCTTGAGAGCGTTACCTTTCCTATAATCGAAGCCTAATGTGCAAATTAGCAAATAGACGGCAAAAAGTCAAGGGCCTTGGGCAATATCGCCCAATCCGGGGCTGGCGACCAGGGATGGAAAAATTATTCCCAGACACCTTTAACCGATAACGGAAACGGCCTTATTCGTAGTGATTTAGCGCCTTCGTCTGATTTTGGGCCTCCCCTCGTTATCGCCCGCCCTATGATCGTTTCCTGCGCCGGCCAGATCCACGCCCCCAACCCCTGGCCGCCTGGTGGAGACCTTTGGCGTTTAAACGGCCAAGGGCACGGAATCCATGCGGGCGCCTCTCCAGCCAAGGCTAAAATCGTCCGATGGTCGTAATCTTACTGACTTTTCTTACCTTATGACGCAAGTTATGGATAACAATAACAATCTGATTCCGTAAAAATTTATCCACTAGACAAAAAAATATAATAACTGAGGCTAACAAGCCACTATCTTAGACTTTCGGCCTACCGTCCTGGCTCCATATTCTAACATCCGGGATTCAAGCCGCTACCCCGTGTTGGCCAAAAATAACCCATGGCAAACGATTAGCCGCCAAGGCTGGCACTTACATCTCACCTCCACGCCTTGGGACGTTAAAAGCGAAATAGCGAGAAATTAACCGTGTTTCTGATATTTTTTTCGCGCAATATATTTGAATATTTTTTTCACAATTTCTTTGTAATAGTCAGCAATGCTTTTTCAGCGTATATTTGTCGAGTTCGTCCAGTAAATACCACTGATATTTCATTTTCGCTTGGGTTAGCTTGGAATGGTTGATTTCTCTTTGTTCTTGCTGCCTTTACGGCGACACCGCCCCTTTTTCGGCGCTCCCCCAGAATCGGAAGCGTTAGAGGCCTGAATATTGTCTTTCAATTTTATTTTTTCTGTAGTTTTATTTCCTTTACGGCGACCTTTTTTCCTTTTTATGGTGGAATATTTCCCACTAAAAGAGTTATTTACAAGTTTAGTCCCTTTTTCTTGAGTAAATGGACATTCTAAGTTCAAAGCAGTAAATATTTCTTTATGTATTTTATTTAGTTCATTTAATCTAAAATGATCATCGTCATAAACCATTATCATTAAATTATTCATATCAAAGAGAGCTTTATTAGTACATAATTTAAGATCTTTTATTCCATGACTTATTGATGAATAAACTATAATAGATATAAAAGATATCAATAAACGTGCTCTAATTGTCTCTTCTGAATGAGCTCTTAATGTATAGTATCTGCAAAATTTTTACTTACATCGAAAGATTGTTCAATACTTTGTCGAGTATAATAGATAGGTAAAATATCACTTACATCATACTTTACAGATGAAAAAATTATAAAAGTACCATTAAAAGGATTTTGAGTCCTCATTTTAGCTATACCTTCTGGATCGTTATTATATTTTTGAACTAATGAGTCATGATCAATAAACTGTTTTTGTAAGTCTAACATGATAAATGCAAAAATATCTTTATCAAATATAGTATAAGGAACTCTTAGTCCATACAAAGACTTACGGTCATATACGACAGTATTTTCTGGCTCTTCAAGTTGTGCCCGATAAGTTCTAATAAGTTCCTTGTAATCAGTTCTATTTGACGGCATTCTTGTGACAAAAGGGATGTTATTAATAAGTAACTGCTGTAAATTATTTAAAGAACTATATCCAGCATCCATAATTACTATTTCTATATCAACACCAAAAGTACTTAGCGAATTAATTGTAGTAATAAGTGTAGAATTATCAATTATATTGCTTGATAAATAACGAAAATAAATAGGTAATTTTGTATTTTTATCAAGTACATAGATCAATCTAATCTCATTACTGATAACACCATTATGATTATTAACAGCTGTTAAATGGGTGCGAATGTCATTAGGTAGTCCGGTACTGTCAATAAGTATAGGGATAGAAATTTGTTCATTTATAGTATTATTTTTAGTAATAATACTTAAGTATTTAGAGAAGAAATTGATGTAAACTTCTTCATTGCCGAGTAAAACGTGGAACTTGCTTATTAGGCTAGACTCAAGTACAGCCGCAGGATATAGTACTCTAGCGAAAGAGCGAAGATGCCATCCTTCCGCATAGCTGTAAGGAAAAGACGATAGTACTCTGAAAGCGACTAGAGCTTTGATCGTGTCGCCTGCATCAGGTATGAGGTTTTCTATGACGCCTGCAAGTCCTGTCTGCTTAAGAATATGATCAACCATCCACACGCCGCCAAAGTTAAGAGCGTCGCGAAATGGTTTTACGTACTCCAATGGCAGAGTAAGAGGATTCGGTTCTCCAAAACCATTTTCGGTGCTAAAAGTAAAGTAACCACGCTCACAACTTTTGAATAAGCCAATCTCTCTGTCAATGACTTTACCTAGGTAGTCTTCGTTGTGGTATATTCGTCCATTTTTGAGTAGCTTGACTTGCAATATCTCGCATACGTAATCCCGCCTTTGTCTTCATAGTGGATATAACCGGCAAGAGGCGGGTTTGGGATAGGGGATTCAATGTTTTCTAAGCTGTCAACGACATCATTCATAATTATTTTATTTAATCTCCTTGGACGAATCATTCGCCCAAGCGTAATATAACAATAAAATGATATCAAGTATTTTTTTGTTATAGTTTTCCTTATTATACTTAGCGATGTTGAAATACCAATTTTCCAATAGTAAATTTGGCTATCGGAAAGGCTATTTAAAAACGTGATGGCAATAAAATTATATTTTTAAAATCATCCCAGAATATTGC
>JAITKA010000041.1 GCA_031278635.1 Deltaproteobacteria bacterium | reverse complement strand
CAGCTCCAACAGCTCCTCGTCATCGACCATGTCTACCTTATTAAGGAAGACCACGATGGAGGGGACGCCGACCTGGCGGGCCAGCAAAATATGCTCCCTCGTCTGGGGCATGGGGCCGTCGTCGGCGCCGACCACCAGGATGGCCCCGTCCATCTGGGCGGCGCCGGTGATCATGTACTTGATGTAGTCGGCGTGGCCGGGGCAGTCGACGTGGGCGTAGTGGCGCTTGGCCGTCTCGTACTCCACGTGGGCCGCGGCGATGGTGATGCCGCGTTCCTTCTCCTCGGGGGCCTTGTCGATCTGATCGAAGGGGACGTATTCGCCTCCGCCGGCCTTGGAAAGGACCAGCGTGATGGCCGCGGTCAGGGTGGTTTTCCCGTGATCGATGTGTCCTATGGTACCGACGTTGACATGGGGTTTGGAACGGTCAAACTTCTTTTTGGCCATCTTGAGCCTCCCTAAGGAATGGGCCTTAATAATCCGGGGCCGCTAAGGCGACCCTATTGGAACGGCCAGCCGGCGGGACCCATGGGGTCGGCCGGGCGGGCCTGGTTTAAGCTTTCTTGGCTTCCCTCTGGGCGATAACCTCCAAAGCCACGTTCTCGGGCAGGGGTTGGTAACGCCCGAACTGCATGCTGAAGGTCGCCCGGCCCTGGGTGCGGTTGCGTAGCTCGGCGGAGTAGCCGAACATCGTGCCCAGGGGCACCTCGGCGGTGATCACCTTGGAGCCGCCCAAAGTATCGAGATTCCCCACCCGGCCCCTCCTGGTGGAAATGTCGCCTATGACGTCGCCCACGAAGTCCTCCGGGGTGACCACCTCCAGATCCATGATGGGTTCCAGGATGATCGAGCCGGCCTTCTTGAGGCCCTCCTTGAGGGCCATGCTGCCGGCCAGGCTGAAGGCCATTTCCGAGGAATCGACGTCGTGGTAGGAGCCGTCGAAAAGGGTTATCTTGAGATCGGTCACCGGGAAACCGGCCCTGGCCCCGCCCTTCTGGCAGGCCTCCATGGCCCCGGCCCCGACGGCGTTATGGTATTCCTTGGGGACCGTCCCGCCGACGACCGCCGTCTCGTAGACCAGCCCCGACCCGGGCTCCAGGGGCTCGAGCCTGAGCCAGACGTGACCGTACTGGCCCCGGCCGCCGGTCTGGCGGACGTGCTTGTACTCGACCTCGACGGTCTTGGTGACCGTCTCGCGGTAGGCCACCTGGGGGGCGCCCAGGTTGACCTGGACCTTGAATTCCCTCTGCAGGCGGTCGGCGATGATCTCCAGGTGGAGCTCGCCCATGCCGGAGATGATGACCTCCCCGGTCTCCTGATCGGTGCGGACCCTGAAGGAGGGGTCCTCGGAGGCGAGTTTCCCAAGCGCCTGGCCGAGCTTATCGGACTCGTCCTTGTTTTTGGGGCTAAGGGCGATGTGGATGACCGGCTCGGGGATGTGCATCCGCTCCAGGACGACGGGCTTGGCCTGGTCGCAGAGCGTGTCGCCGTTGGTGGTGTTCTTAAGGCCCACGGCGGCCACTATGTCACCGGCCCCGGCCTCCTTGATCTCCTCGCGCTTCTTGGCGTGCATCTTAAGGAGGCGGCCAATCTTCTCGCCCTTCTCGCGGCTGGAGTTAAAAACCTGGTCGCCGCTGTTGAGGGTCCCGGAATAGATCCTTAAAAAGGTCAGATGGCCCACGTAGGGGTCGCTCATGAGCTTAAAGGCCAGGGCGGCCATGGGGGCCTCGTCGGCCGCCGGGCGCTCCTCGGTCCCGCCCTTGGGGTTCAGGCCGCTCACGGGCTTGATGTCCAGGGGGGAGGGCAAATAATCGACCACCGCGTCCAAGAGCGGCTGGACGCCCTTGTTCTTAAAGGCCGATCCCAGCAGGACCGGGACGCACCTAAGGGCTATGGTGCCCTTCCGTAAGGCGGCCTTAAGCCTCTTGGCCTCTATCTCGGCGCCCTCCAGGAAATCCTCTATCAAATCGTCGTCGACGTCGGCCAGGGTCTCGACCATGGCCGCCCTGGCCTCGCGGGCCTCGGCCACCATACCCTCGGGGATTTCCAGAATCTCGAAGCGGGCCGGGTCCCTGGGGTCCTTGGAGTAGGACAGGAACTTCATGTCCAACAGATCGATCAGGCCCTCGAACTTGTCTTCCTTGCCCACGGGGATCTGGAGGAGGCAGGGGACGGCCGCGAGCTTGTCCCGCATCTCGGCCAAACAGCGCCGGTAATCGGAGCCGAGCCTATCCATCTTATTGATGAAGGCGACCCTGGGGACGCCGTAGCGATCCGCCTGGCGCCAAACCGTCTCGGACTGGGGCTGGACGCAGCCCACGGCGCAAAAGACGGCCACGACGCCGTCCAGGACCCTAAGGCTTCTCTCGACCTCGATGGTGAAATCCACGTGGCCCGGGGTGTCTATCAAATTGATGCGGTGCTTGCGCCAAAAACAGGTGGTGGCGGCGGAGGTGATGGTGATGCCGCGCTCCTGCTCCTGGGCCATCCAGTCCATGGTCGCCTGACCGTCGTGGACCTCCCCGATCTTCTGGGACACTCCCGTGTAAAACAGGATGCGCTCGGAGGTCGTGGTCTTGCCGGCGTCGATGTGGGCGATGATGCCAATGTTTCGCGTGTTGGCTATGGGAACCTGACGTACCAATTTAATCCTTCCAAACCTTATCCGTTACCCAGGCTCGCCTGGGCTCGCGACCCCCGCATGGGGTCGCCCTTGAATCCTGAACAAAAACGATAGGCGACAATATGCCCAGGGCACTTCCCGGCCGGGCCTGGTTGGCCCCCCGCCTTGGCGGGGGGCGGCGGGAATCGTTTTTCAAAGAGCCGCGTTTGGGCGGGCCGCCGTCCCCGGCGACCGCCCGGAAAGGCTCCGGGCGTGGCTACCAGCGATAATGCGAGAAGGCCTTGTTGGCCTCGGCCATGCGATGCGTGTCCTCGCGTTTTTTCACCGACGAGCCGCGACCCTGGGAGGCGTCCATGAGCTCGGCGGCCAGCTTGGCCATCATGCCCTTCTCGCCCCTGTGCTGGGCGTAGTTGATGAGCCAGCGGATGGAGAGGGCCGCCCGGCGCTCGGGCCTGATCTCCATGGGCACCTGATAGGTCGAGCCGCCCACCCGGCGACTTTTGACCTCAAGGACCGGCCTTACCTGATCGAGGGCCTTCTCGAAGATCTTGATGGGATCGTCCTTGGTCCGCTCGGCGATTATGTCGATGGCCCCGTAGAAGATGCGCTCGGCGGAACTTTTCTTGCCCCGCTTCAGCAGGTTGTTGATAAACCTGGCCACCATTTTGTTGCCGTACTTGGGATCGGGGAGGGTCTCCCTTTTAGTTACCTCTCTACGCCTTGGCATCTAATTAATTCCTCTTTTTGATCCTGTTTAGCCGATAATCCAATCAATCGGCCCTTCTGACCGAGCCGCTCTCGCGCCGGCCCAGACGGTTTTGGCCCCGAAGGCCCAAGGCCCTACTTGGGCCGCTTGGCCCCGTACTTGCTCCGACCCTGGCGACGCTTCTGGACCCCGATGGAGTCGAGCGTCCCACGGATGATGTGGTAACGGACGCCAGGCAAATCCTTGACGCGGCCGCCGCGGATCATGACCACCGAGTGCTCCTGGAGGTTATGGCCCTCGCCCGGTATGTAACTGGTGACTTCCATCGAGTTCGTCAGGCGCACGCGGGCGACCTTGCGCAGCGCCGAGTTGGGCTTTTTCGGCGTCGCCGTGTAGACCCTGATGCAAACGCCGCGCTTCTGGGGGCAGCCTTTGAGGGCCGGCACGGTGTTCTTCTTGAGCTGGGCCTTGCGACCTATGCGAATGAGCTGGTTTATGGTCGGCATCTTACCACCTTGGGGAATTTGGCCAACTGCCGGGGGGCAGTCGATTTCTTGCGCGCTCTCGGGGCCTCTGTCTTTTGGCCCCCCGGGGCCCCTGTCCTTTGGCCCGTCGGGCCCCTGTCTTTTGGCCCGCCGGGCTCTGTCTTTTGGCCCGCCGGGGCCTTTTTGGTTGGCCTTTTCCCCTCTACGGTTCGGGCCAACGGGCCCTTGGAAAAATAATTTTCGAAAAATGCTAAAAAAACGCAAAGTCCAGAAAAAAGGCGACAAAAATACCTTCACCGGGCCTTAAGACCTCTGAACCTAAGCTTTGGATAAGCCCCTTTCCCCATACAAAGAAAGGAAAGCCACTTTACATGGCTTTAGGTCCGGGTACACCCGTGAAGGTTTCGGTGGTCTAAGGGGCGCTTACGTTCACACCCAACAGCCACCATGCCCTGCGTTCCCTCAAGTTTTTCGCCCTGTCCGCCCCACATGCCTCGTTTTTTGGCCCGGCGTCGGGTTCACTCGGATGCTTGAAAGGGACCGCCTTTGCGGATTCAGACTTTATAGCATTATTGGTTCGCGCTTGTCAAGACAAAAATTAAGGCAAAACAAATTTTTTTTCCGTCGGTTAAGATAAACGCGAATCGTGCCCCCCTGGCCCCCGATTTCGCCCCACGGGCGAAATCAGCCGCCTTTTTTGGCCCCCAGCCTCGAGGCCGGCCCGACGTAGGCGTAGCGGCCGCGCAGCTCCACCCGCCTCCCGCCCGGCACGTCCAGGCCCCCGGCCCCGGGGTTTTCCAAAAAAGCCATGGCCGCCTCGACCCCCGCCAGCGAGACCGGCTCCCCGCCCCCGGGCTTGTCGGCCCTGACCAGCCTCATGAGCCTGCCCAGGACCCGGCGCCGCTCGGCCGGGCCGAGCCCGGCCAAGCCCTCGGCCAGGACGGCGTACCAGCCCCGGTCCCCCTTGAAGCCAAGCCTCGCCATAAGGGCGTCCAGGTGGGCCTCCCAGAATTCCTCCTCGCCGGCGGCGATGGCCGCGGCCCGCCCGAAGGCGGCCAGGTAGGCCGGGTTCAGCCTTTCCAGCTCCGGCAAGATCCTCCGCCGGACGAGGTTCCGGCCGAAGCGCTCGTCCCGGTTGGAGGGGTCGGTCACGAAGCCGAGCCCCCTTTCGGCCAGATAGGCCATGAGCCCCGGGCGGCTCTCCCCCAAAAGGGGCCTGACCACCGTGGCCCCGTCCCCCAGGGCCGCCCTGGCCCCGATGCCCACGAGGGCCCCGGGCCCGGCCCCCCGGGCCAGCTTCATGATGACCGTCTCGGCCTGATCCTCGGCCTGGTGGGCCGTGACCACCCAGTCCCCCGGCCACTCCCGGGAAACCCTGGCTAAAAACCGGTACCTGGCGCTCCTGGCCGCCTCCTCGAGCCCCTTGCCCCGCTCCCGGGCCAGATCGGCCACCCCCGCCCGGCCCAGAACGCACCTGACGCCCAGCGACCCGGCCGTCTCCGCGGCCGCCTGGGCCTCCAGCCCCGAGCCCTCCCTCAGCCCATGGTCCAGATGGGCGGCGAGGAGCCTCTCGGCCGGCAAAAACGCGGCCAACAGGGCCAAAAGGGCCGTGGAGTCCCCGCCCCCGGAAAAGGCGCAGACGTAACGCCCGCCCGGCCAGCCTGGGCACAGCCCGGCCATGGCCGAAAAAAAACGCCCCTCCAAGGGGGCCGGATTCCCTTCCCCGCCCAAAGCGCCCTCCCCCGGCCGGACGTCACCCGACGTCGTAGGCCACCAACCTGACCGGCGAGGCCGAGCCCCCGACGATCTTCAGCGGGAAGGCCGAGACGGGCCTTTTCCTCCCGTCCATGACCTCCTCGGGGAAATAGACTTCCTCTATTATAAGGATGCCAGCCCCCAAAAGGACCTCGTGGCAGGGCTGGGCCTTTTCCATGCTCCCGTAGCCGCCCAGGCTCATGCCGTCGATGCCCACGGCCTTGACCCCCTTGTCCCTGAAGAAGGCCGCCGCCTCCCCGTCGATGTAGGGCCACTTCCGCAGGTATTCCGCCGAGAAGCCCCTCTTTTCGTTCCAGCCGGTATTTATGAGGGCGAAATCGCCCTCCTCGATCAAGTCCCCGAAGGGCCTGACGTCCCCCAGCCCAATCGCTTGGTCCGCCACCACCTTGCCCCGGAAGTCCAGTATGGCCGCGGGGCCCCAGAAGCTCTCCAAAGGCATGGTGACCCCGTCCCCGCCATCGTCGTAGAAATGCTCCGGCGTGTCCACGTGCGTGCAGACGTGGTCGGACAGTTCCATCATCTCGGCGTTATAACCCTCCCTGGCCCGGTAGGCGATCCTGGTAATGATCGGCGTGGGCATCTTGGGGTACGTGGGGCAACCGTGGTAAATGGATAGGCTCATGTCGATCAGTTTGATTTTCCTCAAGTCCATGCGAGTCCCCGCCTGGGCCCAAAAGCCCCCCGGCCGGGAACCCTCCCGGCCACGGAAACTTCCGGCTATGTGGATGTGATTCGGCCAAACCCGATCGCCTCCCCCCCAAACCTTTCCCGCCGACCCTGGCCCGGCCGATATTTTAGCACGAATCGGCCCGGGCCACGGGCGGGCCCAAGCCGTGAATCACGCTCGCGGGCACCGACCCCACGTCCGCGCAGCCGGTCATGACCATGGCTTGCTCCAACCCGGCCCGGAGCGTCTCCGCGTAAAGGGCCACGCCTTCCCTGCCCCCGCCGATGGCGGCGACGGCGAAGGGCCGCCCGATCATGACCCCGTCGGCGCCCAGGGCCAGGGCCTTGAGGATATCGACGCCGGACCTCACGCCCCCGTCGATCAGGATAGGCACCCGGCCCCCGAGCCGCCCGGCTATGCCCGGCAGGACCTCCGCCGTCCCCGGCACCGAGTCCAGGACCCTGCCGCCGTGGTTGGAGACCACCAGGCCGTCGGCCCCGGCCTCGACGGCGGCCAGGGCGTCATCCGGGCCCATGATCCCCTTGACCACGAAGGACAAACCCAGCCCGTGGGCGGCCCCGATTATCCCGGCCAGTTCCTTTCGGTCCTTGGGGTAGGCCGGGCTGCCCATGAGCCTTAAGGTGATCAGGCCCACGCTGTCCAAATCGCAGGCCACCACCCGGCAGCCGGCCCTTTTGGCCATCCCAAGCTTTTCCAGCATCCTCGCCTTCTCCCACGGCTTGACGAAGGGGATGGCCTGGCCGCCGACCCTTTCGGCCACGGCGAGCCCCATTCGCATGATCCCGTCCGGCGCCCCGTCGGGGGTCCCGGCGATGAGGCCGGCATCGATCGCCCCGAGGGCCACGGCTTCCTGGTACCCGGCCTCATCCATGGCCCCGCCCAGGTTGAAGGAAATCCCCCCTATCGGGGCGACCATGACCGGGGCCCTTAGCCCGAAGCCCAAAATCTCCGTCCCCGTCCTGGGGAAACTAACCCCGTGCACCAGCCTCACGTTCAACCGCAGGGCCCCCAGGGCCGCGACGTTGTTCCGGAACGAGACCCCGCTACCGGTCCCGCCCATGCCCGGCACCTCCCCCGAGCAAACCCTCCCGTCACACGACGGGCAGACCCGGCACGAGCCCTTGGCCAACTCCCTGGCCCTGTCCCTGATACCCTTAAGCGTTAAAGCCACGCCAGCCTCCCTCGCGCCATCCATTCCCACTGGCCGTCCATGTACGTCGGCCGGCAAAACATCTTGCCGGTCTTGGTCTCAAACACCTCGTCGTGGGCGGACTTTATGGCCTCCCGGGACATGCCTTCCTCAAGCATGTTGACCAAAAGATCGGCCTCCGACGGTATCCGGTAATCGGGCCCGTCCACCCCCGGGTAGGTGCCGTTGCCGTATTTCCCAAGGCTTGGCTTGATGCCGATATCGTGGGCCAGGGCGGCGGTTTCCAAAACCGCCCTTACCCCCGGTTTCAAACCCTCCTTCCCGCCGATGGTCTTGGCGTACCCGTAGACATTGAGAAAATGGCGCACCCCGTGGGGTACGCCCCGCTCGCGCCCGACCATGGCCTGTATCGATCTCGACCGTTTGGGCATTGTCGCTCTCCTCCCCACTCCCCCGGGTTAATCCAACCCCGGGCCGAAAGGTTACTTTACCACAACGTTCCCGCTTTCGGGCGGCCTATCGCGCCCCTTACCCGCGGCCGCAAGCCCAAACGGGGCCCAAACCGGGCCCCGTTTGGGCCCCGTTGGGGACATTGGCGAACGTTTTCCGCCCAACCCCGGGACCGAAAAAATTTTTATTGCGTTTGCGGCCAATTATCTATAAGATAACAGGAAACAAGGCTTGCAATCACCCCGGCCGATACGGACGTAATCACCCATGGTCGAGCCGGGTACCGCGGGAACCCATAGCGGCACGCTAAACGCCATACTCAAACTTAAGTTCCCCCCGAGACGGGTTGCCTCAAAACCCGGTTGACCGCTTATTTCGCTTTCTTTAAATTTTTGATTTCGTTCAAAAATTTTTTTGGTCCGCGAAAAAAATAGCCTATTTCTGCCAAAATTTCGCTTCAGCTAAGCCTGTGGCCAAGCTTCTAAAATACACCTATCTAAAAACTTAATACGAACAATCTTGCATTAACTAGTATATTATTCCCTAAATTTTCAATACTTTCCTTTTTACACAACTTAACAAACAAAGCATGCCTTTAGTTTATCTAATTGGGGAGACACACAATGGGGGCTATGGAAAAAGATACCCTTATTAGAACAAGAGACGTAGCTTCTATGCTCGGGGTCTCGGTCACCACGGTCTATCGGCTGGTCAAGGAAGACATGCAATTCCCCAGACCAATTTCCCTGGGGCCAAGTTTTAAGAGAAAAGTCTGGAGCAAAAACGATATCTATAAATGGATATCAAAGATCAAGTATGTCTCGGCCGTAAACGCCCTGAAAGGTTAGCGTATTTAACCCATTTGCCAAACAGCCATTCGTTCGACGAAAATAATCAATTGGCCTACTTCCATCGAGATTCATTGACCCATGGAGGCAACGGCCTTACCGTTGCGAGCCCTTTGGGTTCCAGGGATGACGAAAGCCAATCCGGTTCCGGAAAATAAAACCAACATGGGCCGAAATGGCCCGACTTATCCGTAAATCAAAACCTCACCGCCCCACCAACCTTTCCCCCAAAGCTTAAAAGCAGCGCCCCAGGCCCCTTTCCGGCCCTTTCCGGCCCTTTCCGGCCCTTTAAACGGGAAGTCGCCCAGGGCCAGGGATCCCATCCCCCCGCCCAACCTGGCCGGATCTTTCTAACCATGGGATATTTACCTGCATTGTGGCCCCAAAAAAAAACCCCGGCGATTAGCCAGGGCGGTCAAGCGAACGCGGTAACCGGTAAAAACAATCCCGGCCCCTCACGGGCCCAGCCCCCACGGCTGGGCCCGTGAGGGGCCGATTCGCCCCCCGGTGCCCTTAGGGCCCAGGCCGACGGGATGGGCCCTAAGGGCGCTTGAGCCAGACCTCAACGGCGTTGGCGCCCCGGTCCCTGACATAACTACTGTGGGCGATCAAGTTCCGGACCAGGTGAATGCCCAGGCCGCCGATGGATTTTTCCTCGAGGCTCAGGGTCAAATCCGGCTCGGGGGCTTCCGCGAAGGGGTCGAACGGGGGGCCCCAATCCACGATCTTGATTGCCAGGTGAGGACAGCCATCGAAGCTCACCGGGAGGAGGCTGACCTCCATGGGGCCGGGCAGGCCTTTATAGGCGTGATTGACGACGTTTACCAGTAATTCCTCTAAAATCAAATCGACGCTGGGCTTCAAACCGACGTACTCTTCCGTTAAGCCCTCGGACAAAAAGGTCCGGACCTCTTCGAGTTTGTCTAAGCTGGTCGTGAAAACCATGGACCTCATGAATTTTCCTCCTCTCGGGCCGCCAAGGTTTCTTTTTGGTCGAGATTGGGCTTGAAGGTCATGAAAAGTAACCTTAATTATTCTAATTTGCGTTCAAGTTTTCCTTAGTCCGAGGCCAAGGGGTCAAGCTTTTTTCTTTTTGACCTTTTCCGTTTCATCCCGGCAGGACCGATTTTTCGGGGCATCCATGGCTTCCGCCAAAGCGTTCAGGTATCCGTTCGCGAAGTTCTTTTTCCCGGGGCGGCCCTGGGTTAGGCTCAGGGGACATGGCGATAGCGTGGCCAAAGAAACCTTGGCCGGGGTAATTCCGCCCATAAAACTATCGCACTCAATATGGGGTTCAGGAATGAAAATGACCCTTCCTTTCCAAAGCCAACCGATGGTTATTACATCCAGCCCTTTGGACCGCGTTATCGATGACGGGGTTACGTATTTTCCCTCAATTCCACGGCTCCGTCTAGCCGGCCTTGGGAAAACGTTAGCCTTCCGGCCAAGGGACACCCCCATGGGCAGAACCTTACCAAAAGGAAATCCCAAACGCGGCTTGGAATCGGGCCGGGCGGGCCGCCACGGGCCGCCATGGGCTTGGGGCTCATGGGGTTTCCTTGTCCCAGGCCGCGAAGGCTTCGTCCCGGTCGGCGTAGATCTTGAAAATCTGCTTGAAACCCGAGATGTTAAACACGTCGGCCACCATCGGGTTAAGCGAGCAAAAGGCCAGGCGATCCCCGGAGGTCCGGCAGGCCTTACCCAGGGTCAAAAGGCTCCTGAGGCCGGCGGAGCTGATGAAATCCAGCTGGGACAGGTCCATGAGGATGCTTCTGGGCGGCTTGGCCCCGGGCAGGGGTTGCACGGTTTCATCGAAAGCGGCGACCGTGATGGCTTCCAGGCGCCCGGAGACGGTCACGATGACCTTGGCGCCCTCTTCGGTTATATCCAATTTCATAATTTATCCAATAAAACTAAGTAAGGCGATGTTATTTTAACGCCCAAAGCCAAACGAATGGCCTTCGGAGGCGGCCAGGCTTGCCCGATTAGGCTTGGCCAAGCCTAATCGGGCAAGGTTGGCCCGGTGGGTTACGGGTTTAGGAATAACTGAACAAAAGTCCCCGGCAAACTTTGAGCCAACCCTCCAGGGTCACGAACAAAAGAAGCTTGAAGGGAAGCGAAATCGTCATCGGCGAGACCATCATCATGCCCATGGCCAGTAGGATATTGGAGACGATTAGGTCGATGACTATGAAGGGCAGATATAAGATAAAGCCGACCTTGAAGGCCTCGGTCAGCTCGGTCACCACGAAAGACGGGATGACTATCAAGGGCGAGGACACGTCGAGCTTGGAACTCAGGTCCTGGGGCCAGATCCGGTTGGCCACATCCTTAAAGCTTTCGTTCACCCTGGGGTCGCTGTTGCGGATGAGAAAGTTCATGAGCGGCGGCGAGGCCACCTCGACCGCGTTGGCGAGATCGGAAACGGCCGGGGACGTGCCCAGGTTAAGTTCCCTTACTATGTTCCAGGTCTGCTGCCCGACCGGGGCCATTATGAAAATGCTGAGGATGATGGCCAGGCCGTTCATGACCATGGCCGGGGGCACTTGCTGGACGCCCATGGCGTTTCGCACCAGCGTGGTCACCACGACTATCTTGACGTAGGAAGTGACCATCATCAGGAAAAAAGGGAGTAACCCCAGCCCCACCATGATGGCGAAAAAATAGATCGGGTTTAGATCAGGCAAAATCCCTCTCTCCGCCGGCGGTTGGGGGGTTTGTCGCTAAATTCTCCGCTCCCTTTCCGGCGGCTTGGCCCACCACCGTGAGCTGAACGCCCAAACGGCCGTCGCCAAGGTCAACCAGGGCCCCCTGGGCCAGGGCCTGGCCATGGCAGGTGACGGTCACGCTTTGGCCGGGATCGTTCAGTACCGGGATTACCTGCCCCGGGGCCAGGGTCTCAAGTTCCCTTAGGGTCATCATCCGGCGCCCTATCTCGAAGCGAAGGGGCAGTTCCAGCTCCCCGGGCAGGGCCAGCGGCGCCGCCTTGGGCGGGGAAGCCGGGGGTGTTTTTTGCTTTGGGGTAGCCGCCTTTGGGTCCTCCACAAGCGTCTCCTTTATGTTTAGGGTTGAGGTTACCAACGCTTGGCCGGGCGAGAGGTCCAGGGTACCGGAGGGCAAGCCTGGGTACTCCAAAAAACCCTTCCCCGCCATGATGGGCGGCCGGTCGGCGATAAGCAGATCGCCAGGGCCCAAGGCCTTGACGTCGCCGGCCGGGAGGGAAAGCCCCCCGATGACGATCCTCATCGGCAGGGACAAAAACTTAAGGTCCGAGGCCTTGGGCGGCGCTTTTTCGGAGAGCCGGGCCAATAAAAAGCGGTGATCGGCCGCCGAGGGCAAAACCAGGGTCACGCTTTGGGAAAAACCAATATCCTTCCCGGAGAACCCCAGGGAGAACCGGGGAAAACGGCCCGCGGTCGGCCACTCCACGGTGGGCGGCTCGGCCAAAAAAACCTTTTCGCCCAAAGCCGCGGAAAGGGCGGCCAAAAGCGGCTCGGCCAGGGATTCCAGCAAGGCCAGTCTCAACCCCAGCGGGAGCCTTTCCGGGTCCAAACCCTGGGCCAGGGGGTGAAGGGAGACCAATGACCAATCGGGCAAACCGAGCAAGGCCGTCCTGGGGCCGCAACCCAAACCCACCAGGGCCCCTGGCTTTTCCAAAGGCTCGGTTTCAAAGGGCCTGAAGGCCAACCGGCCCTTTAAGCCCTGGGCCTCGAAGGCCTTACGGGCGGCCAAAGTCGAAAGGGCCTCGTTTAGGTCGAGCTCGGCGGCGGTCCAGGGAACCCCGCCCCACCTGGGAGGCTTTGAAATGGCCATATCGTTCATTTGGGACGTCATTCGCGGCCTCTGGCGGCGTGGAAATTAACCTGGGCGGACTTCAAGCCTCTCCGATAATTTTGTCCGGCTCACGGTAAGGCCCGTCAGTCCTGGGGATCGACGAAATCCAAGCCCGCGGAACGGCGCTGGGACGAATCGCCCTGGGCGTCCCGATCGCCCCGGTCCTCCTCCACGGTCAGCCGGAAGGCGGCCCCCTCGGAGCGATTCAGGGCCTGTTCCAGCTCCCCCCTGGCCTGAATCAGGGTCTGAAGGGAGTTGGGATCGTTGGATAGGAGGGTCACGTTCAGAAACCCGTCAAGCCCCCTATTAAGATGAATCTCGGTGCCCGGCAAGAGGGCGGGATCGACGGTGAGGCGGACGCTCTGGCCTTGGCTGGTCGAATCCGCGACCAGGACCCTGGAGACGAGTTTCTCGGCCAATTCCTGGGCCTCGGAGGTGTCCACCGGGGCCGACGGCCCGGTTACCCCCGGGGCCGCCTGGGCTTGTTCCCTATGGCCGCCCAGGGCCGCGCTTATCAGCGAGGAGAGGCTCTCGGGGGCCTCTTGGTTTTCCGTTTCGCCATGTGGCTTGCCCATGGTCCCAAAACCATCGGGGTCGTGGGGTGGATTGGGCGCCGGACCCGGCCCGCCTGGTTTTAAATCCCTTGGTCCCGACGCGTCCATGGGGCGCGAACCCGGCGGGGGCATCCGGCCGTCGGCCTGACCGCGCGGGGACATGGGGCCATCCTTTGGGTCAAGGGCCCGTGGGACCCTATCCTCCAGGCCCCCGGAGGGGGCTTGGGCCTGGCCCTGGCCAAGGCGTCCGGTCCCGGGTTTCGGGTCCTGGCTTAGGCGCTTAAAGAGTTCCTGACTCTCGGCGTCAGGGGCGTCAAGGGGAGCCCGCCCGACGGGTTCCGCCTGACCGGGGGTCTGGGTCTGGGCCGGGAAGGGGGTAGATTTGATGGAAGGATCCACTGCCATTGAATTAATCCAAGGACACCTCGACAATCCCGGCTGTCAAGGCCTTCGGGGATTAGGGGCGCCGGTTTGGGGGGTGGCCATGGTGGTGTAGAGTTCATCCACCGAGGCCAGGACTTTGAAAGGCGGATTCCAGCCTATGGCCATGGCCATTTTTATGTTTAAGGCCATGGTTAAGGGGGCGACGTAAACCTGGCTGATTTGGCCAGGGGAGCGGCCTGAAAGTATCTCCTTTAGGGTCTCGGCCACGAATAGGCCGGAACTCATGAAATCGTCGGCGGCCAAGCTCATAAGGACGCCCAATTTGGTTTCGCCCGGCCCGCTTTGGGAAAAAGACGGAAGGCGGCTCGCGATAATCGGGGCCAGTATCTCGGGCATACGGCTTTCGATCATGCCGTTCGAAACCGTGAGGTAGATGGCCTCGCTTTTCCGGCTAAGGGTATTCAGGCAACCGACGAGATTCCGGAAGGCGGCCTCCCTTTCGCTTATCTCTAACTCGGTCTCGCAAGTCACCAGCTCAAAACCCAGTTCCTTGGCCACCCTTTCGATGGTCTGGGCCCCCATGGAGGATTGCCCGGCGCCGGTTATGTCGAAGGGCACCCCCAGGGTCTTAAAACCAAAGACCGTATGGAACATCGTGAGTTGTCTCTCGATCTGGCCTGCCAGCACCTGGACATGGACGTGGTCCTTGCCGGAATACTCGACCGTTTCCGAGAGTCCCGCCGCGACGGGATCGGTTGCCGTAATGGACAAGACCGGGGTATGGTGCTCGTCGGTTGCCATGAGTTCCCCGGCCACCGTCCCGAAGGCCAAAATAAGATCAATCTCGCCCCGCTCCACCTGGGAGAGTATTTGCCTTTTGATTACCGGGTATTTTGAATCATCCCAGTCGGCAGAATAGAAATGCTCGGGCTTAAAGACCAGACGATCGCTATTGGCGTTATCGCAAAGCCAGTTCCAAAGCATCCTGGAATCAGCCTTGACGGAATTTGGCGACTCCACGACGCCAATCAGGCCAAGTTTCTCAAGGCCGAACACCAAGCCCAAAAGGGTCATGTGATAATCGCCGTATGGCCCGCCCTCCACGTAAGCGACGGTGAATTTTTCTTTGGCGCCGCCAGCCGCTTCCCTTGGGGCGGTTGGATCGTCCGCGAGTAAGGTGGGGGAAAAGAGCAAAAAAGCCATCAAAAAAAACAAGAGGCCGCGGGAAGCCACCGTAAGCGATTGGCCGTTTGAGGTCCGCCCAAACGGCGTTTGGGCGGACGGTTTATGGGGGTGGACCATGGTCATAAGGTAGTCAAGCGAGGCCAGCCCTGGGGCGATTTTTCGCTGAGGTCAAGGCCTAACGGGTGGGGCTGGGCCTGGGTCCGTGGGGCGCGGGAGGTTTCCAGAACCACCTTGACGTCCCGGCTTCTAAAGGCCGTGGCCATGGGCCAATAACCGGGGCGAAAGGAGACGATGTCACCAACCTTGGGCATTATATGGCAATCGGTTAGATTCAAAACCGTATAGCCGGCCGTGGAGCCAACGATGGCCGCGCCCTGGCAAAGACATTCCAGGCCCTCCAAGGGAATGCTTTGGGGATCGCAGGGATAGACCTTGCCCGCTTGGAAGCGGCCCATGTCCAATAGGGCCCTGGGTTCCATGGAGCCGTTATTGGCCCGTGGGCGCAGGCTTACTTCAACGACCTCGGCCTCAAGCCGGCAGACGTCGCGCCGCCATGGGCCCGCGGGTAAATCGGCTTGCCTGTACACGTCATAGCCCAAAAGGAAGGGATCGCCCAGTCGCAGCTCGGTAATGGGGCCTGGGCCATGGGCGTTTACGAAGGCGCACATGACCGAACCGCCCAAACTAAGGACGGGCTTGGGGACGCCGCGGGAGGCGGCCAAATCCACCAGGCTTCCAAGGCTCCCAAAAAGGCTTGGATCGGGGAGATCGTCTCCCAGGCAAGTCAGTATCGAGCCAAAACCCCTAAAAATCAAATTGGGCAAAGACAGGGCTAAATCCATGACTTCCGCGACATCGCTTGGTTCCAAGCCCTCGCGGTTATCGCCCAAATTGACCATCAAAACGACTTCATGGGTCAGGCCCGCCGCCCCGGCCGCCCGGTCCAGGAGCCGTAGGACCTCGGGCGAGGATTGCAGGCTTCTGCCGAAATTATAAACCGTTTCCCCCACGCCCGAGGGAGGAGTCAATTGGATAAGGGTTTTGGCGTCCCTGGAAAGGAGGGAATCCAAATGTTTTTCGTGTTTTGGCAAGCCAAATTTGGAATAACCATTCTCGATAAGGGTTTCCACGGCAGGGGAAAACTCCCTTACGGCCTTAAGAACCGGAACGACTTCCAGCCCAATCCCCGAAGCCCAGTTTAAAAGCCTTAGGGCGTTTTCGGCCAAGGCCTCGGCATCAAATACGATTTTAGACATAGACCCCGGGTAGATTATTAGGACGTCTTTTGGGCCAAAGACTTAAGCGTTTCGGTCATGCTTTTAACGATGTTAGACGAGAGTTCCATAAGAGCGTTATACTGGCCCATCTCGTATTGCATATACAAGAGGTCCTCCTGGGCAACGCCTTTGGTGGGATCCGACGTCATTTCTTTCATGCGCGTTTCAAAGGCATTGCCTCTTTCCTGTAGCTGGGGGAGTGCGGTTTGCATCCAGTTGCCAACGCTACCAAATCCTCCGGACATGATTTATTCTCCTGTTTTGGCCTCGAAGGGCCATTGTTATTTAAAAACTTAATTAAAGATGGTTTAAACCAAGTTCGCTTCGCGATTTTTAAACCACCATTCTAGATCGTTTAAAAAAGAAGCGCAAATTTTAGGGACTTCTTCCAATTCCAGCTGGCTGGGATCGAAGGGCAAGTGGAGCCCGTAGCGCCCGGAAGCGACCGAGAGGATAGACCTTCGGGAGTTAAAGGCCCCCGAGGCCAGACGGCCCAGGCGCCTGGCCAACTCATCCGCCTCGCTTTCCCCATCGGGCCAAGCCCCAAGATCGGCGGTGAAGGCGGCCAAGCGCTGTCCCTTTTGGACTAGCCTAAAGGGCGGTAAATCGGCCACCTCGAATTCCACCCAGTCCCCGTCGCTTTTACCTTCGCGCGACCAGCCGGCGGTTTCGCGCACGGTTTGGGCCATTTCCATTAGGTTTGTCAAAGGGATCTCCCAATTTCATTCAAACGACCAAACGGGATCCCCGGTTAACCGCTTAGGTGGTTAAGCCAGGATTTTAGCCCGGGCCTGGTTGGAACTTTCCGAAATGGCCTCGGCAGTCGAGATGCACTTGCGGATTAGGTCCTCCAAGGCTTCGTTTAGCTCCCTGAAGCGATCCGCCTCGGCCCTGGATTTTTCGATTTTGGCGTCGATTTTCTTTATGTCGGCGTCGTATTTGGTTCCGATGTACTGGGAGACCGCGTCCACAATTTTCCCCCCGCCCTGGGCGACCGTTTGCTGGGAAGAAATGGAGGTATTTTTCAAAGCCGCGTCGCTGCTTGAAAGGCCACCGGTAAGGGCCTTACCGGATTGGACGGCCCCGGAGATGCCACTGGCGATCGAGATACCCCCGGAAACCACGCCCAATACCAGCTGGGTTACGGCCTTTTTCATCATTAATTTGGACTGTTCTTCAATCTCCTTAGCCGTCGTTTCCACTTGGGCGGACCTTAGCTCTCTATTGAGCCTGCGCTGCTCGGCCGCGTCCTCGGTCAAAAGGGCCATAACCGCGGCGCCGGGAGTGGCCCCGCCCGCGAAGAAATGCAACAGATCCTTTAGCTGTTCGGGCGTGGCCGGGGTTTTGACGCTCGGCGTCGCCGGGGTTGGGCCTTCGCTTTCCGACGAGGAAGAGGTCTTGTAACCCCTGGCTTCCACCAGCTTTAAAAAGTCCGTTTCACCGAACTTGGTTTTTTCGGCCTCCGAGAGTTTTTGGTAATAGGCTTGCAAATCCTGGGTCTGATCCGATGTAAGCCCTATCTTTTTTGCGGCATTGTTAATGTTAAAGTCAGACATTTTGAATCCTATGAGCCGTCTTTAGGCCATGGCCGGGCTTCCACCCGACATGATTTGCGATTGAGCGTCAGCGGCTTCCTTGACGATTTTGGCGACTTGGGTCATAACCGCGCTTTGGTTTTCGACCAAGAACTTTATAAAGTCCTCCTCTACGTCGATGGCCTGTTTTATCCTCTCCAGGATGGCTTCGAGTTGCACGGTCAGGGCTTTGCTTTTGGCGATATCGTAGTCGATAAAGGCCGTAACTATCGACATGGCACCCGAGGCCACGGAATTCGCGCTGCTGGCCAAGGAGGTGGCGAGCTGGATTTTTTGGATGACGGAGGCGGCCTTGGTGGCGAGTTCAAGTCCCTTGGCGTAGAAGGCCGAACCGAGGCTTAGGGCTACCGTGGTTAAGGTTAAAGCCAACGTAACGGCCAAGGCGATCCACCTAGCCTTATCTTCGCTGACACCCGCTTTAGTGGCTATATGGATGACCAGGGCGTTTAGGCAGGTTTTGCCATCCGTGGCCTCCGAGAGAATGTTGTCAACGGTAAGGGCGATCATTAACACTCCCGCCGCTATCAAAAGCGGGTTACCGGTTACGACTCCCAAAGCGGTGGTAGCCACTGCGGCGATGGCCCCAAAAATCATACCGAATATTCTAAAGGCCTTCGAAATCGGTTTTACGACTTCTTTCTGGGCCAGTTTTTGGATTTGCGTTAGGAGTTGACTTAGGGCCTCATCGTTGGCCGCTTTTTGTTGCTCGGCTTTGTACTTCAAACTCTCCGTGGCGCTCTTGATCGTGGTCCGGCGTTCTTCGGAACTAATCGCCTCAACCAGGACCTCCAATGCGATGCCAGAGGCCATTATGGGGGCGAGTAATTGAGGCAATTCATTTAAAAGGCTATCAGTGATGGTGGCTTTTTTCGTTCCGGTCTCTGAGGTGCCTAACGTATTGGCGTTTCCCGATGGCGTGGTTTTGCCAACGTCATCGGTTTGATCGGTGGCGACTTGGGGCGAATTCGCGCCCGCGGGTCTTATTACGGTCATTGCCCGACCTCCTTCGGTGACCCGCCTTGGGACGAGGCGACGCCAGCCATCCTTTCTTTAACTATCTCATGAAGGTTATTGGCCTTGGCGTATATGGCGTCATGTTTGGGATCGCCAGGGTTACCGATGAGCTTAATCGCGGTTAGGGTGGCGTCGGCCGATTCCAGATCGTCGTTTTTTAGCTGGCACAAGCTAGCGTAATAAAGCGGGGTGGGATCGCCCAGACTGGTAGTCAAGGCGGCCATGCCGTAGACCTCCGCGGCCATGTCCAGTTTATCCTGAGCCTGGAGGCAAGCGCCAAGCCCCATCCAATACCTCTCGTCGCGATAGTCGAAAAGGCAAAGCGATTGGAAAATGGTCTGGGCGTCCTTATACTGCCCGGACGAAAAAAAACTGTGCCCGAGAGAGTATAAGGCCTCAAGTTGCTTTTGGTCCGTCCCGGCCGTTTGGGCGGGGGTAAAGCCATCCTGTAGGGCGGTACAGATGGCTTGGATATCATCCTCGTTTAACGTTACCTCGGCGGTATTCTCGATGTCACTCATACTGTCTCCTTTGACTAAGGCGATATCGCCTTTATAGTGACGGCCTTGGGGCCATTGGAACTTTTCTGGCTTCTAGGCGTATCATCATCCGTGTTTGCCATTAATGCTCAACGGCGCTAACCATCGATTGGAAAGCGACTGGCCTATTTTTTCGGGTAACCGAAGTCCAACGACAAAGCGTCATCATACAATGTTCCTGGCCATGTTAACCAGGATCTCGCTTTGCATCTTGATGGCCGAGTTGGCCCCGGTGAGATAGGCATTGTACTGGCCCATGTAATCATTGACGTAGACCATTCTTTGTTGTGT
>JAITKA010000147.1 GCA_031278635.1 Deltaproteobacteria bacterium | reverse complement strand
CCTTGGCCGCCTCGGGGTCCTGGCAGACGACCTGCCAGGCTTGGGCCAGGGAGACCATCATCGATTCGACGTCGGTTAGGCCTTGGCCGTCGCGGCTGACCTTGGCCTTTAGGAGGTGGTCGTTCCAGAACTTGTAGATGCGGCGGAGGTTTTGGGCGATCTCGCCACCCTCCTGCATGTTGAGGGACTGGTTCAGCTCGGTGATGATGTCCATGGCCCTGTTGATGGAGGAGGCTTTGGTCGGGATGTCCCCGGCCTCCTGGGCCTTGATGGCCTCCCTGATGAAACGAATGGCCCCCTCATACAGGATTATGATCAACCGGCCCTTGTCGACGGTGGTGACCTGGGTCTGGCGGTAAATCTCGCTGCCGTAGGCGTTCATGGTATCCCCTTCTTGTGCGTTTGGTCAAATTGGCTTAGGTAGCCGGTTGGGTCGCGGGGCCGGGTTGGCCGGGAGGGCGTTTGGCCCTAGGGCGCGACGGAATGGGTTAAGCCTTCCCCGCGTGGGGGGAGGGCGACGGGCCGGCTTGGGTCCGCCGGGCGACGGGTTTTTTTTGGCGGCCACGGGGTGGGCCGGTTAGGGCTTATCGTTAATCGCTGCTGGAGTCTAGCGAGGAAAGCGAGGACTCAAGCTGGGTCTGTTTGTCCTGGAGCTCCTGGAGGGCCACCTCCAGGCGGTTGAAGCGGTCGGTGTAGCGTTGTTTGACTTGCTCGATGCGTCTTTCCTCGCGGGCGATCTTGGCGTTGATGTTCTCGACGATGGCCTGGTAGTTTTCCTGGAGGGTGACCATGATGCCTTTGCCCTGCTGGACCACGTTGCCCTGGTCGTCGGTTATGTCGGTGGTGCTGGTCAGTAGGGCCATGTCCTCGGCCAGGGCCAGGGCGGCGCCCCTGATGGTCACGGTCTTTGGTTTGCCGTCGCTGCCGGTGTCGACGTATTCGTCCGAGAAGGTGAAGAGCTTTATGACCGCCTCGGGGTTTTGCTGGATGCAGGTAAGGAGTTTGCTTTCCTCGACCTTGTAGAGGCCCTGGTTGTCGGGGTCCGAGGTGATGCCGATATCGCTTAGGGTGGTATAGACGAGGCCGTTATCCTCGAAATATTTTTCCCTCTTTTCGAGCTTTTCTTTGGTGGTGAGTTCCGGGTTCTCGGATATGGGCACGATATTGCCGAGCATGAAAGCGTCCAGTTTTGTCTGGGCGATCTGGAAACCGTAGTTGCCTATCATGAGGCCGTTGGCGTTCTCGCGGGTGGTGGTGATCTCGCCGGACTCGGTCATGCCAACCTCTAGGTTGGACTCGCCCCATTTGGTGTTTTCCAGGATAAAGGTCTTGCAGAAGTTCACCGACTGGACCAGCTGGAGGATCTTGTCCCGCATGGCCTCGTGGTCGTTGGAAACGGTCAGGGTCGAGGTGCCGGTTTTTAGGACCGTGACCACGACGCCATCGATGACGTCGGAGACCTCGTTGGAGGAGCGCTGGATCCAGTTATCGTCGCCGGCCGGGAAGCCGTCGACCTTGAGCATGGCGTTGGAGGCCTCCCTCGCGACGGTAAAATCGGTAGCGTCCATGTTCATCTGGCTCGGGTTGTTGGGGTTCTCGGAGCTGTCGAGGATTTCTATGGTCGACTCGGCCCCGGTGTGGTTCCCGGTCAAAACCAGGTGGTAGGAGGTGGAGGTGCCTTGGCCGTCGTTGATCACGGAGGCCGTGACCCCGGGATTGTCGGAGGCGGCGTTTATGGCGCTGACCAGGTTCCCGAGGCTCATGCGGTCGGAGACGGTGACGGAGTGGAGGACCCCTTGGTAGCGGTATTGGAAGACGCCCGCGCCGTTTAACTGGATGGGGCTTATCTGGTCGACGAAGCCCGAGTGGACCACCTTGGCCGTCTGGGCCAGGCCGTTGTCCTGGCCCTTCTGGAGGACGGGCGTCTGGCAGTCTATGGTGAAGGACTCGGCCTTGACGAACCTGGCAGGCGTGGAGGAATCGGGGCCCGCGAAAGAGACCTTGACCCCTTGAAGGATCTCGTATTGCTTGGTCGGGTCGGCGGCGTATTCGGCCGCGGTTATGGTAAATTTTCCCGTGTGGCCCTCGGTGTCGGCCCACTGGATCTCGATATCGTCGGTGCCAAGGGTCCCGGTCGCCCCGGCCACGAAGGTTATCGTTTTGTTGACGGTGCCCTCGTAGGTCCCCGCGGCCGTGACCACGACGTTCGAGCCCAGGAAGGTGCTGTTGACCGGCTTGTCGATGTTGTTCTTGGTTAGGTTCAGGTCGGTGATTTCGTTGACTATGGTCATCCGGTTGGCCGAGCCGCCGTCGAGGGAGGTCAGGACCAGCCGCTGGGTGTTGCCGGAGGACGTGGTTTTGTCGGAAATGACCTCTGAGCTTATGGATTTTCCCTGGAGGGCGGCGGCCTCGTTTATGGCCGTGGACAAGGCCGCCATCGATCCGCCCTCAAGGAACTGCCCGGCCGAGGCGGAACCGCTGACCACGTCCACGGTTAGGGTATTCGTGGTGTCGTCGCCTATCTGGATGGTCAGGGTCTCGCCGGCGGTACCGAAGGTCAGGTTATCGTAGTAGCTCTGGGAAGCCAGCTTTTCGGGGATGTTTGTGCCTACGGTCACCTCGTAGGAGCCCAGGGCGGCGGTCGAGGTGTTTATGACCGACATCATGGATTCGTCGCTGATGGTCGATTTGCGGCTTAGGAGCTCGCTGCTGATGTCCTTGGACTCGGCGTCGAGTTTAAGCGAGACCAGCCTGGTGTTCAGGTCGGAAATGGCTTGGATCTTGGCCGTCCATTCCGCCTTCCAGGTTTCCTGGCGGGTTATGGTGCGGCTTTCTATGGCCACAAGTTTGTCGACCACGGCGGCGAAATCGGTCCCCGAGGCCAAACCCGTCCATTTTATGCTCCCGGATATTACGCCGGTGGTGGTACTGGTGGTAGTGGAGGTGGTTGACATGGTTGGGCTCCGTAGGTGATGGTTGTGCCTCCCCGGTTACGTTCCCTTTATTTATCGGCAGAATGGCCCAAAACGTTTAACGCGGGCGAAGGGGCGCGTTTTGGGCCCCGGGGGATGTGTGACCGGGGTTATCGTTATCGGCGTTTGTCACCGATTCGTTTGTTAACGGAGTCGGAAAAATACAGTTTGTGAAGCCAAGAAGTTCCAAGAGAACTAAAGTAATTATCAAAAGACTTTAGTAAATTAAAAATTGCGGCAAACATCGTACGTTTCTCGTTAAACGTGGCCCCGTGGGGCAAAAAGCCATGGGCCCAGGCCAAACCGGCCTGGGACCATGGGTTACCAGACCAGGGAGGAGCCGTCGAGGAGGTCGGGCAGGATCTCGGAATTGAGATCGAGGGTCAGGCCGTCCTCGGTTTGGTTGATATGGAGGAGCGAGGGATCGCTCTCGGAGAGGGCCGAGAGGCGCTCGGAGATGCTCCTGGCGATGGGGTTTTTGGGGTCCAGGGCCAGGGCGTTTTTGGCCTCCTCGAAGGCCAGGGCGTTCTCGCCGAGGTTGAAATGGACGGCGGAGAGCCTGGAGAGGGCCGAGACGTCGCTTGGGTGTTGGAGGACGAAGTTTTTCAGGGGCTCGACCATCTCCCGCCAGCGGCCCAGGCCGGCCCCGGTGAAGTAGAACGGCTCGACGTTTTTCTCGTCCTGGGGGGCCACCTCGAAGGCCTTTTTGAGGCACTCGAAGGCCAGGGGGAGGTCCTTGCGCTTGCGGCAGACGGTGGCCAGGAGGCGATGGGTCTCGGGGTCCTTGGGGCCCTCGGGCTGGGGTATTTTTGAGAGGGCCATCCCGGCCTTGTCGATCTGGCCCGCCCCGAGGTAGGTCTTGGCGAAGCCCAGGAAGGGCTTGTGGCTGTCGCTCTTGAGCTTGGAGGCCATGTGGTAGAAGCGGGCCGCCTGGCCGAAGTCCCGGAGCTCCAGGTAGGCCTGGCCCATGTGCATGAAGAGCTTAAAGCAGTTGAGCTCGATGGGGATCTTGAAGGGGAAGCAGTCGGCCTCGAAATCCTCGGGCTTGAGGCTCATGTGCCCCATGGCCAGGAGGCCGGCCTCGACGGCCTCCTTGTAACGCTTCTGGGTTAGGCGAAGCTGGGCGAGGCGCATGTAATTATCGACCAGGTAGCCGCGATCGATGAGCCCCAGCAGTTCCTTCTCGGCCCGGTCGTGGTCCCCCGATTTGAGGCACAGGGGGAAGAGATCGGCTATGAGGAACTGTATGTGGGGGAAGCCCTTCTTTTCCAGGAGGATCCTCTCCAGGACCTCCCGGGCCTTCTCGGTCTGGCCGTTATTGACGAAGTTCCTGAAATCGTTGTACATGAGGTCGAAAACGAAGCCCTTCGGGGGCGAAAAGACCACGCCGGGGATGGTGCAGACCCGGTTGCGGTTGGGCTTGGTCTCCTTCATGAAATATTCCCGCTCTATGAGGCACTCGAACTGGGTCTTGTCCCGCTCCTCGCCGGGGACGCCCCAGCGCATGGATTTCATCTCCGGGTTCTTCCTGAAGGTCTCCATGGCGCTGAAAAGGCGCCTGGGGGCCTTGACGGCCTGGAGGGCCGGGGTGACCAGGAAAAGGTATTTGGCCGTGGAATATTTGGCCACCCGCCTGTAGGCGATGATGGGGTCGATCTTTTGGTGGTTGATGGAGACGGAGACGTTTTTCAGCTCCGAGAGCTCCTTGAGGCTTTCCAGGGCGTCGGGGACGGAGAGCCCGGCCCCGTTGCCGATGAGCTTGATGCGCATGGGGTGGTCGAAGTTGTCGATGATTTCCTTCAGGTGGTTATTCAGTTTCTCGCCCCAGCGGTCGACGAGGTAAAGGAGATCGATCTTTTCCACCTTGGGCCACGGTTCGGCCGGAAGGTTACAGCGGATGCGCCTAAGGTTATGGTTGTAGCTTTCCTTGTTGCGCCTCTCCCTGACCGAGATGCGGTCTGACTTGAAGACGGGCATGTGGTACTCGCCGGTGGGAATCTCCACGTGGAGGAAGTCGTAGATGAAGGCCATCCGGCGGTTAAGGCTCCACTCGATGAGGACTTTGACCTCCTCGTCGAAACCCCCCACCCGAAGGGCGGCCTCCCGGCGGTGCATGAGGCTCACGTGGAGGATATGGTTATAATGGAACATGAATTCCCGGTTAAAGTCCCTTGAGACCAGCATCTGTTTGTCAAGGATGTGCCTTTGGCCGGTCTTGCCGTCGGCGATGGAGGAGACGGCGTAAAGATCGGAATAGGCCATGCCGATATCGGGGTTATCGTCCAGGGCCTTGGCCAGGACCTCGAAATGGTTGGGGTAGAAGGTGTCGTCATCCCCAAGGTAGACGACGTAGTCGCCCCTGGCCATGTAAAGGCCTTGGTTGAAGCGGATGGCCGCCCCCCTGTTCACGGTGTCGGGGACGTATATTATCCTGGGGTCGGCAAATTTTTCCACCACGTCGGCCACGTCCACCCCGCCGTCGTTCAGGACGATGAGCTCCCAGTCGGTCAGGGTCTGGGCCACTATGGACTCGATGGACTCGGCCAGGTATTTGGGACGGTTAAAGGTCGAGATGAGGGCTGTTACCTTGGGCTGTCGCGGGGCGGTCATATTGTCTACCTCGGGGTGGTAGGGTTATCGTTAATTAAGGCGGCTCGCGGCTTTCGCGGCGCGCCTCACAAGTCACGGGAGGTTAACGCAAACGACGTGCCAAGAAAAATCTTCCCTGGGGGGTGGATTTTCCCGCCCGCGGCGGGGATTTGAAAATTTTGGCCTGGATGTTGCTTGTACCTTCTCGCCTCTTTGGCCCGACGGGGCCGGAGACAGGCTTGGCGCCGTCCCCCGGGGCCAATCAGGTTGGCTTAATCGGGCCCTGAGCGGGAGCCCTGATATATTTTAAGCGTTTAACCTAAAGTGTCCGTGAAAGTATCTTGAAAAAAAATGCCGGAATTCGTTAAAGTATGTTTAACGGGCGGCCGATAAATAAATCAACTGGGGGACGAGAGGGTGGCCGATAAAGTCGGACAGATTGGTCAACTGGTCAGGACCATGGCGGCCCAGCTGAAGGAAGCCTTCCAGGGGGCCGTGGGCATAGAGGCCCACGAACTGCCACCGCCCAGGTCCCACAGGTCCATAATCGTCGATAAGGTCAGCCGCAACGCGGTGGCCGAGTTGGTGAACCAGTCCAAGAGCCATCCCCAGAAGGGCGATCTGGGTTCCTCGAACCCGGCCTACGTGGCCCTGGCCGCCCTGGCCGAAAACCGCGGCACGCCCGGTTTGGCCCTGGGCCTCAGAAACGAGACCGGGGAAGTCGCCTTCATGGATTTGAACATGGCCCCCGCGGAGGTGGCCGCTAGGGGAGGGGCCCACCTCGAAAGGGCCGACAGCAGGCTCCTTTGGCGGCAACTGAAAAAGCTGGTGGCCATCGAGGTGGACCGGAACATGCTGGGCCCCCGCAAGAGGCTCAGATCGCTCGACGAACCCTGACCCGTGAGGGCCAAAAAGAAAAAACCTCCCAAGCCTTGAAGATAAATCTCAGACGCCGGCCTTGGGCCGGAGCGGTGGAACAGCCATGAAAATAGATCCCAACAACCAGCCCCTGATCAAGAAACGGGATTACAACAGCCCGGTGGAAAAAGCGACCGAGGCCACCTCGGCCCCCGAGTCCTCGGCGGCCACGGTTGCCGGCGACAAGGTCAACATCTCCGAGCGCTCCAAGCTGATCGCCAAGGCCAGGGAACTGGCCCTCCAGGCCCCGGACGTCCGCTCCGAGAAGGTGGCCGACCTGACCGCCAGGATCGCCTCCGGCAACTACAAGGTCAGCTCGGAAGAGGTGGCCAATTCCATCATCCGCAAGGGTTTTAACGGCATCTTCTAAGCCAAAGCTTCCCGCGCCCCGACGACCCGAAAGGCCAAGCCCTTGGCCGGGGCCGTCGGTCAGGGGGGCCAAGGCAAACTTGCCCCCGAAATCAAAGCGGGCCACCCGCTCGGCCCCATAAAAAAATTTCCCGCTCATAAAAAGGCCTTTCCTCGGGATGGGACTTTAAAAACCATCCAAGCCGATTTATCGCCAGTTAGATGTGTATTTAATTGAATAATTATCTTGTGACTCGTCTAGGCCAAACGGTCTATACATTACAGGCTCTCGATATAAAGGGCCTTATAATTCAGCGGGTAAAACGATCATGTCCAAGGGACCCAAAAAAACCCCGGCCAGAAGCTTAAACGAACGCCTTGACTGTTTCGGCAATTACGAGGCAGGCGACGATATCTGTTACCGCCGCTGCGCCCTGGCCCTGAGCTGCGCCCTGGCCAGGGGCGAGTATCTCGACGGGCAGGCCCTTGAGGGGGACCCCCGGCCCCGGCCGGCCCCCAGGCCCCACTGCGGAAAATGACCAGGCGCCAAAATAACCGCCCTTCGGTGAAAACCCGCCCCCGAGCGACTCGCGGGCGGGTTTTTTCCTGCGATAAGGCAAAAGTGGGCCATGGAAGAGACATAGGGTCGAATGAAGCCGTATCGCCGCGATTGCAAACGGATTGTGCTATAATCTTGACGGACTAGCGGAAACGGTCCCCTTGGGACAAAGGTTTATTTAGTTAACGGGATCTCGGCCTTATAATTCATAGAGATCGTAAAAGTTCACTTCAAATTAGCCTAAACTACGGGCTAAATATACTCGGGGGGATCGAGATTGGTTCGGATTTGGTTTTGGCCAATTCGCAAGTCCCATATTAACGTATCTAAAGGATATATTTATATTAGACAAAATTGCTAAGATTTAGGACGGCAAGCTTTGGACTTGCGTTTGTATGCCATTTTGGAGTTAAATGTGAACGGATGGTCCGAGACACTCACATAAGGCCTTTCCCGGCCGGAAAAAACCTGGCCGGCCGCCGGTCGGCCGTTGTTTTAGGCCTGGGACTTTCCATGGCCTTGGCCATGGGTCTGGTTTTCCTGGCCGGCTGCTCCTCGAAGGCGGTTACCCAGGAGGAGTTCAGCGGCCTGGCCGGGAGGGTGGTCAAGCTCGAGGAGACGGTCTACCGGGGTGGCGGGAGCCAGCCCGGGGCCCTTGGGGCCCCTGGCCTTTCCCAGTACCCGCCGGGGGGGACCGGGGCCGTCGATCCGGCCTTCGCCGCGGCCTTCGGGCCGCCGCCGGCCCAGAAGGCCGGTGGCGTCTCGGGCTCCGAGAGGACCCGCTACAACCGGGCCAGATCGCTTCTGAAACAAAAAAAATACGCCCAGGCGGCCACGGCCTTCAGCGAGCTGATCCGCGACTACCCGGGCGGGACCCTGGCCCCCAACGCCCGGTACTGGCTGGGCGAGTGCCGCTACGCGGCCGGCGATTACTCGGGGGCTTTTTTGGAGTTCAGGCAGGGCTACAACGACTACCCGCGGTCAAACAAGGCCGCGGACTGCCTCTTGAAGATGTCGTACTGCCAGAGTTTGCTGGGGGACGGCCCCGGGGCCATGGAGTCCCTGAGGGTCCTTTTGGCCAACTATCCCGACTCGGACCCGGCCAGGCTGGTGACCAGCGGCCGGGGCCGGTTCGTGGGGATCTGAGGTTCAAGGCCCCGGGCTTTCCGAAAGCCCTGGGCGAAAACGTGGGTTGGGGGTTAAGGCTGGAGCATGGGCGTTTTGTCAGAAAATAACGATAAGAGCAAGGTAATATTAACGAAGACCAAAAACCGTACCCGAAAGCTCAATTCCGACAACCTCGAGCCGTTAAACCGCAAGCCTGGGGTTTTGGGCGAGGGTCAGCTTAAGGGCAAATTACCCGGCGCCTGGCGCCACCCGCAGGACTGGGTGCCGACCGAGCTGGCCTTTTTCCTGGCGCTGCTCCCTTTTTTGTTCTGGCCGTTCGTGGCCGTGGCCCTGGTCCTGGAGCTCTACAACCAGGAAATGGCCGGGACCGCCCTGGAGGATCTAAAAAACTACCAGCCCCCGACGGTCTCCTTCATTTTCGCCTCCGACGATACCCTCATGGCCGAGCTCTACAGCGAGCACCGGCTGGTCACCCCCCTTAACCGCATCCCCAAGCGGGTCATCGAGGCCTTCCTGGCCGCCGAGGACAGTTCCTTCTACCAGCACCAGGGCGTGGATCTCATCGGCGTGGGCCGGGCCCTCATGGCCAACGTCAAGGCCGGACATACCGTCCAGGGGGCCTCGACCATCACCCAGCAGATGATCCGCTCCTTTTTGCTCACCAACGAGAAGACCTACGACAGGAAGCTCAAGGAGATGATCCTGGCCTGGCGGGCCGAGAGGATCCTGACCAAGGACGATATCCTGTTTTTGTACCTAAACCGCATCTACCTGGGCCGGGGGGCCTACGGGGTGGAATCGGCGGCGAGGCTTTATTTCGGCAAGACCATCCGGGACGTGACCCTGGGCGAGGCGGCCCTCCTGGCGGGCCTGGCCCAGGCCCCGGGGCGGCTCCAGGCCCATCTGGGCACGGCCAGGAGCCGTGAGCGCCAGGGCTACGTCCTGAGGCGCATGGTCGAGGTGGGCTACGTGACCCAGGCCGAGGCCACCAGGGCCCAGAACACCCCCCTTAAATTCTTGGAGCGCCGGCCCAACGTCTTCCGCCAGGTGGCCCCCCAGTTCGCCGAGGTGGTCAGGATCCAGATGAACGATTACCTGGGGACGGAAACGGTCCTAAACGACGGCCTGCGCATCCACACGACTTTGGACCTAAAGGCCCAGGCCCAGTCCCAGGAGGCCGTCAGGAACGGCCTGGACGCGCTGGCGAGGCGCCAGAGGATGTCACCCAAGGTCAGGAGCCTGAACCAGAACCAGGTCAACGAGTACCTAAAGCGGGCCAGGGCCAGTTTGGAGAACCGGCCCCTCATGCTCTACCAGGAGCCGGCGGGCCTCGTGACCGAGGTCGTGACCGCCGGGGACAACCCGGGCCTCATCATTAGTTTCGGCGACGACGAGGGCTTCATGCCCGCCGCCAGCCTCGCCTGGATGGTCGGCAAAAGGGCCCTGGGCGGCGTCTTCAACAAAAACGATCTGGTCATGACCAGGATCATGGGCCGTGACCCCGAGACGGGCAGGCTGGATCTGGTCCCCTCCCCCCCGCCGGAGATCCAGGGGGCCCTGGTCTTGATGGAAAACAAGACCGGCAGGGTCCTGGCCATGGTCGGCGGCCGGGATTTCGGCATCGACGGGGTGGGCAACAGCGACTTTAACCGGGCCATTTTGGCCCAAAGGCAGCCTGGGAGCTCCTTTAAGCCCTTCGTCTACGCCGCCGCCCTGGAAAACGGCTACACCGAGGCCTCGATCGTCTACGACGTCCCCCTGAGCTACCCCGACGGCCCGGGCAAGTTCTGGCGGCCCAGGAACGCCGGCGGCGGCCACTCCGGGGCCATGACCCTCCTGGACGCCCTGAGGCGCTCGGTCAACATCATCTCGGTTAAGCTCACCGAGGCCCTGGGCCCGGAGACCGTGGCCTCCTACGCCAAGAAAATGGGCATCTCCACCAACCTGATCCCCAACCTGACCCTGGCCCTGGGGGCCTCGGAGGTGACCCTGCTGGACATGACCAAGGCCTACACCACCTTCCCCAACCTGGGTTCCTGGGCCTGGCCGACCTTCGTGGACCGGGTCGAGGATCGCTACGGCCGGACGATCGTCAATTTCGAGCCCTATTTTACCGAGGCCATATCGCCGCAGTCGGCCTACATCATGATCGACATGCTTAGCGCCGTGGCCAGGAGCGGCACGGGCGCCAGGGTCGGGGCTGCCCTGAAGGAGATCCCCGTGGCCGGGAAAACCGGGACCACCAACTCCCAGGCCGACGCCCTTTTCATAGGCTTCACCCCCGAGTACACCTGCGGCGTTTGGGTCGGCCGGGAGACCAGGGTCAGCCTGGGCGGCGGCGAGCAGGGGGCCAGGACCGCGGCCCCCATATTCTCCGCTTTCATGCTCCAGTTCCTGGAGGGCAAGGAGATCGGCACCTTCACCATCCCCGATGGCGTCATCAGGCAAAAACTCCTGGTCGACGTGGACGAGGGGCTCGGTAGCGGCGCCAGCTTCGTCTTTAAGGTTGGCGAGGTGGGCCGCGGCCCCGTGGATACCAACATGGGCTACGGCTACGAGCCCCAGGAAGGCCCCTACGACGCCACCGCCCAGAGCCAGGAGGAGATGGACCGAAGGCTCATGGACTACATGGCCGGCTACGGCGGCATCTGATGCCCACGGAAGCGGGCCCCCTTTCCCGAAAAACCCTTCTTTTGGCCACCCGGAACGCGGGCAAAGCCCGCGAGTTCGGGTGGCTTCTGGCCCCCGTCCTGGATAGCCTTTCCCTCTCCCTTCTCTACCTTCCGGACCTCCCCGGCCCGGCCCCGCCAGAACCCGGGGAAAACGCCCAAAGCTTCGCCGGGAACGCAGCCATCAAGGCCATCCATTACCGCGACCTGACCGGGCTCCCCACCCTGGCCGACGACTCTGGACTCCTTGTCGACGCCCTGAACGGCGCCCCAGGGGTCCTCTCGGCCCGTTACGGGGGCCCAAACCTAACCGACCCCGGCCGCTGCCAAAGGCTCCTCTCGGCCCTGGAGGCCCTGACCCTCCCCCCATACGCCCGCACGGCCCGCTTTGAGGCCGCCCTGGCCCTGGCCCTCCCCGGCCAGGCCGAGCCGCTCCTCTGGGAGGGGAGCCTCCATGGCTCCATAGCCCTGGCCCCGTCCGGCGACGGCGGCTTCGGCTACGATCCCATATTCGTCCCCGAGGGTTTCGCCGGGACCATGGCCCAACTGCCCCCCGACGAAAAAAACCGCCTCTCGCACCGGGCCAGGGCCGTGGCCCTCATGGCCCGCGACCTCGGCGAGATCGGGAGGCGGCTTAGGGCCTAAACGGTGTCGCTCACCCCGGCCTCGGCCAGCGTGCTCATGTCGTTATAGTGGGCGCAGGCGCATTTCAGGATCAAAAAGGCCATGGCCGCGCCGCTCCCCTCCCCGAGCCACAGGCCTAGGTCCAGAAGGGGCGTGAGCCCCAGGCGCTCCAACACCGCGCCGTGGGCCTTTTCCCTCGAGCGGTGCCCGGCGATGAGAAACTTGGCCAGCCCAGGGCAAATCCCCTCGGCCAGAAGGGCCGCCGCGGCCCCGATGAAGCCGTCAATGACCACCCCGGCCTGGCGCATGGCCCCGCCCAAATAGACCCCGGCCATGGCCCCTATCTCAAACCCGCCCACCTTGGCCAGGACGTCAATGGGATCGCCCGGGTCCGGCTTATTTACCTCCAGGGCCCTCCCAATGACCCCGGCCTTGTGGGCCAGCCTCCCGGGCGGTAGGCCCGAGCCCGTGCCCGTGGCCTCCCCCGGCGACATCCCCGTCAGGGCGCAGACGATGGCCGAGGACGCCGTGGTGTTGCCTATGCCCATCTCCCCGGCCGTGACCAGATCCACCCCCCCGGACATGGACAAAACGAGCTCCAGGCCCGCGAGCACGCTCAGAAGGGCTTCCCTCCGGCTCATGGCCGGGCCCTTGGCCATGTTTTTCGTCCCCATCGCGATTTTTGCGTCGATCCGGCCCGGGTGCGGCGGCAGCTGGCCCTTTATGCCCACGTCGAGCAAAACCACCTCAGCCCCCGCCGCCCTGCCCAACGAGGTGATGGCCCCCCCGCCTTTCTGGAAATTGGCGATCTGCTGAATCGTGACCTCCGAGGGGTAGGGGCTGACCCCTTCCTCGACCACCCCGTGATCCCCCGCGCAAACCACGATGAGCTTGCGCTCGTGCCGGGGCCTTAAGCTATTTTGTATCGAGACCAACTGTATGGCCAGGTCCTCCAAGCGCCCCAGCGAGCCCCTGGGCTTGGCCAAATCCCGCTCCCTCTTGGCGGCCAGATCCCGAAGGGCTAGATTGGGTGGGGTAATCTGGCTTACGTGCCGCCTGAGTCTCTCTTCTAATTCTTTTGGCAAAACTGGGCTCCCTGGCTAAAATCAGCCTGTAATTAATTTAAAACATGGCCCCGCCTCGCCTTAACCAATGGCTGGCCCCCCGGGGCGCCCCGGGGGCCAATGCCATTGGTTATAAGGCGAGGTTTTTAAGGCGGAATATCGTGATTCGTCCGGTAATTATCCCACGCAAAATTGCCATACGGTTACATTGGCCGGCCATTTCGCTGGGCGGGACCGGGGGCGAGGACGCCATGGCGGTCAGGCCGCCGGCTAAGCCAATTATCCGCTGGGCCAATCGCTTTTGTGGTTAAAAAAATAGGCGCCCGAGCCAAGCCCACTCCAAAGGGGCAACGATGGGACGAAAACGGCTGGGCTAAATTAATTCGGGGCCAACCGTTTTTGTGGTTAAAAAAATAGGCGCCCGAGCCAAGGGGCAAAAGTGGACGGCTACTTGCCCAAATTAATTTATGGCCCACCGGCCCCATGGCCCCGGATAAACTCGCGGGCTAGGTCAAAGGCCGAGGCGAGAGTCCTTGCCCCGGCTGGGATGGCTCCAAGACCGGGAAATTCTACCCCATCGGGGGGAGAAAAAAAAGGTGACCCGTTGCCGTTTTGGCG
>JAITKA010000064.1 GCA_031278635.1 Deltaproteobacteria bacterium | reverse complement strand
CCCGGTACCTCTCCGAGGCCATGGGCTTTGAGGTGGAACCTTTGGAACTTGGGGTTTACGCCGGGGCTTTGGGAGCCGCCTGGTCGCTATTGAACCAAAAAAAGCCATGATTAATTTTGGCTCTCTGAATTTTTGTTGATTCTTGGGAGTAATTATCTCAAGATTTTTTATTTGGTTAAAATTCACAGACACTTTTAATGATATTAATATATTATAGCCATTGGCTTAATGAATTAACGTAACGACTGTTTAAACATCGTACTTGGGTCAGAACATGCTTAGACGGGTATCGCAACAGCCATTTTCCGGGGCGCGGGCACAAACCCACGGTCCCACGTTTCGCCGTCGCCCCCCGGGGGCGGCGCCGCGAGGGGTTAACCGCCGATGAGTCACGCCAGGCACATGACCATCGGCACCGCCGGCCACGTGGACCACGGCAAAACCTCTTTGGTCCGGGTTTTGACCGGCATCGACACCGACCGCCTGCTCGAGGAGAAGAGGCGGGGCATCACCATCGAAAACGGCTTTGCCCACCTGACTTTCCCGGACGGCCTGGTGGCGGGCATAATCGACGTCCCAGGGCACGAACGCTTCGTGCGTCACATGCTGGCGGGGTCGGGCGGGATCGACATCGCCCTTCTGGTCGTGGCGGCGGATGACGGGGTCATGCCCCAAACCAGGGAACACCTGGATATTTTAAGGCTTTTGGATATCAAGTCCTGCGTCGTGGCCCTGACGAAATGCGACCTCATAACCGATCCGGGCTGGCTCGGGCTCATCGCGGACGACATACGATCTTTGATAGGGGGGTCGTTCGGGAACGATCCGCCCATCGTGGAGGTTTCCGCCCAAACGGGCCAAGGTTTGGACGAATTGACCAAAGCGCTCCACGACTCGGTGATGCTCACCCAACCGCGTTTGCCGGGAACCTTTTTCCGCCTGCCCCTTGACCGCGTCTTCTCGATGGAAGGGTTCGGCACCGTGGTCACCGGCACGCTTTTGGACGGGCAAATCAAGACCGGGGATCCGGTCAGGGTCTACCCGGCGGAAATTGACAGTCGCGTCAGGCAAATCCAGGTCTACGGCCTGACGACGGACCAGGCCTTTCCCGGCCAACGGGTGGCCCTGAATCTGGCCGGGGTAAAAAAAACCGATTTAAACCGGGGGGACGTGCTGGCCTCCGTCGGCAGCCTGCGAGGCACCCCCATGTTGGACGCCCAGCTGTCGATTTTGCCCAACTCCCCGTTTTCGCTGAAAAACAACGGGCTCGTCCAACTGCACCTGGCCGCCCGGGAGGTTACCGCCAAGGTCGTTTTGATGGAATCCGACCGCCTGAACGCGGGCGAGAGCGATTACGCCCAATTTCGCCTAACCGACCCCGTGGTGGCCCGCAGGGGCGATCGGCTGGTCATACGGTTCCCCTCCCCGGCCATCACCATAGGGGGCGGGACGATCCTGGACGCCAACCCCCAGAAACACCGTCGCCACAAGCCTGCCGTCATCGACCAGTACCAGACGAAAGAGTCCGGCAGCCTCAGGCAGCGGGTCGAGCTCTCGATTGCCGAGAGACCGGGCACGTTCGCCTCCCTGCCCGAATTGGCCCTCCGGGCCGACCTGGGCCCCACGGCCAGGGCCGAGGCCAACGTATTGGCCGATAAGGGCTTAATAGTTCCCTTGGCCAAAGACGTTTTCATACATAAGTCGGAAATTAATTCTTTAACCCTAAAGATAAAGAGTTTGTTAACCAATCACCATAAACTTAATCCTTACAGCCTTGGGCTTTCGACCGAGGAGATACGCTCAAGGCTGGCCGGCAACGCCTCCACGGCCGCCTGGGAAGGGCTGCAGCGATACTGGAAGGACCGCGACGTTACCGTCCAGGAGGGTGGGTTCACCCGCCTTCGCTCCTTCGAGCCCAAGGTCGACGAGGCCAAAAACCAGTTCGTCGAGTCCCTGGAGCGAACCTACCTGGATTTTGGCCTCAAACCCATGGCCACCTCGGAGGTCCTCCCGAACGATGACCCGGATCGGAACCGTCGCCGCAAGGCGGCCTTGGCCTATTTGGTTCGCGGGGGTCAATTAATCCGCTTGGACGACCTATACCACATGCACGCCCAGGCCTACGGGGAAGCCTTCGGGCATTTTCAAGCCCTGGCCAAAAACGGCCCGGTGGAGCTCAGCGTTTTCCGCGACGCCTTGAACACGTCCCGGAAAGTGGCCCTCGCCCTCCTCGAGAGTTTTGAGACCAGGGCCTTGGCCGTCAAATCGGGGACGGGCCGGTTGCCCCTGGCCGTCGACTCTTTCCCTTCCCGCCCCGGCGGGAAAAACCCCAACCAGGAAGGCCCGCGTAAGTGTCCCAGAGCCTGATGTCCTTTTGCCCAACCGGCGGCTGCGGCGCGAAAGTCGATCCCGCCATTTTGTCAAAGTTTTTGACCCTTTTGCCGCGCCGCGATTGCGACAGGCTACTGGTGGGCTACGAAACGTCCGACGACGCCGCCGTCTGGCTGCTGTCACCGGAAACGGCGATCATAAGCACCGTGGATTTTTTCCCCCCCATGGTCGATGACGCCCGCCTCTTCGGGCGAATCGCCGCGACCAACGCCCTAAGCGACGTTTACGCCATGGGGGGCCAGCCGATCATGGCCCTGAATTTGGTCTGTTTCCCGCAAAAACTGGACCCCGGGACCATGGCCGAGATTTTGGCCGGCGGGTCCGAGGTCATCCATGAAGCCGGGGCCTTCCTGGCAGGCGGGCATTCCATCTACGACCCGGAACCCAAATACGGCCTGGCCGTGACCGGGCTGGCCCACCCGGGGAAAATCCGCCGCAACGACACCGCGAACCCCGGGGACGCCATAATATTGACCAAAGCCCTGGGGGTTGGCCTGATCCTAAGCGCGAACCGGGCCAGGGCGGCCAGGGAAGGGCATTTCGACGGGGCGGTCCGTTCCATGACCAGATCCAACCGGCAAGCCTCCGAGGCCATGGCCGGGTTTCCCGTCAGCGCGGCGACCGACATCACCGGTTTCGGCTTACTGGGGCACCTAAGCGAGATGGCCGCCGAGCGGCTCACCATCCACGTGAATTTCGAGTCCCTGCCCCTCTTGCCCGGGGCCATGGCTTACGCCAGGGAATTTTTCGCCACCGCCCTGGGCCAGCGAAACCGCAACAACCTGACCAACCGGGTCGAGCTCGACGGTCTCGACCCCGCCCAGGAAGAAATCCTCTACGACCCCCAGACCTCTGGGGGCCTCGCCATCTGCCTCCCCGCCGACCAAGCTTTGGCCTTGCTGGGGACGCTGAAAACCAACGACCCCCGGTCGGCCATAATCGGCCAGGTCTCGGAACGCCGGCCCGGCGACCCGGCCGTGGTGGTCCTGTGAGATTCGCGAATCGCCACTTTGCCCGTGAACGGATACTAGATTTGGTTGGTATTTTTTATGACTTACGTTTTCTAATCCACAATAAATTAGCTGATTTTTAAACCCTTTACAACACTAATTAGAATGGAAAAACTATGACAACAGTAAACATGTTAGGCCAGCCCTGCCCACTTCCCGTCATTAACGCTAAAAAAGCGCTCAAAGACCATACGCCCGGTCAGACGGTGACCATTTTGGTTGACAATGACATCGCCGTCCAAAATTTAACCAAAATGGCCCTTACCATGGGCCATCTGGTTAAAAGCGCCACCCTGGGGGATGGGACCTTTAGCGTGGCAATCACGGTCCAGGCCACCACCGCCGACCGGAAGGTCCAGCCGGAGACCGGCAATCTGGTGGTCGCCATAAGCCGCCCGACGATGGGCCACGGCGACGAAACCTTAGGCAAAACGCTCCTGAAGGCTTTCATCTTCTCCTTGACCGAGGTGGAGCCTTGCCCGGAGTACCTTTTGTTTTTCAACGGTGGGGCTTTCTTGACCACCGAAGGCTCGAATTCGCTGGCCGATCTCCAAACGTTGGTTGACAAAGGAACCATCGTCAGCACTTGTGGGGCTTGCCTGGACTTTTTTAACCTCAAAGCGAAGCTTAAAGTCGGTAACGTCACCAACATGTTCGCCATAGCCCAAACCATGGCCCAGGCGGGACGGGTGATAAACATCTAAACCACGGGGAGGGCCCTCCAAGGCCCAACCCCGGCCCGCGTCCCAAGGGCAATAATCACGAGTCGAAACCATGGCTTACGACCAAGGGCAAGTCCTTTGGGGGGCCTCTTTCGTCCCCGGTTTCCCCGGGGAAAGTCCGCTTTGGGCCGCCTTTCACGGCCTTGCCCAAAACCTATTCCATCGCGGCCAACGCCTCACGAAAAGTACCAAAAGGGTTAAAAGAATGGACGAAGCCCCGGAAATTTTGAGACACATTCCCAAAGTGGAAAAGGTTCTCGCCTGGGTTTCCGGGGTTCCCGCCATCAAGGGCATATCGCGCCCACGATTGGTCAAGGCCATTCGCGAGGCGCTGGCCAAGCTCCGCTCCGATTTGCTCGAAGGCGCGCTGACCCAAATCCCCCCGGAGGAATCGTTAACGGCCCAGGTCATAGAATTGGCCCTCGGGGACCGGATACCCGTCCTGCGACCGGCCATCAACGCGACCGGGGTGGTCCTGCACACCAATCTGGGCCGGGCGCCCCTGTCCGCCGCCGCCCTGGAGCAAATCCGGCTGGTGGCCGGCGGCTACTCGACCCTGGAATACGACCCATTTACCGGGAGGCGGACCGACAGGCTGAAAGCGGTCGAGGAACTCCTTGTCGCCCTTACCGGCGCCGAGGCGGCCATCGCGGTCAACAATAACGCGGCCGCCCTTTTCTCGCTCATGACCGTTTTGGCCAAGGACCGGGTCGTTGCCATCTCCAGGGGCGAGCTGGTGGAGATAGGCGGCTCCTTTCGCCTGGCCGAAATCGTCGAGGCCTCGGGGGTGACCCTCAAGGAGGTCGGTTCCACCAACCGTACCCTTTTGGCCGATTACAGGAAGGCCGCCGAGCGGATCGAGCTGGCCCTTATCCTCAAAGTCCACGCCTCCAACTTTCGCCAAGTCGGTTACGCCTCCCAGGCCAGCGTCGCCGAGTTGGCCTCGCTGGCCCGCGAAAAGGGCCTCCCGCTGGTGGTCGATTTGGGAAGCGGCTCTTTCATCGATTTGTCCGGCCTGGGGATAACGGACGAAACGCCCGTCCAAAAAGCCCTGGCCCAAGGCGCCGACGCCGTCTGTTTCAGCGGCGACAAACTTCTCGGGGGCCCCCAGGCCGGGTTAATCGTCGGCCGCAAGGACATCGTTGGCAAAATCAAAACCCACCCCTTGACCCGGACCATCCGCCCTGGCAAATTGACCCTCGCCGCCCTGGAAACCACCCTGCGCCTGCTGCGGGACCCGGAGGAGGCCAAGCGGTTAATCCCCACTTACCGGATGCTCCACCTTACGCCAGCCGAATTACGCAACATGGCGTTAAAGCTAAAAAAAGTTTTGGGGCCCCTCCAGGGCCTTAAGCTCTCCCTACTGGAGGTCAGCGGCCGGATTGGCGGGGGGGCGGCCCCGGAGCAACCCCTGGCCTCCTGGGCCGTTTCCGTCGAATCCCTCGACCGGCCAATCAACGCCCTCGAGGAACAGCTAAGGCAAGGCAATCCCCCGGTGGTCGCCAGGATATTCAAGGATCGCCTCCTTTTTGACGTAAGGACAATTTTCCCGGACCAATACCCGCTCCTCAAACGGGCGCTGACCCAGGCCCAGGGCCTGGCCAAGGCGGGGACCTAAGCGCTGACAGGGGCGCTGACCCAGGCGTTAAGTCGGGCCTGACCTAACCATTTGAACACCCATTTAACTTATTGAAAATACTTATATTTACAACTTTTCTTTGGACAATTACTAGTTAACTCGCATTGTTAAACAAATTTTGAGTATCCATTAACCCAAGCAAAGGGCCGTGCCAAAAAAATATTGCATTTTATTTCAATTTGTGTCAAAATAATAAAGTATTAGCTGGCTATTTTGCCATTTTTTTCAGAAAAATTTGACAAAAAAACATCTAACGAATCGTTAAATCGGCCAATTCTTTTATCACCAAAAAGGTATTAATATCACTGCTAAAAGCAAAGTTTTTTACTCCTTTTATGAATATCGGTTTTCGGGCGAGCCGACCCGTGAATCAAAGGACCAGGGTTGAGCGTTATCGATTTCGTCCCCAAAAAAGCCGCGGGCAAGATTTTGGCGGTCTGCGCGGGCCGCGTGATCGGCCAACCCAAACGAAGCGTCGGCCAAGGGCAGCTCCTTAAAAATTTCGGCCTCAGCGGGGATTGCGACACCGGGCCGGGCAGCACCCAGCTCGTCCTTTTGAGCCAGACCGGGCCCATTTCGCCCCAAGGGCCGAAGGCCGCCGGGGGATACGGTTCCCGGGGCGAGAATCTCGCGATCACTTTGGATTTATCGCCCTTTCCCCCGGGGACTCGCCTCCGGAGCCAGGACGCGTTGATTGAACTGACCGGCCGTGACCCGCCTTTGTACACGGCCAGGGTCATACTGCCCGGTATAGTCACCGAGGGCGACCCGATCGTCGTCGAATAGCCGGTATCGCGTTGCCCCTTGGCCATACTGCCCGGTATGGCCACCTAGGGTGACCCGATCGTCGTTGAATAGCCGGTATCGCATAGCGGTGCCTCTCTTTTTCACCCTTTTAAAATAGTTAATCTATTTTGGATTCGTAAAGCCAAAAACAAAGGTCTTTTTTTCTTCTTTTTCCTATTTTGCCGTATCGACGGCTATAAGGAAAGGACTCGCATATGACCGTTAATGAAGTCCAAACAACCTGCGCCTACTGCGGGGCGGGTTGTCAGATTCTCTTCAAAGTCGACCCGGAACAAAACAAGATCCTTGAGGCTGTCCCGGCCCATGGTCGAACCAACGAAAGCACGTTGTGCCTAAAGGGCCACTATGGCTGGGATTACATAAACGATCCACAGATTCTGACCAAGCGACTCAAAAACCCCCTCATCAGGAAAGGCGGGAAAGGTTCCCCCCTGGAGGAGGTCGGTTGGGACGAAGCCATAAGTTACACCGCCAACCGGTTGATGGAAATCAAGCAAAAGCATGGCCCGGACGCCATCATGTGTACCGGGTCCGCCCGTGGCCCCGGCAACGAGGCCAACTACGTCATGCAGAAATTCACCAGGGCGGCGATAGGGACGAACAACGTCGACCACTGCGCCCGAATATGACACGCCCCCTCAGTAGCGGGTCTACTGTATTCGTTAGGTTCGGGAGCGATGAGCAACGGTGTCCACGAGATCGAGGACGCCAAGCTTCTTTTCGTGTTCGGTTACAACGGGGCCGATTCTCACCCCATCGTGGCCAGGAGGATCGTCAGGGCCAAGAGGAAAGGCGCCCAGATAATCTGCGTCGATCCGCGCCGGATTGAAACGGCCAGGATCGCCGATCTCCATCTGCAGCTGAAAAACGGGTCTAACCTGGCCCTGGTAAACTCCATCGCCCACGTCATCATCGAGGAAGGCTTGTGCGACGACAAATTCATCGCCGAGCATTCCTCTGGTTTTGACGAGTTTAAGGAGCTCTGCAAGAAGTATTCCCCCGAGGCCGTGACGGGCATTACCCAGGTGCACCCGGACGACATCCGCAAAGCCGCCCGCATGTACGCCACCAGCGGCCAATCCATGATCCTCTACGGCATGGGGGTCTGCCAGTTCGCCCAGGCCGTTAACGTGGTCAAGGGCCTGGCCAATTTGGCCATCATGACGGGGAATTTCGGTCGCTGGGGCGTCGGGATAGGCCCGGTCCGCGGCCAAAACAACGTGCAAGGCGCTTGCGACATGGGCGCCCTGCCCAACTCGTACCCCGGGTACCAGAACGTCACCGTTCCGGAGATCCGGGCCAAATTCGAAAAAGCCTGGGGTGTCCCCTTGTCGGACAAAGTGGGCATACCCTTGACCCAGGTGCCGCATTACGTTCTCCACGAGCCGGAGGCCAAAAAAATCAGGGCCTATTACGTCTTCGGGGAGGACCCGGCCCAGTCGGATCCCGACCTGGCCGAGGTCCGGGAATCCCTGGAAAAACTGGAATTGGTCATCCTCCAGGACATTTACATGAACAGGACGGCCATTTACGCCGACGTTATCCTGCCTTCCACGGGCTGGAACGAACACGATGGCGTCTTTTCCTGTTGCGACAGGGGCTTCCAGCGAATCCGGAAAGTCATCGACCCGCCGGCCGACGCCAACGTCCTGACGGACTGGGAGATCATCAGCCGGATTTCGACGGCCATGGGGTATCCCATGAAGTACCGGAACACCGAGGAAATCTGGAACGAGGTCATCGACCTTTGCCCAAGTTTCACCGGGGCGACCTACGAAAAGCTCGAGAAGTACGGCAACATCCAGTGGCCTTGCCGGAGTAAGGGCATGGAAGACAAGGGAACCAGTTACCTTCACAAGGACGGTAAATTCGCCAACCCCGACGGGAAGGCCAAATTCTCGTCCATCGACTGGCAGCCCCCGACCGAGCTGGAAAATAACGAATACCCGCTTATTTTTTCCACCGCCCGCGAGGTCGGCCATTACTCGGTGAGGACGATGAGCGGAAACTGCCGGCTTCTCCGGAACCTTGAGGACGAGCCCGGCTGGATCCAAATGAACCCCGCCCTGTGCGAGGAGCTGGGCGTCAAGCACGGCGAGCTGGTCAAGGTCATCTCCAAGCGAGGCCATTGCGTCACGCGATGCCTGCCGACCGACAGGGTGAAGAAGCAAGCCGTTTACATGACCTATCAGTGGTGGATTGGGGCCTGCAACGAACTGACCATCGCCTCCCTCGATCCCATCTCCAACACCCCCGAGTACAAGTACTGCGCTTGCCGGGTGGAAAAAATAGAAGACCAGGCCTGGGCGGAAAGCTACGTCCTCAGGGAATACGAGAACATCCGCCTCAGCATGGGCATTGATGTGGCGAAAGGACGGAAAGCCATATGAACCGTTATGTCCAAGGCGACCCGCTGCTATGCATCGGCTGCCGCACCTGTACCATCGCTTGCGTCGTCGCCCATGAGGGTAAACGCATTTACGAGATCGATCCGGACGGGTACGACTTCCACCCGCGGCTGAAGGTCATCAAGACTTTCAACGTCAGCGTACCGGTCCAGTGCAAACACTGCGAGAACCCGGCCTGCAAGTCGGTCTGCCAGTCCGGGGCCATCCGCGTCCAGGACGGGACCGTGCTAATCGATCGCGACAAATGCATCGGTTGCAAATCCTGCACCGAGGCCTGCCCCTTCGGGGCGGTCCACATGGTTCCCCTGGGTTTCCAGCTCAACCCCGACGGCACCAGGCGCTCGGTCGCCCACAAATGCGACCTCTGCCACGGCCTCGAGGGCGGCCCCGCCTGTAAGCGCGTCTGCCCGACCGAGGCCCTGAGGTTGGTTGAGAGCGAGGACCTCGCCGAACTTTTGGCCATGAAACGGACCAAAGTTCTCATGACCGCTTCCTCGCCGGAAATTAACCGGCCCGTGTAACCCTTTTCCCTAACCCGGCAAAAGGCTCCCCTTGAAAGGTAGCCTTTTGCCGGCCAATTCGAGAAAAGCGAAATATTATATTTTTTGCTTTTCTTTGCATCGATAATTAAAAAAAATTTACTTTGTGCATAAAGGAGTTTAAAATATTTAACGTATCGGGTCACGGCCAAAAAACCTGATGGAAAAAAAAGCCGACGGCCAAAAACCTGAGAGCCAAAAGAGTTGACGGCCCAAATAGCTGACGGCCCATAACCTGACGGCCCAATAGGGCCGACGGCCAAAATAGTTGACGTTTAGTTGGATTGCCAGACGATCCCGCGGCCAAAAAACCGTGAACCTTACCCCCCTTCCAGACCAGCCGGTAAACGGTCTCAATCGCCCCGTGGCGCCTTGGCTGCCCGACGGCGGCACAATCACAACACCCCCCACACACAAAAACCTAGGGTCAAGGGGTCTGGAGCGCCGAGGCGCTTCAAGGTCGTTTTATGGCCATGTCGCGGGGCCTGCCGTCCCCCGGCCGGTAAGGCCCGGCTTAAACGGGGGCGAGCGGGTACCGTTTAAGACGGGACTTGAAGCGCCAAGACGGGCGACTCGGGATGGTTCTGGAAGCGTAATATTATAACTTAACCATGCTTAAGTGTTTGTTAACAATCAGTTAATAACTTTTTCCTGTTTATATCGTTTAAACGTACCAGTTAGGTCACATTCGCTTTATGTATCAACTTCATTATACGATTGAAAATAACGTTAAGCCAATTAATGGGCTGATAAACGCAAAGTATCTCTTTATGGTTGGAGCTTCCGGAACCGACACGGGCAAAACCACCCTATCTTGCGCCCTGATAGAAGCTTTTAGTAAAATTTTCAAGGTGATAGCGCTCAAGGTGACCACGGCGGAAAAAGCCGGGGACGGTTGCCACCGCAACGGTGAGGGCTGCGGCGCCTGCTCCTTCACCGAGCCGTTCGTCCTGGCCGAGGAGCTGGACCCCTCATCGGGGACCGACACCTCCCGGTTGTTGGCGGCCGGGGCCGAGAGGGTTTTTTGGCTCCGGTCCCTGCGGGACCGCCTATCGGCGGGCTACGAGGCTTTCGCCAAATCGCTTCCCCCGATGGGCTTGGTCATAGCCGAATCCAACAGCCTCCGGGAATTCGTCAAACCAGGCATCTTCGTCATGATAAGGAACTTTTCCGGGCCCATGAAACCCAGCGCCGACAAGGTCGCGGATTTGGCCGACGTCCTATTGGAGACGGACTCGCCCCTGGACGGCAAGGCGGCGAGGGAACTGGCCCTGAGGATATTGGGGAGCCCCGCCAACGGGGACTTTTTCCGGCAGTTCGCCCCGGCGCTGCCCAATGGGCGGGGACGATGATTACCTCGGCCACGCTTGAAACGGCCCTGGAACGTCTCGACTACCTGATAGAGCCCCTGAACGAAACCGTGAACGTCCCGATCGAGGCCGCGCTCGGGTTGGTAAGCGCCGGGGACGTGAGAACCACGACGGCCGTCCCGCCCTTCGACCGGTCCTCGATGGACGGGTACGCCATGCGGGGGGCGGACACCCTGGGGGCCACCGCGGACAACCCGGCCCGCCTCAGGGTCGTGGGGGCCGTCTACGCCGGGTCGGTCCTCGGCCGGGAACTGGGGCCCGGGGAGGCCGTTTCCATCATGACCGGCGCCGCCATGCCCGCGGGCGCCGACTGCATGCTGCCCAAGGAGATCGTGACCGTCGATTCTGGCTGGGCGCTGATCCCGCGACCGGCCAGAAAGCATGAGAATTATATTTTCAGCGGCGAGGACATCAAGGTCGGGGAGGTCTTCATAAAACCTTTCACCAAACTGGATTTCGCCCACCTGGCCATGCTCGCCGCCGCGGGCCTCGAAAGGATCACCGTCTTCAGGCAGCCCAACATAGGGGTTTTCTGCGTCGGCGAGGAGTTCTCCCCGGCCGGCGGCCCCTTGGCCGAGGGCAAAATCTACAACAGTAACGGCATCATGCTTAACGCCCGCCTCGCCGAGTTGGGTTTCGCCACCAGCCCGCACCGGATCCTCCCCGACGATCCCGGGCCTTCCGCCCGGATTATCGCGGGGACGGCGGGCGCCCTCGATATCATAATCAGCACCGGCTCGGTCAGCGTCGGCGACAAGGACATCATGGGGCGGGTCTTCGGCCTTCTCGGGGCGGAGCTGGACGTGCACCGTCTGGCCTTCAAACCCGGGCACGCCTTCATGTGCGGCCGGCATGGCCGAAAACCGATGTTTTGCCTCTCGGGCAACCCGTTCGCCGCCCTGGCCACCTTTGAGCTACTCGTGAGGCCGGCCCTGGCCAGGTTGGCCCACCGGCCCGACCTGACCCTGACGCGGGCCAAGGCCGTGCTCCAAACCCCCTTTTCCGGGGGAAAGGGCGGAAGCTCCCCACGGCGCTTTCTACGGGCCCGCCTCGTCTTACCGACCGAGGCCAGGCTGCCGGAGGTCTTTCTGCCCGACGACCATTCCTCCGGCCGGCTTTTCTCCCTCCCCGGCTGCAATTGCCTGGTGGACATGAAGGAAGGCTTGAAGGGACTGGCGGTGGGGGACATCGTTGAAATAGTGAAACTGGGTTTGACGAACCAGTGACGAGCCGCAAAAACCCCTGATTTCCGACGCTTGTTTCTTAAATACGTGGGAATTATTCGCTAAATTTTCCTAGTTTTACGGACTTAGGTGTTTTTGCTGATTCATAGACATTCCAATAATTTTTAAAATGTTCTAGAGTACGATTTTTTTTGACGAAAAAATTTATCCGTGAATTTTTTGACCAAGATTAGCTAACCATAACAGAACCAATCTCTCGCGAGGCTTTCACCATGATGTTGGATCCATCCGGAAGATCCATGGATTACCTTAGGCTTTCCATTACGGACAGATGCAACCTGCGCTGCGTGTATTGCATGCCAGAGGGTGGCGTCGAATGGAAACCCCACTCCTCGTTCCTACGCCTGGAGGAGACCCTCCGCCTCTGCTCGCTCTTGTGCGAACTGGGGGTCAGGCGCGTGAAACTGACCGGCGGGGAGCCCTTGCTGCAGAAAAACCTTGAGTGGTTCCTAAGGGCCCTTCACCGGATACCATCCCTGGAACAAGTCACCCTCACCACGAACGGGTTGCTCCTGGCCGACTTCCTGGGGCGCCTGGGCGATGGGGCCCCGTCGCTCCTGGCGGGCATCAACATTAGCCTTAACACGAACGATCCGGCCATCTTCGCCAAAATGGCACGCAGGAGCGAACTATTGGCGGTCTTGGACGGTTTGGGCCGGGCCAAGTCGATGGGCATCCCCGTTAAAATCAACTGCGTCCCGGTTCGCCATCATAACGAGTCCACGTTGGTCGATTTGGCCGGACTGGCCGCGAACGAAGTGCTCGCCGTCCGGTTCATCGAACTCATGCCCATGGGCGTGGCTACCGGCTTGGAGGGCATCCCGACCGACGAGATCATGGCCCTCATCGAAAGCCGTTTTGGGCGCCTGAGCCCCGACGACGCCAAGATCGGGAACGGTCCGGCCGTATACTATAGCCTACCAAACTTTAAGGGGAAAATAGGGTTTATCAGCGCCATGAGCCATGGTTTCTGCTCCAGTTGCACCCGGCTGCGCCTGGGCTCGGATGGCTTTCTCAAGCCTTGCCTGGCCAGCGATACCGGCCTGGACCTTAAACCCCTCGTCCGTTCGGGGGCCTCCGACGACGAAATCAAGGAAGCGATGGGGCGCTTGGCCGCCAGTAAACCCACCGGCCACCTTTTCGCCGGTTCCGCCAAACCTGGGCCAAACGATGAGGACCGAACCTACAAGGGCCCGGTCGGGATGTACGGCATAGGGGGCTAACGACCGGCCAAGGCTTGGCTTGGGCCGCTTTTGGGATAAGCGAACCATGACGGAAGCGGTAATCACCTTTCACGGCACGGCGGCCACGATTGCCGCCGAGGATGTCCTTTTATCGGGGGATTTGCCGGTCGCCGTCATGGGACGGCCCTCCGAGCTTGGCTCGGATTGCGGATTTTGCCTAAGGGTAGATCTAACGGACTTACCTAAGGCAATCGAACTTATAAAAAAAGCCAATATAAACATACAAGGGATCTATAAAGTAGAAACGGACCCCGCGGGTAAACGGCGATATACCCCGTTGCCTGACGGTATCGCCTAAGCGGGGTTCCCAAAGACTGAACGGGACCGGGAATGGGCCCATAGGTCGCGGCCCTGGCCGGGCTTTCCGCCCCGGACGATGGTCCTTTTCATGAATAAACCAGAGAATACGGGGCATTATAAGAACATGCCGTCGGATTTTCCCCGACGGCGTTTTTTCCGGCTTGCGTTTCACGCCCGGGCGATCCGCCCGGGGGGAACCAGGGGATCCGCCATGGGGAGCCCCAGGGTAGGCCGGGACGACCGCTCAGGCGTGGCGAGGCGCCTGGGGCGAAAACGCGGGGTTTGGCGACCGTCGTGGGAGGCGATCGGCAAAAACCGCACGGATACCGCCGCTCGCGGGCGAAAGGACGCTTATGACCGTACGTCAGACACAGACAACCTGCTGCTATTGCGGCGCCGGTTGCCAGCTGTTGTTCACCACGGACGTCGAGGCCAACAAAATCCTCGACGTCCACCCCGTCCAGGGCCGGACCAACGACGACAAGGCCTGTTTGAAGGGCTGGTTCGGCTGGGACTTCCTTAATGACCCAAAAATCCTCACGAAAAGGCTGCGGGCCCCGATGATCCGCAAAGGGGGCAAGGGCTCCCCGCTGGAGGTGGTCGGCTGGAAAGAGGCCATTTCTTTCGTGGCCGACAACCTCACCAAGGTCAAGGCCAAGTGGGGACCCGACTCCATCATGGGGGCCGCCTCGGCCAGGGGGCCCGGCAACGAGCCCAACTACCTCATGCAAAAATTCATGAGGGCCTGCGTCGGCACCAACAACATCGACCACTGCGCCCGCATCTGCCACGCGGCCTCGGTCGCCGGCTCCCGGCAGACCATCGGCGAGGGGGCCATGTCGCTCTCCATCCCCGAGATCGAGGACGCGGAGGTCATTTTCAACATCGGCTACAACGCCGCCACCTCTCACCCGGTCGTGGCCCGCAGGATCGTCAAGGCCAGGGAGAAGGGCGCCTTCATCATCTGCGCCGATCCCAGGATCACCGAAACGGCCCGGATCTCGCAGCTTCACCTGCCCCTCAAGGGGGGAACCAACCTGGCCCTGACCAACGGGCTGGCCAACGTCATAATCCAGGAGGGCTTGGAGGACAAGGCCTTCATCAGGGACCACACCAAGGGCTACGAGGCTTTCCGGGAGCTGGTCCTGGGGTACCCGCCCGAGCGGGTGGGGGAAATAACCGGCCTGAGCCCCGATGACATCAGGCTGGCGGCCCGCCGTTACGCGGGGAGCCGGCGGTCGGTCATCCTCTGGGGCATGGGCGTCACCCAGTTCTCCCAGGGTGTCGAGGTGGTCAAAAGCCTCTGCAGCCTGGCCATGCTCACCGGCAACTTCGGCCGGCCCAGCACGGGCACCGGCCCGGTGCGGGGCCAGAACAACGTCCAGGGCACCTGCGACATGGGCGTCCTCCCGGACGTCTTTCCCGGCTACCAGTCGGTGGCCGATCCCGAGGCCCGGGCCAAATTCGCCAAGGCCTGGGGCGTCAAGTCGCTGCCCACCGAGCCCGGCCTCCAACTGACCAGGGTGCCCGAGCGGGTCGTCCACGAGAAGGACCCGGCCAAGAGGATTCACGCCTACTACATCTTCGGCGAGGATCCGGCCCAGTCCGACCCCGATCTGGCCGAGCTCAGGGAGACCCTCGCGGCCATCGACTTCGTGGTCGTCCAGGACATCTTCTTCAACAAAACCGCCCTCTTCGCCGACGCCATCCTGCCCGCCACCTCCTGGGGCGAGCACGACGGGGTTTACACCAGCTCCGACCGGGGCTTCCAGCGCATCCGCAAGGTCGTCGAACCGGTGGGTGACATCAAGGACGACTGGGAGATCATCTGCCTGGTCTCGACGGCCATGGGCTACCCCATGGGCTACGGGAACACCGAGGAGATCTGGAACGAGATGCTCGACCTCTCCCCGAAGTTCACCGGGGCCACCTACGGGAAGATCGAGCGACAGGGAAGCGTCCAATGGCCCTGCCTCGACAAGGGCCCAGCCGATACGGGCACGATGTACCTCCACAAGGGCGGCCATTTCGCCACCCCCGACGGACGGGGCATCTTCGGGACCGCCCACTACCACCCCCCGACGGAGGTGGAGAACAAGGACTACCCGCTGACCCTGTGCACGGTCAGGGAGGTGGGCCACTACTCGGCCAGGACGATGACCGGCAACTGCCGGACCCTCAGGAACCTGGAGGACGAGCCGGGCTGGGTCGAGATGTCCCCCGCGGACTGCCTCTCCCTGAACGTTTCGGCCAACGATCTGGTCAGGGTCCTCTCCAAGCGCGGCGCCATCATCGCGAGGTGCCTGCCCACCGAGCGGGTCCGCCCCGGGGCCGTGTACATGACCTACCAGTGGTGGATCGGCGCCTGCAACGAGCTGACCATATCTTCCCTCGACCCCACCAGCCGGACGCCGGAGTATAAGTACTGCGCCGCCAAAGTGGAGAGGATCGAGGATCAGGACTGGGCCGAGAACGAGGTCCGGCGCATTTACACCGACATCAGATCCTCGATGGGGATCGCAAGGGAGGACGCCCGCGCATGAACTCCTTCATCAAAGCCAACCCCGGCCGCTGCATCGGCTGCCGGACCTGCCTCATAAGCTGCGTTGTGGCCCACGAGGGCCGTCGGCTCTTCGAGCTCGGGTACGACGACTACAAGTTCAACCCCAGGCTTTTCATGGTCAAAACGTCCTCGGTCACGGCGCCCATCCACTGCCGCCAGTGCGAGACGCCCGCCTGCAAGGCCGCCTGCGTCTCCGGGGCCATCGGGATGGAGGCCGGGCGCGTGCTGGTCAACGCCAACAAGTGCATCGGCTGCAAGAACTGCGTCCTGGCCTGTCCCTTCGGGGCCATGGACATGGTCGAGACCGGCCAGACGATGCCCGACGGCATGCCCAAGTGCGTGGCCCTGAAATGCGACCTCTGCGCCGGCGTGGCCGACTCGCCGGCCTGCGTCCGGGTCTGCCTGACCGACGCCCTGGAACTGGTCACCGAAAGCGAGCTCCGCGACGAGATCGCCGACAGGCGACGGGCCGCCGTGAGCGGCTCCTGGACCCAGGCCACCCTTTGAGTTAACCCTGCCGGGTGGAACCCGGTCATGACCCGACGCCGGGACGCGGCATGGCTAGACCTGCCGACCGAATCCCGGCGTTATTTTTTTGCCCGGGGGCCGGGCGAGGGGGAGTTTTAATTAAAAACGCGGAAATTTATGGGAGTGAAATTTATGCGGGAGGAAAAAAGGCCGTATCGGCGGCCGGCCTTCAAAGGGGCGTCGCGGGACGCCATTTTTTTTGGGGGGATCAGGGGTCTCCCTTCGGGCCGGGAGGCGCGTCCCGTAAGCGGGCCTCGGCCCGATCCAGGTCCCCGGGGCGGTTGATGTTGAAAAACATCGTCTCGGAACCGAAGGTTTTGGCGATCTCGGGGGGGATCACGGCCACCCTCAGGCGGTCCACGACCGGTTGAATCTTGTATTCTCCCCTTTCCAAGGCCTCTTTTATTACGTTTAGGCAATTTTTGGAATAAAAAGCGTTAAAGGGCTCATAGCGGCCCCCCTGGCGGGAGGTCAGGCAGACGTCGCAAGCCCCCAAAGCCACGATCGACCTCAGATGGGCGATGTAGCCGGGGTTCACGAAGGGCATGTCGCAGGCGATGACGTATAGCCAGTCCGAGGGGGAGTGAAGGAGGCCCTGGTAAATGCCGGCCAGGGGGCCGGAGCCAAGGGTGTCGGGGAGCGCCTCAAGGCCGGGGACTGGGTCATTCGAGGACACCAATACCTTGGCGAAAAGCGGACCGAGCCCCTCCAGCAGCCTTTCCAGGACCGATTTGCCCCCAAGGGCGAGGCGCTTTTTGTCATAGCCCATCCTGAGCCCGCGGCCGCCGGCCAGGATCAGGGCCGTGTCGGCCGGGAAGGGCTTGGCCCCGTTTTCGAAGGGCGCGCTTTGATCGATGGGCGACATGCTTTGGTTTCGCCATCCCGGGAAGGCATGGCCGCTCAGGCCCCGGTGGAACCGATTTTCGGCTCGCTTTGGACGTCGCTGGCCGGTCCGTGGGGGCCCCGGCCGGGGAGCCATTTGGCTATGGCCTTGAAGAGCTCCTGGACGTCTATGGGTTTGTTGATGTGGTCGTTCATGCCGGATTTGATGCTCAGTTCCCGGTCGCCGCTCATGGCGTGGGCGGTCATGGCCACGATGGGGATGTCGGCGAAGCCGTTCATGCCGCGGATGATCTTGGTGGCCTCAAGGCCGTCCATCTCGGGCATCTGGATGTCCATGAGGACCAGCTCGAAGGGTTCCTTTTGGATCATGTCGATGGCTTCCTTGCCGTTGTTGGCCACCTTCACGATGAAGCCGGCCTTCTTGAGGATGCTTGTGGCCACCAGCTGGTTGACCTCGTTGTCCTCCACCAAAAGGATGAGGGAGCCCTTGAGGTGGGCGACCTGCTCGCTGGCCTCGGACCGGGCCCGTTTCCTGACCTTGGGGGCCTGCGGGACCTTGTCCAGGAGCCCCGAGAGGGTGCCGGTCAGGGAATTCAGCGAAAGGGGCTTCGAGATGACGGCCTTGAAACCGGCCTCCTTGGCGGAGTGCTGAAGCTCCTGGGGGCAAAGGCCGTTCACCGTCAGGATGGCCACGGTCCTGGGCATGTTCTGGGAAATCTCCAGCCAGGTCTCCACGCCGGTCAACCCGGTCATCTTGTAATCCATGATAACCAGATCCGGGAATTTTTCCTTTTTGTCCTTTATGGAGGCGATCCTTTTCACCGCCGCCTCGCCGTTTATGGCCTTTGAGACCTTAAAGCCCAGGCTGTCCAGGTTTTTGGCCAGGATCTGGAGGGCCGAGGGGTTATCGTCCACGGCCAGGGCGTGGTAATCCTTGTACGGCTGGGCCTTGATCTCCGGGACCCAGGGCCTCGTCAGGCCAAAGCGGACCGTGAAGGTGAAGGTGCTGCCCTTGTTGGGGGCGCTCTCGCACCAGACCTGGCCCTGCATCATCTCGACCAGGCGCTTGGAGATGGTCAGCCCCAGGCCCGTCCCGCCGTATTTCCTGGTGGTCGAGGTATCGGCCTGGGTGAAGGGGGTAAAGAGGTTGGCGATCTGCTCCGGGGACATGCCTATGCCGGTATCGACGACCGTGAAGCGCAGCGTGACCGTTTGGGTGATCTCCTCCAAAAACTCGACCTTGATGCCAATCTCCCCGGCCGAGGTGAATTTAATCGAGTTGCTGATTAAATTGTTCAGCACCTGGGCCAACCGGACGGGGTCCCCCACCACGGTGTGGGGCATGACCTCGGGGATGTCCAAATAAAACTCGAGGCCCTTTTCCGCGGCCTTGAGCGACTGCATCTCCATGGTCTCGCTGATGAGCTCGTCCAGGCTGAACTCGATCTGCTCCATCTCCATCTTGCCCGCCTCGATCTTCGAGAAGTCCAGGATATCGTTGATGATCCGGAGGAGGGTCTTGGCCGCCGTCTGGGTCCTGTAGACGTACTCGTACTGCTGGGTGTCGAGCTCCGTCTGGAGGCACAGATGGCTCAGGCCGATGATGGCGTTCATGGGGGTGCGGATCTCGTGGCTCATGTTGGCCAAAAATTCGCTCTTGCTCCTGGTGCTGGCCTCGGCCGCCTCCCTGGCCTCGGAGAGGGCCCTTTCCTTCTCGGCCATGTCGGTTACGTCCATGAGCCAGAACATAAGGCCGATGTCGCCCCCGTACTCGCTTTTGAAGGCGTTCACGAGCATGTGCCTTATCTCCCCGTGGTTGTCGAGGACCTGGACCTCCTGCCAGGCGAGCTTGCCCTTCCTCTCCAGGGTCCGCATGACCCGCTCGGCCTCGTCGGCGTCGGCGTAAATCTTAAGGATGGACTCGTTGATGTTCAGGCCCAGGGTCTGGCGGGCGAAGGGCGTTATGAAACGGATGTCGCCATCGACGCTGATCAAAAAGGCCACGGGGCTGTTGTCAAGGATTTTCTGGAGGAGGATCCTCTCCCGCTCCACCTGGGCCTCCGCCGCCCGCAGTTTCCTTAAGTCCCTGAAATAACAGAGGATCAAGTCACCGTCGGGCCCGTCGACCTTGACCAGGAAGACCTCGGACTGGATGGCGTCGCCGGTTATGGTCTGAAACAACCACTCGAAGTTGATCTGACCTTCCTCGAAAGCTTTTTGTATGTATTGGGGGAAAGCTTCCACGGAAAGGCGACCGTCTGGCTGGAAGGGAGGGGATAGGGTAGGGAAATAGTCGAAATACGAGCGCTTGTCGGGGATGCCGAAAATCGGTATGACCGCCCGGTTGCAATCGATCTGGTGAAGGTCCTGGTCCCAGAGGCTACAGGCCATGGGCATGGAATCGAGCATCAGCTGGTAGTTACTGATCTCCTCGCTGATCTCCCCGTCGCCCTGATCATGGGCCTCGCCGGAAATGACCTGGGCGTCGGTGTCGGGTTCCTGGTCGCGCCTCGTGAGTATCGATACCTGAACCCGATCCTCGGTCCTTCCCGTGACCATGCCGACGGAAATGGCCTTGCGGAAGGCCCCCAGGTCCGAGTCCCACAAAAGATGCCGCAGCTCGAACTCATCGGCGTCCCCGGACAGCGCCCCCGTGATCGCCTTCCGGATGGCGTCCTGGTCCTGGCTGTGCAAATAGCCGTTATAGAAGGACTCCGCCGTCCTCGGGATGAAATTTTCGTACTCGCCCAGAAGGCTCAGCAGGCCCTGGCCGTACTCAACCTCGAACCGCCAGTCGCTTCCCCCCTCGCCCTGGGCCGGCGAGCCGCCCGGGGCGGGATTGCCCTGGCCGGGATTGCCCTGGGCGGAGCCCTCGGGTTCCGGCCGGGGGGGGACCCTGGTGGCGATTACTTCCACCTGGGCGATCCCCGCGGCAGTCAGGAGCCTTGTCTGCGGTGGCAATGGCAAGGTATCGTCTTGGGCGTTTAGGGTAAAATGCCAAACCATCGTGACTCATCTCGAGTGCGTACGCTTAAAGCCGCGAAGGGACTTCGCGGGCGACTTGGCCCGGATCACCTCTCCTCTTTAGTATGGCTCGACCGTTATCGAGGCCGAGCCGGCCCCGTCGGTCAAAGTCTCCGCCGTCATGGCCCCGGAAGCCGGGGCCGGGCCGCCTTGATCGGTCTGACCGGTTTGGGCGGCCGGGGCGGATGGCGCCGTAGGCGCGGCCGTGGCCTGGCCGCCCTGGCCCGGGGCGGGGCCGCCCGATATCACCGTGGCCGGCCCCTGTTTGTAATGGAGGACCACAACGTTTTGGTTGGGGTCCAGGGAAGTCATGTTCTCGGGAAGGCTAACGGGCGTAAAGAGATACGACCGCCCGTTAAACTGGAAGCTCTGGCCGGCTATGGTCAGCTCTATCGAGGGCCCGCCGGTCGAGTTGCCGTTCAGGACCAGGTTCCCCCCGAGGGTTATGTTCTCGCTGTCCAGTATGGCCTTCAGGACAGGCCGGAATTCCTTGGGGCTGGAGATGATGTTGAAGCCGTTTTTCCTCAAGATTTGCAGATCCTCGGTCGAGAACTCGCCATACTCCAAGATGAAACGGCCCTTCTCGGTCTCCCAGAAGACCGGGGGGAAATTCCCCAGGTTGGCCTCGGCCCCGCCGGTGACCACCCTGCCCCTCTCGTTATCGACGGTGACCCCGACCCTGGGCGAGTAACCCAGGCTCCTGATTAGGGCCACGGCGAAGGCGCTGGGGTTTTGGTCCACCTCGATGACCGTGAAATTGTTGACCGGGGTCGGGGAGGCCCCCGAGGGCCCGATGACGCGGCCCTGGAAGAGGTCTATGACCTTCATGCCGTGCTCGTTCAGGAACCTGACCCAGACCGGCGGCGTCCCGTTTTCGGCCGAGGGGGCCAGGTTGACTATGGTGGGCTGGCCCTTGTTCCAGCTATCCACCGAGGGCCAGATCAGCCAGTCGGCCGTGATCTTGAGCTTCACGTCCCGCCCGCCCTCGAAGGCTTGGTTTTTCCCGTACACGCGGTAGTAATTGGCCAAGGCCAGAAGGCGCTCCAGGGCCTTGTCCAAGCTTTCCTTTTTGGCCGGTTGGAAGACGGAATATTCGGTATACTTATCCGTAAAACGCTTGATCAGACCGGCCTCGATATCGCCATTAAAGTCCAATATTATCTTCCGGTTGTTATTGAACTCAATTATCGGTATAACCGCCGTATCGATATCGAAATGGGGCGGCTCATCCAGGGGCATGAACAGCCGGCCCTTGCTGACCAGCTTCTCGCCCAGCCTCGTGAAAATAATCCCCAGCGCCGTCCGGGCGTTTAAGGCCTCCATGGTCGGGAGGGGGGCCGCCGGGAGCCTTTTGGTCGGTATCACGTATTTCCCGGCGCCAACCGGGGCCGGGTCCTTGGCCCCGGAGCTGGGCGGGCTCGGGGCCGGCTCCGGCTCGGCCTTGGCCGTCCGCGCGGGGGCGGGGGCGACCTCGGCCGCCGCCACCGTGGCCGCCTCGCCGTAACCGGCCAGGTAACCGCCGGAAGCGGGGATCCTAAGCTCGGCCCCGGCGACTATGAGGTTGGGGTTTTTAAGGCCGGGGTTCAGCTCCACGGTCAGCTTTATCAAATGCCGGTAGATGAGGTTCCTGTCCAGGCCCTCGCGCCGCAGGAGCTTCTCCAGCGTGTCGCCCTTCCTGACCTTGACGGTCCGGTAGACCGTCCCGTCCGCGGACGTGGCCAGCGGGCCCTCGTTGCCTGGGCCCTGGGGCGCGCTTACGGGGGCGGCCTGGGCCCTGGCCGGGGCCGGGGGCTCGGGCGCCGCCTGGGGTTCCCCGGCGGGCTCGGGGTTGGCCGCGACCTGCGCCTGCGCCGGCGCGGGCGGCTGCCGGCCCTGGCCCACGAAGGGTATGATCGGGTTCATCGGGGCGACCGGGGCCGCTTCCTCGGCGGGCGGCCCCTCGGGGGGCTTCCCGTCCGGCCACAGCTTAAACTCGCCCTCGGCCAGCTCCTCCTCGGGCGGCATCTGCCTCCTGACCACCACCCTGGCCGGGCTCTGGGTCGGTTGATCCAACTCGTAGGTGGCTACCTTCTTGGCGTCCGGGTTGGCCTCGAGGTTTTCCAAAAGGGCGGCCTGGGCCTGCGCCTGGGCCTTGACCTCGTCCAGGCCCCTTGACGAGGGCAGGTAGATGGTCTGGCCCGACGAGATCTGGTTTAGGTTGGCGATGACCGGGTTTAGCTCGCTTACGAGCCTAAGTAACTGGGACTCCCGTTTCTGGTCCGGCTGCTGGGGCCACACGCCCTGGGCCTTGAGGATGTTGGCTATGTTGTCGCCTGGCTTTATGGTGTAGCTGTCGATGGAAAAAGTCAGATCCTCGTAGGAATATACCTCGACCGTTTTGGTCAGAACGATGTCGGTCGTGCCCCCGTACCGCGCCGCCTCGGCCTGGGAGGCGGCCTGGCCCCGGGGCCCCGCCTCGGGCGTTTGGCCCAGGGCCAAAGGCCCTGACGAGAGTATGAACGCCAGGGAAAGGCAGGCCACGGTCAGGGATAACCCTTTTCCCGTTGCCGGGGGCCGGGGCGGCGAAACGTATTTTGTCCTGGGGGTTGGCAAGGCTGGAGACTCCATGGGTTTATTATTTGACCGCCCGCTTGACGGGCCGCGGGCCCTAATCGTTGGGGGGGTTCTTGGGCTTACCACGTATGGACCCTATCGATGGAATAGAAAACGGGGGCGAAACGGAGGAACCGTCCACTTACTTTAATGACACCGAACCAACAAGATTAAAACGCGGCTTAGAAGTGAACGTAACCTTTAAATAATTATTCTATAGGTCCCGTTGCCAAAATACAAGCGGGTTTGGAAACTTAAGCCAAACCGCGAAAAGTCAGTGATTCCCCCACGCTAAACCGACGCCTTGGATCCCGGGCCCCCGCGGCCGATCAAGGCCTTACGCCAGACCTTTCGCCCTTTATCGCATCAACCGGGGCCTAACCAAGACAATTTCGCTAATTAAAGACCATTAATTTTCTGCTTTTTGGAGTTCCAATAATATGCCATTAACCAATTACGATAAAAACTCTTTGCTTTTTTGTATTTACGTTTCCGTTAAAACCCCCTTCGTTACCCTAAATTAGGGTCAATTTACCGCCAAGCCTAAGGGGGGCCATGGGGGCCGCCCTGAGGCGTCGGAAAACGGCTTGGAGATCTTGCCGAAATATTAGTCTTATTGTAACTAATATTCGTTGTAAGTCAATATTTAATTATAGACAAGCCACCAGTTAGAAGGCCAATAATCGACTTTTTTCTGCTTAAAAATTTTAAACCGTCTGCCTTGCTAGATTTAACAACAATTTAAACTTCCATATGCAGCCTAAAATTACTTAAATATGATACGAATTACCGAGATTTCTGGCCTTCAAACAAGTCACGACAAACAAGTCACGTCGGGGCCTCAGAAAAAATCGTCGTCCATCGGGAGGGCCTTGTCCATGGCTTTTTGGGAAGGTTTGCCGAAGGACTTTTTCACGGGCACCGGCTCGGCCTCGGGGGCCCCGATCCGGGCCCCCTCGGTCTGGCGGGAGCGTTTTCCCGGCCGGCCCCCCTCGGGCCCCTGGCCCGGGCCCTCGTCCCAAAGCCCGGCCCCGGTGGCCACGGCGCCCTCGGCGCCGGTGATCACGCTGGCCACGTGGGCTATGGTCCGGTTCAGGAGATCGGCCTGCCTTGTAAGCTCTTTGGAGATGTTACCGGCCTCGGCGGCCTCCATGGAATTTTCCTGGGTGACCTTGTCCATCATGGCGATGGATTGATGGACGTCCTGGATCTCCCTGGCCTGGCCCTGGCTGTCCTCGGTGATGCCGGTCATGAGGTTGGCCACCTCGTCGGATACGGTCACCAGGGCCTCGAAGCTCTTCTCGGCCATCTTGACCAGATCGGCCCCCTCGGTGATGCGCCTTAGGCTGGAATCCAAAATCGAGGTGGTGTTTTTGGCGGCGGCCGAGGAGCTGTTGGCCAGGTTCCTGACCTCGTCGGCGACCACGGCGAAGCTGAGCCCGGCCTCCCCGGCCCTGGCCGCCTCGACCGCGGCGTTCAGGGCCAGGATGTTGGTCTGGAAAGCTATCTGGTCGACGGTCTTGACGATCTGGCTACTGGCCTCACCGGAATTCTTTATCTCCTCCATGGTCGCGGAGATATGGAGCATGGTCTCGTGGGCCTCGTCGACGAAGGACTTGGCCCGGTCGATCAGCGCCTTGGCCTGGCCCGCGTGCCCGGCGTTCCGCTTGGCCGTGCTCAGGAGGACCTCGAGGCTGGAGATGGCGTCCAAAACGGCCTTGGTGTTCTCGGCGGCCCCCTTGGCCAGGGATTGGCTGGAGCGCGAAAGCGAGACGGAGGTTTTGGTTACGTCCCTGGAGCTTTTGTCGAGCCAGCCCTGGATGCGGGAGAGGGGCCTTATGGCCTTGGCTATCAACAGGAGGACCAGGCCGCCCGAGAGGACCAGTAGCGCCAGGATGCCGACCGTGACCTTGGGCCAGAGGCCGTAGGCCGGCCTCGCCCCCACCCCAGGGGCCTTGGCCAGGGCGGCCGACTGGGCGGACAGATCCGCCCCGGCCTTGGACAGGGCCGCAAGGGCCGCCGCGAAGTCGTCCAGGCTCCGCGAAAGCCCGCCCAGGGCCCCGGTCAGGGCGGATCCGGCCCCCTGGGCCGACTTGGCCCCGTAGGCCTCGAGCTTCCCTTTGACCGCTTGGACGTCTTGGGCTTGGGGGGGATTTTTGTCGCCTAGCCCCAGGACGGAGGCCAGAAGGTCGGAAAGTTCAGCCGGGACCCCGTCCCCGGGCCGGGCCAGGGCCAATTCCAGGGCGGCGAGGTTAAGCGCGCCTTTCTTTTGGCCAAACTCCGCCGTGGCCCGATCGAGGCCCTCGCGAAGCTGGGCCAGGGAGTTAACCCGCGCCCCGGCCTCGGCGAGGGGGCCCGTGGCGCCCTTGCCGGGGGACTGGGCCAGGGACTCCCGGACCCGGTTCCCGGCGGCGCTTCGATCGCTCCCGGGGCCAAGGGACCCGGCCACGTGGCCCAGCTCCCACATGCCCGGCCACAAGCCCCTTTCCGTCGCCAGTTCCCTTTCGGCGGTCACGACGACCACGATCAGCAAAACGAGGGCCGCCGCGACCACGGCGGCAAAACTCAATATTATTTTTAAACTCAGGGTAAATCTATTCACTAGGCCACGACGTCACTAATTTTGAGGCCAAAGGAAAATTCCCGACTATCCAAAAGGCCCCTCGAAGGGCTAAAAGCCACACATAAATATCATGAATTTCGTTATTTTTACTTCTTTGCCTATTTAACGTTTTGACTTAAATTGATAAGCAACCTCCCAAATCGCCTTCCATCGGTCCTTTCGTTCTTTCCCCGGTGGCCCTCCCGGCGGTTTTCCGCCGGGCCCTAGGCCGACAGCTTATTGACGCCCAGGCCGGCCTGGACGTGGGACACGTTCGGTTCGTCCTTCGGGGCGTAATAGCACACGCAATTACCCCCCAGTTTCTTGGCGTCGTACAAGGCCGAGTCGGCCCGCGAGATTAGGTCGCGGAGGACCGCCTCCGAGGAGGGTTCCCTCAGGGTATCCACCTGGGTCAGGGAGGCCAGGCCTATGCTTATGGTTATGGGTTCCGAGCAGTTCGGGGCCGGGTCGCGCCGCGAGGCTATCTCGGACCTAAGCTTTTCGGCTATGATCTTGCCACCCGAGAAGGGGGTCTGGGGCAGCAAAAGCACGAACTCCTCCCCGCCGAAGCGGGCGAAGATGTCGGTCTTGCGCTGTATCTCCTGGACTATCTTGGTTATGTGGATAAGGGCGGAGTCACCGTTAAGGTGGCCGTACGTATCGTTAAAGCGCTTGAACTTGTCGAGGTCCATCATCAGGAGGCACAACTCGTCGCCCCTGCGCCTGGTTATCTCGACCTCCCTGGTGCCGGCCTCGCTGAAATAGCTGCGGTTGTAGATCTTGGTCAGGGGATCGTGGAGGGCCAGGTTGCGGTAATTGTTCTCGCTCTCCTTTAAGGCCGCCTCGACCATGTCCCGGTGGCGGATCTCTTTCTTTAGCTCCTCGGCCATGACCGCGAGCTGCTGCTGCTTTTCGCTTATCTCTTTTTCGTGGCGGGCGAGGTTCGAGGTCATGAGGTTAAAGGCGTCGGAGAACTCGCCCATGAAATCGACGGTGTGGCTAAAGTCGCCCTGGGCGGCCACCTTGAACTGCCAGGCTAGATGGGAGAGATTGGCCAGGATGGCCTTGAGGTTACCGGTCGTGGCCCCTTTCTTGACCACCCGCAGGTCCAAATCGCCCTTGGCGAAGTTGGCCAGGGCCGACTTTATCTCACTGGTGTGCTGAAAAAGGGAATTAAAAGTATCCCATTGGGCATATTCTGGGGGTAGAACAGGTGTCTTGCTCTCGGTAATGACCTTCTCAAGAAACTTGAACATCGATTCGGCCTGGGCCTTGGTGAAGTGGCTTAGCCTTTTCTTTTCTTGGTACGTTTCAGTCACTACTGGCCACGTTAATAGGGAGGCTGACCAAACTTACGTCGTTTGCGTCCAGCCTCCCTTTTCGTAAATAAAACCTTGGACGCCGGCGCGAATTTGCCGCCCCCGGCCCGGGGCCACCGGCACCAGCCCCCCATGGGCGTAAGGGCCGGCGACAAGTTCGCTGGCCACGGACAGGATCACTGGGCCTTGGGCTTGGCCTCGAAACGGCAGGTGCGCTCGTTGGTGCACCAGCAGTCGATCTCCTTCACGTCGAAAGGACGGCCGGTAAAGGACTCCAGGATGCCGGAGATGAAGCCCTCGTCGTAGACGCAGACCCCGTAACCGAGCTCGGGGAGGCCCGAGCAGTCCAGATCCTCGGAAACGGTCATGATGCACTCCAGGTTCTCGCTGAGCTTTTCGACCTTGAAGATGCCTATGCCGATGTCCTTGAGCAGGGTCTGAAGTTGCTTGACCAGGTCCTGGATATCCGTGGGCTTGTGGTCAAGGACGTTCTCGTAGAAATTACGACCGGCTAAGGCCCCGGACTGATAGAAGATCTCATCGGCGGCTTCAGTCCCGTACCTTTGCTCCAAAATATCCCGGGTGCAAAACTGAAGAAGCCGATAGGCCTCTATGCGCAGGGTTGGCCCCAGATTTGGCCTGGCGTTGTCCAAATCACCGATTAGTTCCCACGAGAATTCGTATTTCCTGTCTGACATAAAAATAACCCAGGTAACCTTCGACCAGCGTCGAGGCGGAATGCGGTTTGAGCGGTCTCAAACCAGGTGTGTTGTCGGAACCCTATATATATGCACATAAATCGCTTTAGCGCAAGATGTTAAACAATCTGATGAAAAAAGCCCTAATTAATTCATAATCGTCAAATAAAGCTATGCCATCGATTCAACCACAAAAACAACCACAACGGCAAAAAACCGATCTTTGTAAACAATGTTAACAAACACTAGTTAGTTAACCAATTTTGATCGGACGGAATGCCGCGGCTAGCGCGTTTTTTTGTCAGCGATACTCATGGGACGGCGGACTTTTTCAACCAGCCTTCTACCGTGGGGCTTAACCCACCCGCTTGTAGTAAGCTCAGGGTTATTTTACACTTTGCCGTGAAATTTGTAAACCACCTTCTATTTGATGGCATGGCAAAAGCGTCACATATTTATCTAAAAAGCCCTCTGATCTTGAAGCATTGGCACTAATTTTGCAAAATGCCTTCTCCCGGCATTTTCCCCCGCCGGCCCGGCGCGTGGCCAACCGCCCCTTGGACATCCGGGAGCATGGTTTCCGAGGCCCGGTTTCCGGGGCCCGGCGCGGCCCATGGCTTCCCCCCAGGCCAAGCCCCCGAATGGCCCCCGCGTCCCATTATTTTCCGAAAATTATCCTGTTCACCCATATGCCAATTAATACTAACAATATGCATAAAATATTGTTCAACAGTATGTTTACAATGGCATATTTAATGTTTCCGCTAATAAAATATTGTACCATTTCCAATGAATATGCAGAAAACGTTGTATAACCTCCAAGAAATCACGTCACTAAAAACAATCTCCATTTAATATTGAAGTCGAATATATAAATAAAGCTTATCAAAAAATATATCAATAATGCTCAATACAATTAACAAAAAGCGTTCCAAATAAAAATCTATTATTTAGAGTTATATTGATAAATTGACTTGATAAATATCGTAATAATGCCCCAAAATCACCCCCAATAGCAATGCAAAGATAATTCATTAAAGCAACCCTCTACGAATATTTTCATCGGATTTTATGAGCCCAATCGCATTCATCCGCCAGACTTTAGCCTGGCGGATGAATGCGTTTGAGCTTATAAAAGAACAAAAAGTTCTCTCTTTTGCCCACCCCCCAAATTAGCGGCCGCCCCTTCTCTCCCCCAATCACCCGATTGCCGAACCAAGGGCGTTTCGCCCGCCCTCCCGGGCCAAACCCTCACCCGTATCTATCTGATTATTTTAAAAATAACCAAAAGCGACGAAAAATGAATATTGTTGCCGCCTTATTACCGCCTTTATTTTACCATATAATGCCCATAAGCGAAAACGCCCTCCCCCGCCGCCCTTTGGCGGGGGAGGGGGGATCGTCCGGGCCTTGACATAAAATAGCCTATGTGCTAAAGTATGGCCATGGTTAAACTTTTAGCAAATATTGTTCTCATTTGACCTGTTTTTCTTGACACTTAAAGTCATGAGTCAAATTATGATAGTGAAACTTTTCTGTTCGTTTTTCATCGCCTTCTTTTTACTGGCCCAGGCGGGTCAAATTAAGGCGGAATATACCGAAAAAAATATCGGCGACTGGTTCGCCCTTTTTGACGACGGTAACCCCGGGGTCCCGGCCACGGCCTTCGTGGCCAAGAGCTCCTTTTCCAGCCACATGACCAAAGTGACCCTGGACAGCGCCACCGTGCACGTCGGTTGCCAAGGGGGGAAAAATTTCACCTTCTTTGCCTTCGATACCCCATTAAGTAGCGAAAAAGGCAAGAAATTTAACGTCCAGTACCAGTATGACGAAGGCAAGATGAAAAACGGCAAGTGGAATTTAACGGCCAACTCCCAGTCCCTGATGGTCCCGAATCCCGAATCGTTCATAAAGGATCTGCTGAAGGCCCGGCTATTGCTGGTAAAGGTCGAAAAGGCCGACTCTTCCGAGGCCATAGAATCTTATTTCAACGTGAGCGACCTGCCGGAATCTTTCAAGTTCGTTCGCGAAAATTGCGCCTGGAAGTAGAGGCCCCCGTTAGGTAAGACGGATGCCCCTGGAAATCGACTCCGAGGCCACGGCGAGGCTCATGGCCATGGCCCTGGACGAGGCGAGGCTGGCCGCGGGCCAGGGCGAGGTCCCGGCCGGGGCTGTCGTGGCCGAGGCCGACGGCACGTTTTTGGCCTCGGGCCGCAACCAGGTCATCGCCCTCTCCGATCCCACGGCCCACGCCGAGATCCTGGCCATGCGCAAGGCGGCGGGGATTAAGGGGAACTACCGCCTGGGCGGCCTCATCCTGGTCAGCACCATCGAGCCCTGCCCCATGTGCCTCATGGCGGCCATCCACGCCCGCCTCGACCGGATCTTCTACGGGGCCCCGGAGCCCAAATGGGGCGCGGCCGGCTCCAGGCTTTGCCTCCACGGGATGCCCTGGCTCAACCACCGCCCGGTGGTGGCGGGCGGCCTCATGGCCGAGGATTGCGCCGCCCTCATCCAGGCCTTTTTTCGCGAGAGGCGCGGGAAAAACCAAACCGACGGCTGAGGCCGCCGCCAGCCCGAAAGAACCATGGACATGATACCAGTCGAGACCCTGTCCGGGCTTAAGCCCGGGCGCCGGAAAGCCATCCTGGCCCGCTCCTCCGAGGACCTGAAAAACCTCATGGACAAAACGCGCCGGATCCTCGAGGCCCTCCGGGCCGACCCGGAGAGGGAGCTGGCCCGGGAGTACTCCGGCCTCAGGGAAAACCCGACCGTCAGGGACTTCAGGGTCACCGAGGGGGAGATAAGCCGGGCCAAGGCGTCCCTGGACCCGGCCCTCCTGGCCGCCCTGGCCAAGGCCAGGGAAAACATCGAGCGCTTCCACCTCACGCAGCTGGGGCCGCCCATGCGGATAACGGAAATCGCCGAGGGCCTTTTGGCCGGCCGGGTCACGAGGCCCCTCGCCAGGGTCGGCGTCTACATACCTGGGGGCCGGGCGGCCTACCCCTCAAGCGCCCTCATGAACGTCGTCCCGGCCAAGGTGGCCGGGGTGGGGACGATCGTGGCCACCACGCCCCCCGGCCCGGGGCTTTTGGCGAGGGAGGTCATTTTGGCCGCCCTGGACCTGGCCGGGGCCACGGAGATTTACAAGCTGGGCGGGGCCTGGGCCGTGGGCTGCCTCGCCTACGGCCTCGCCGGGCTGCCGAGGGTGGATAAAATCGTCGGCCCTGGGAGCGCCTGGGTCACGGCCGCCAAGATGGCCGTTTTCGGCGAGGTCGATATCGACCAGCCGGCCGGGCCCAGCGAGGGCTTCATAATAGCCGACGGCACGGCCAACCCGGAATTCCTGGCCTGGGACTTCATGTCCCAGCTGGAGCACGACCCCCAGGCCTCGGCCGTCCTGGTCGCGACGGACAGGGCCCTGGCCGAGTCGGTCGCGGCCCTGGTGGGCGATGCCATCCCGACCCTCGCCCGCTCCGGCATCGTCCGGGAGGCCCTCTCCAACGCGGCCATATTGTTCGCCCCGAGCCTCGCCGAGGCCTTCGATTTCGCCAACGAGTACGCCCCCGAGCACCTTGAGCTGGCCATCGACGACCCCATGTCCCATCTCGGCTCGGTCCGGAACGCCGGCTCGATATTCCTGGGCCACCACTCGCCCATCCCCGCGGGCGACTACGCCACGGGCCCCAACCACGTCCTCCCCACCGGCGGCTCGGCCAGGGCCTTCTCCGGCCTCTCCGTCGATAGCTTCCAGAAAAAGATGACCTTCCAGAAGCTCACCCCCGCCGCCCTGGCCGGGCTGGCCCCGACGGTCACCGCCCTGGCCGAGGCCGAGGGCCTCCCCGCCCACGCCAAAACCATCGAGGTCAGGCTCGGCCCCAAAGGCTGACCGGCCTTTGGGGTTTTTTGCCCGTCCGCGATAACCCCCGGCTTCCGCCCTTCCGTCCTTCCGACCAACGCTCCTTGTCATTAGAAACCAAAGCTACCTTTTTTTGTCGATTTAAACCCTTGTTTTTCATTAGAAATATTTCGGCCCCGCATATGAATTTGACTTCTCCCGCCAAAATTAATATGCTTTCAACAAGTTAAGCTTATTACCGGCTTGACAAAACCTTCGGGGGCCAGGGGCCCCCTGAATCCAAAGCTAGCGTATTCAGCCAATTACCGGCCGATCGATCCGCGCCCCATGGGGCGCCCCGGTTGGCGGCCGGCAGCCATACGGTTCCCGGCGCGGGCCAAGGCCCTGGGCCCGGGACCAAATTACCGCCCCGGCGCATGCCCGGGGCGAATCACGGGTGTCATATGACTTCAATGAAAGGCTCCAAGACCGAGGTTAATATTTTGACCGCCTTCTGCGGCGAGTCCCAAGCAAGGAACCGGTACACTTTCGCCGCCTCCGTGGCCACCAAGGAGGGCTACGTGAAGATCGCCTCCATCTTCACCGAGACGGCCGATCAGGAAAAAGAGCACGCCAAAAGGCTTTTCCGCTTCCTGGAGGGCGGGGAGGCCACCATCACCGCCGCCTTCCCGGCCGGCCTCAAGGAGGACACCTCCAGCCAGCTGATCGCCGCGGCCGCCGGCGAGCACTTCGAGTGGACCTCGATGTACCCCGAGTACGCCAAAATCGCCCGCGAGGAGGGTTTCAAGCTCATCGGGGACGTCATGGAATCCATCGCCGTGGCCGAGAAATACCACGAGCGGCGCTACCTCGAGCTCCTCGGGGAGATCAAGGACGGGACCCATTTCAAGAGGCCCAAGAAGGTCACCTGGCGTTGCCGCAACTGTGGCTACATCCACGAGGGCACGGAACCGCCCACCGCCTGCCCGGCCTGCGCCCATCCGCCGGCCTACTTCGAGTTCCTGCACGATTAAGCCCAATCCCGGGGCACCCGCCCCGGCCTTAGGCTTACTGACGGAATATAGCAAACTTTCTAAAACCCATTACACGAAATAAGGTGTTTCATGTCCAAGATTGGTAATGTTTTAAAATGCGAGTCCTGCGGCCAGATGGTCGAGGTAGCCATAGAAGGCGCCGGCGTCCTTAGCTGCTGCGCCGCCCCGATGAAGGAATTTATCGCCAACACCACCGACGCCGCCAAGGAAAAGCACGTCCCGGTCATAACCAAGGTCCCCGGCGGCTACAAGGTGGCCGTGGGTTCCGTGGCCCACCCCATGGAGGAGAAGCATTACATCCAGTGGATCGAGCTGGAAGTGAACGGCATCCGCCAGTTCAAGCGCCTGGCCCCCGGCCAGGCCCCCGAGGTCACCTTCCAGGCCGACGAGGGCCCGGCCGTGGCCCGCGAGTACTGCAACCTCCACGGCCTCTGGAAGGCCTAACGACGCAAGGCCAGGGGCCCCACCGGCGGCCCCTGGCCGGCCTTTAACCCAAGGGTCGCCCCGGTTATGCCGGCCGGGGCGGCCCTCTTCGGTTTTTGCGCCCACCCCGGGAAAGGATCCCCAAATGACCACCAGCCAGGACTATCTAGCGGAAAAAAAGAAAATCGAGGCCAACATCGTCAAACCCATCGAGGAGGCCATGGCCCAGGAACTGGGTGAGGCCGAGGCCCGGTCCATAGTCAGCCGGTCCCTGGCCGCCCATGGGGCCTCCCCGTCCCCCTCGCCCTTCGAGGGCCAAACCCCGGTGACCATTTTGGCCCAAAGGCGCATCGAGATCGACCTGGTCAAATATTTTTACCGGATACTGGCCGAGAGACATGGCCAACCGGCCGCCGGGCGCCTCATCGGCCAAGCCATCGTCAACGACGCCCGGGCCGCCGGCCGCCAAAAGGCCTCCCAGTCCCAGGTAGCCACCGACCTTACGACCTTCGCCCAAATCCTGCCCCTCTGGTCCAGCGGCGGGGCCCTGGACATGACCGTCCTCGAATCGACGGATAAAACCCTCCGCTACTCCGTCTCCCGCTGCGGCTACGCCGACATGTACCGGGAGATGGGCCTCACCGACCTTGGCTTTCTGGTCTCCTGCGGGCGGGACGGGGCCTTCATGGAAGGCTACGCCCCCGGGGTGACCCTCGAGAGGGACAAAACCATCATGACCGGCGACCGGACCTGCGAGTTTTGCTACCGGGCCACAAACCCCCGATGACGGGGGACTTGGCCTTCCAAGGGCAAAAACCGTCGGCGAAATTTTAGGTCGCGGGTTTTCTTTCCCGTTCTGTACTATAATGCTTCGATACGGGACCGAGGGACGGGGCCCCGGGCCCCGCCCTTTGCCATGGGCTCGCCCAGGAAAATCACATCATTACAAGCGCTTGCGCTTTTTCGGCGCCGGCGCGCCGATACGTTGGTGGGTTATGAAACGATTAATTTTCTTCATGCTGTCGCTCGCCTTGATTTCGTGTCCGTTGGCCATGGCCCAGGAGATGCCTGACGCGGCCACGCTGACCCAGTTATCCGACGGCGGGGATTTGGTGGCCAGGGATCAGCTGGCCGAGAGGTATTATTTCGGCAACGGGGTCAAGCGGGACTACAAAAAGGCCCACGACCTGAGCGCCAAGCTGGCCGACGAGGGTTACCCCCGCTCGCAGATGGTCATGGGCTCGCTCTATTACAATGGCCACGTGGTCAAAAAGGACCCGGGAAAAGCCCTGGAGTATTTCAAAAGCGCGGCCAACAACGGCTCCAGCGTGGGCCAGCTTTTCCTGGGCCTCATGTATTACAACGGCGAGGGGACCAGCCCCAATAAGCCCGAGGCCTACAAGTACCTGAAACTGGCCGCGGACGAGGGCCACGCCGAGGCCCAGTACCAGATCGGGGTCATGACCCAGAACGGCGACGGCGCCACGAAAAACATCGACGAGGCCATCAAATACTACCGCATGGCCGCCGATCAGGGCCACCCGACCGCCCAGTATTCCCTGGGGCTGATTTACGGAATGGGCAAGGACAAGGCCCAGGACATGAAGCAAGCCGTCAAGTATTACCAGCTGGCCGCCAACCAGGGCTACCCGAACGCCCAGTACCTCCTGGGCCTGGCCTACTTTTTCGGCGAGGGCTTGCCCAAGGAACCGGGCCAGGCCCTAAAGTGGTTCACCATGGCCGCCGAGCAGGGCGACATGGACGCCCGCTATAACCTCGGGGTCATGTACGCCAAGGGCGAGGGCGTCCCCAAAAACGCCGAGCAGGCCAAAAAGTGGTTTACCCAGGGGGCCGACCAGGGCGACGCCAGGTGCATGTATAACCTTGGCTACCTCTACGACACCGGGGAGCTGCCCCAGGACGAAAAAGAAGCCCTGAAATGGTACAAATTAGCCATTAAAAACGGGAACTTGGAGGCCAGGGACAGGGTCGCCGAGCTGGAGAGACAATAGGGCTTATTTTTGCCCTTTGGCCCGGCCAAAGGGCAAGCCCCCCGAAGGCTTGGGATTATCGATTCCCTTTGGACACGGGCTTGGGTTTGGCGAGGTTCTGGTAGCCTTTGACCAGCTCCTTGAGGCGATCGACTATCAGTTCCCTCTCGGCGGGGGTGGGGTTGACGAAATCGGGGGCGTTTATGAGCCTGGGGTTTTCCGGGTACAGGATATTGGAGAGGCCCACGCTCACTTTTGTGACCACGTAAGTGAAGCGTTCCTGGGTCCAGCCCGTTCGCTCCAGGATCTCGGGCATGAGGGAGGGATCGGCGTCCAGGGCCACTATGGACTCAAGGTGCTCCTCGTAGGCCTGGATTTCCTGCTTGCTCAGCGGGGGCTCGCGGCTGATGAGCTCGTAGAGGTGGGCGGCCGAGCGGGCGGTCAGGGGTTTTTCGCCCAAGGCGGGGGCCAGGCCGGCCTGGGCGGGCTTGTCCTGGGCCAGGATGGGTCCCGGGGCCAGGAGGGGGCCCGGGGCCAGGGCCAGGAAGAGCCCCAGGAGGATGCCGAGAGCCTTTCTCACGTTTCACCCATGGCGGCGAGTTTTTCCATGGCCATGCCCATGAGGAGCGGGAACATGATCTCGTGGTGGCCGATCAGGGTATAGCCCCGGCCGCTCCCCTTGGTGGGGCGCTCGACCACGTTGACCGAGGGGCGGTACTGCTTGATGAAATCCATGTTTATGGTCGTAAGGCCATCGACGGCGAAGCCCATGTTCCGGGTCAGGGTCAGGGCCTTGAGGAAGACCTCGGGCATGATGACCGCCGAGCCGAGGTTAATGAAGGCCCCCTGGCCAAGGGTGGCCACAATCCGGCAGAAGGTCTTGAAGTCGTCCATGGTGGCCGCCCCGAGGTTGGCGCCGTCGCAGGCGGGGTGGATGTGGTAGACGTCGTTCCCGATGGCCACGTGCACGGTCACGGGCTTACCGGCCATGACGGCGGTCGCCAAGACGCTCACCGAGAGGTTGGGGGCCTTAAGGTCGATCAGGGTCTGGCCCAGCGCCCGACCAAGCCCCTCGCGGCTTTCGGCGGCCCTGTTTATGGCCATGGCGATTATCTCGCCCGTCTCCCTTGTCACCCCGAAATCGCCCTTCCCCAGGCCCGCGGCGACGTCCTCGCTTGTGGCCCCGGTCAGGGCGACTTCCGTGTCGTGGACCATGATCGCGCCGTTGCCGGATATGGACGAGACGAGATCGCCCCTCAGGAGCTGGCAAATGACCGGCCCCAGGCCGACCTTGATCGGGTGGCCGCCCATGGCCAGCATGACGGTCCGCCCGTCTTTCGCGGCCCTGGCCAGCGAGGCCGCGGCGTCCTTTATGTCCTTGGCGGCCAGGATATCGGACAGGCCATCGACGAAACCGGCGAAGCTACCCCCCGGGACCAGCGGCTTGGCGAAATCGGTGAGGTTAACCTTCGAGGGGCGATCCTTTAGGCTCGAGAATCTGACCGAGCCAAAATCCAGCTCGGGAAGCTTAGGTTTCATCGATTAAAATCCTTACCGGGAGCGGCCTCGGCCCAGGGCGGCGGCGCCGCCCTCCACGATTACGTGATCGACCAGCTGGCAGATGACGTGGCCGTAGAGGAGGTGGAGTTCCTGGATCCTGGGCGTGTTGGGGGCCGGGCCGTCGATTATGAGGTCAGCCGCGCCGGGATCGTGGATCTTCGCGCCGCACATGAAAATCGTCCCCAGCCCGCCGGCCGAGGCCACCTCGAAGGCCTTAAGGACGTTTTTGGAGGTCCCGCTGGTGGAAAGGCCCCACAATACGTCCCCCGGCCTCCCCAGGGCCTTTATTTGCCTCGCGAAGACCTCCCCGTAGCCGTAATCGTTACCTATGGCCGTGAGCTTCGAGGTATCCGTTGTCAGGGCCACGGCGGAGAGGCCGGGCCTTTCGATCAAAAACCTTCCCACGAACTCGGCGGCGAAATGCTGCGCCTCGGCGGCGCTGCCGCCGTTCCCGCAGAGATAGACGACCCCGCCCTGGGTCAGGCAGCCCGAGATCATGTCGGCGGCCCTGACCAAAAGATCCGACCTTTTGTAGGCCAGCCCCAGCGACTCGGTTAACTCCTCGAAGGCTTTGGCGATTATTTTTTCCACAATGGCGACCTCCCAAAAGCCGGCGCCCTTGGCCATGGCCAATGGGCCGGCCTTTGGCCATTATACTCCCGAACGAAAAACGTGAATCATTGGGCGGCCTTGAAAATCACCAGGTTGTCCCGGTGAACGATTTCCTCGGAATGGGTGTAGCCCAGGATGGATTCTATCTGGGCGCTGGGACGGCCCATGATCTTTTCCACCTCGGGGGCGCTGTAGTTGCTAAGGCCGATGCCCAGCTCCTCTTGGTCGGCCCCCACGATGGAGACCGGGTCCCCCACGTCGAAGAGGCCGGTCAGGTTCATGATCCCGCTAGGGAGAAGGCTTTTGCCCTTCTCGACCAGGGCGGCGGCCGCGCCGGGGTCCACCGAGAGGGCGCCCTTGGGCCTGGCGGCGAAGGCCAGCCAATGCTTGCGGGCCTTGCGCTGGTTTTTCGTGGGCCTGAAAAAGGTCCCCAGTTCCTCGCCGTCTATCAGGCGGGCCAAAACGTCCCTGGCCCGGCCGTTGGCTATGACGCTGGCGAGCCCCCGTTCGGCCAGCCGCGAGGCCGCCCTGACCTTCGTGTACATGCCGCCCGCGCCCAGGGGCCCGCCCTCCCCGGCTAGCCTTTCCAGGCCGGGGCCGCAACCCTCGCTCACTTCCCTGACCAGGGCGGCCGATGGGTCGGAGCGGGGGTCGCTCTCGTAAAGCCCGTCGGTGTCGGTCAGGTTGATGAACAGATCGGCCTCCACCAGGCTCGCCACCATCGAGCCCAGGGTGTCGTTGTCGCCAACCTTGAGCTCCTCCACGGCCACGGTGTCGTTTTCGTTCACGATGGGGACCACCCCCATATCGACCAGGGAAATCATGGTGTTTCGGGCGTTCAAAAACCTCCGCCGGTCGGCCAGATCGTCGGCGGTCAAAAGTATCTGGGCGCATTTGAGATCGAAAACCGCCAAAGCCTTGTCCCAGGCGGCCATCAAGCTGACCTGGCCCGCCGAGGCGCAGACCTGCTTGAGCCTCACCGTCGTCGGCCGGGCGGTGAAGCCAAGCTTGGTCATCCCGGCGGCCACGGCCCCCGAGGTGACCAAAATGACCTCGACGCCCCGCCGCCGGATCTGGCCCACCTGGTTGGCCAGGGCCCGGAAGCGATCGTAGGACAGTGACTCCCGCTCGCACAGCTGGGAGCTACCGATCTTGACGACCACCCGCTTGGCTTTTTTAAACTCCGATCTGTCTCGCATGGGATTTAGCCTTAACCGTCGCCCCTTTTGGCCTGACTTTGGTACGCAATCAATGGTCCTTACGGCACGCTTTTATGGCTGATGGCATACCCCAGCCATAAAAAAAATTTTTTGCGGTAATTGCCCCGGGATTCCCGGCGTGGCAATTACAGCTTGTTATGGGCGACCGGTGCCGGGAAATCAAACGTTTCGGGCCGATAAATCGTTGGTTCCAGGGACTCTCGTAGTTCTTTTGGCGGGAACCCGATGGAACCGTCGGTCAAATTTAGTCCTTTTTCACCAGGGAAAATTATTTTTCGGCGTAAGGGCAAAAAAGGCATATCGGTGGGCGAATATCGTCTCCGCTATAGAGCGATATCATGTATGCCTAGGGGATAATCGTCGCAAATTTGTTTCCCGGCGCGCGTTCCGGCCTTGCCGCGGTCGAAGGTTTGGCCCTTAAGGCCCAATCCTTCGACCGCGGCCTTAAGGGCAAAGCGTAACGAGAGATTGATAAGCGGCACTAGGGTAATTATGTATAAAAATCTAATCATAGGGGTAATTTATAGTCGGAATCGCTATTAGTTATCTTGGCAATCGTATTTTATCGTTTTCCCAAACCATGAAGTTGTTACGGTTCGTAAGGTAGGGATTTAAAGCCAATAAGATCTCCGTGGAGGTATTATGCCGCTGGGCGATGGTGCTTAGGGTGTCCCCGGTCTGGACGACGTAGACATCGCCAGAGGCGGCGGGGGTCTGGCCCGGCTGGGCGCCCGCCCCCCCGGCGGCGGGGGCGGCGGCCGCGGCCTGGGCGGTGGCGGCCTCGGTGGCCGCCTCGGTGGCCGCGGCCTCGGTGGCGGCGGCGACCTCGGCGGAGTCGGGCTCGGGGACCTGGGGCTGGGCGTTCAGGAGATCGACCAGCCGGTCCCTCTCGCGGTAAGCGTTGGTCAGGGCCCGGTTCAGGACGTCGGACTGGTGCTTTTCCTGCTCGAGCTCGGCTTCCAGGGCCAGGTTCTCGGCCTTGAGGTTTTGGAGATCCTCCTCGGAGACCCCGCCGCAGGCGGCGACAAGGGCGAGGGAAAGGGCCAACGAAATCGATATGATACCTCTGGCTGACCAGTTTGATAGCCAGTCGGCTGGTGAGGTTTTGAACATACATGTCTCCCCGGCGCCCCTGAGGGCGCACCCGTCAAACGATCCATGATACGCCACGAAATATTTTCGACAGCTTCGAAAACTTCGAAGGCTTAGGTAGGCTTCGAAGGCACCGAAGGCTAAAGGGGCCAAATATCGAACTTTTTCCTCATATGGTCTGGCTTGAGGGATTCCTTTGACCACCTAAGGCCAGGCAGGCCCAGGTCCTGCTCCCGGTTGATGTACGTCTTGTCGGAAAAGGCCACCCGGCAGAAGCTCGAGCACAGGGCCACGTAAATGCCCCGGATGGTCGGGCTGCCCTTTTCCACGTGGATCAGGGCCGTGTCCGGGCTTAGGGACTCGCCGAGGGAGAAGGCCTCTATCTGGCCCTCCACCCGTATGGCCAGGCCTTGGATGGCTAAGGTCGAGAAATGCTCCAGGAGCAAATGGACGGCCTGTTTCTCTATCTGGAGGTGGGACTCCTCGCCGATCTTCTCGGTCTTGGAGATCAGCCACTTGGCCTCGACCTCCACCAGCTCGTCGTGAAGGTCAGGGGTTATGGTTACCAGCTCGTGGCGGTAACTTTTCACGAAGCCATTATAATGGTTTTTTTTCTGGTGCATCCTCCGGCCGCTTAAGTTTATTACCTTTTCGGCCAAATAAACATAGTCGTCGTTATCCGCGTTGGATTCGATGCGCCAGGTTGGGTGGGCCGCTCTCACGGCCTCGGTCAGTTCCCCGGGAATCCTTGAGAGCCTAGGCTCGTCCATGTTCTCGATCAAAAACTCTACCGCCTTAAGCTTATTTTCCGGTGGGCCCAGAGGCGGCATGGCAAAGGGTGTCCCCCCGCTTGGATGGGAGATCAAACAAAGGCAGTCGTGGGCGGTGGTCCACGAGAAATTATAAAACCCCTGCCAGATGAACATGTTGGTGAAATTTGCGTCCGAGGTGTAAAGGGGGTACCGCTTTTCCATTTCCACGAAAGTGGGTCGATCGTCCAAAATCAAAGGCTTAAAGCTCATCGGGTCTTCCCCAAGTGATCCCCTAGGCCTGGCCATGGGGAGGGATTAGGTTTTAAGGGCGGAAGCCCTTGACCGTGGGTTATTTGGCCACCTCCCGCGAAAGCGCCCCGGCCCCGGGGCCAGGGGAAACGAAGGGCGGTTTTTGGCGGCCCCAAAGGCCTCGGGATGGGGGCTTTCGGGGGGACCCTGGGAGGGCCGGCTTGGGGCCGGCCAAACGGCGATCAGGGTCAATGAACAGTCTATCAATCCATACGGCGTTAAGCAAGGGACGGTCATGACCGTGGTATGGATTAAAAAATGAACCACGATCGCGCCTTGGCCCGAGAAGAAATATGGCGCCCCGCCGTCACGCCCGCGAGCGCCGGAAGCGCGGGTCTTTCGCGAGCGCTTATCAGCCATCAACCGGATGCAGCGGGCCCCCGTCGGTTCGTCGCAGCACGCTTCCGGTTTCCATATTCAAAAATTCGATGATATCCGGATCATAATTGCTGATCGTGCTTAGGTGAAATACGGGGAAGTATTTCCGCTTGCGCTTGTAATCATAGCTTTCGTCACCGGCGGCGAAGCGCCAACCGCTGTCCTCAACTATTCGAGGCGACTCGCGATACATGAGTCCCACCTTCGCGCCGTCCACCATGATGCGGTCCGTGGCGCGAGCGAGTACATTCGTCGCGAAAGCGAAACCGGGACACAAATGAGCCCGTAAAACCTTGGAAGCCACGATATACTCGGGAATCAATATGCGAAGATCCCTGGGGTGAATAAGGCATTTCTTTCCACCCTCGTAGTACTTCGGCCAGAAGGACGTGCGCCAAAGACCCCCCGGCGCGGTCAATTTCCGCAGAAGGCTGAAATGCTTCTTTATATAAGAGGTTGCGAAGGTCTGGCTTAATTTATAGCACGACATTCGAAGGTACAAACAATATATGCCGCCGCTGGCATAGGAAAGCGCATATTCGCCCCAATCGTCATAGTGCTCGGAGGCGAACCTCGCCTTAGCGACGCTAATTGCCCAAAGGTCTTCCTTCGAAAGGAGCCCGGCGGAATATGCGTGGCGACACAAGCCGATGCACTCGCCAATATCCCAGGCGAGAAAGCCGAGCTTGCCGCATATTTCGCTCAATTGTTCGTCCAAAGCCATCAAGCTGTCAAATATCCTGCGGTCCCCGTCGCTCATGGTATTTGGGTTAACTCCAGAGCGCTTCTCCCGTAAGTCACGAAAAGCGCTATGCTCATAATCAGAGTTGAATAATATTCCCAATGTACTCCTGAAGCTCTCCAAATCCCTGATTCCAAGACCTTTAAGGTAAATTATCAGCTTATTCTTATCGCTTTCGCTTACTTTTGCAAAAATCTTCCCTTCTCCCATACCAAGGGAGCTTCCCGGTACGCCCCTAAGGGACGAAAGCTCCGAGAACTGTAAGATGTGTTCGCGCCAATCATCGAAACTATCCACAATGACTTCGGTCTTCCATTGGATATTCGCCAATTCGTCCCGGAATTTTATCAATTCAGCCATCGCGGACCGAATCCATGCGACTTCGGCATACCCAGTCTTAGCCCCGGCGGGCCCGGCCGCGGCGCCTTCAGCTTTCCAGGCTTTTGCCTTGGCGGCCATGGATTTTTCGGCTTTTGCCATGGCGGCCCTAATTTTGGCGTTCTTCTTTCCCATTCCAGGCGATTTCATTTTACCCACCCTTCTTTTCGGGGACAATAACCCCGGTCAAGCGCCGTGACGTTGGCCAACGGCGGCGCGCCGCCGTTCACCCGGGCGCTGACCCGGCATGCCAGGCCGAGCCAGACGCCGCCCGGTGCGGTCATGGCCCGCTGATGCCTGAATGAACCATTCAATACAGCCGACATTCCGCTGGTTAATTATGAAGTTTAACGAATTTGTCAAAAATAGACAAAAAAATGGTTCGTTATCCATGGTCTATTCCTTTGGGTCGACTCCTTTCGGTGGAGAAGCCTTCAACGAAAGGATTAAAACATAGAATTCCGGATAGTGCAAAAAAAATCTATCACCTTCATAACCATTTGGGATTAATCGTACCATCGGCCTGGTTTGGCCATGGTTGGGCCGAGGGCCCAGGGGCGCACCGATACCGCCTTGGCCCGACAAGACGGTATTGGCCGGTTGATGGAATTTTATGGTTATGACATAATGCGAAAGAGTCGCAAATTAGGGAAACCTAGTCGCCCAAAGGGGACGGCGGCCTTTAAATTCATCGATTACCGAGGCCCGGCCCCGGCGGGGGCCCATGGTGGGGGGGGAACGCATGTACGTTACGACCAGCCAGGAAAGCCGCCTCCTGGACCGGGTGGCCATGGATGAATTCGGCCTCCCCGGCATCGTCCTCATGGAAAACGCCGCCCGCTCGACGCTCAGGGCGGCCCTGGAATTCTGGCCCGATCTGGCCAAGGGGACCCACGGGGTCCTGGTTCTGGCCGGGCCCGGCCAGAACGGGGGCGACGGCTTCGTCCTGGCGAGGCTCCTCTCGGCCCTGGGGCACGCGGTCGATTGCCGCCTTGTGAGGAAGCCGGGGAGGGAACCCACGGGCGACGCCCTGGTCAATTACGGCCTTTTGAAAAAACTGGGCCTGGGGGTCAGGGTCATCGAGTCGGCCGACGACCCCTTGCCGGACTTCGATAGGTACGGGCTGGTCATCGACGCCATTTTCGGGACGGGCCTCGACCGGCCCCTGGAGGGCCAGGCGGCCAGGGTTCTGGCCGCGGCGGCCGGGCGGAGGCGGTTTCGGGTCCTGGCCGTGGATCTGCCCTCGGGTTTGTCGGCCGATAGCGGGGAGGCCGGGCCCGGGGTCTTGCGGGCCGATCTGACCGTGAGCCTGGGGACCCTGAAGTTTGGGCTGTTCCTGGGGAGGGGCCCGGAGCTGTGCGGCCAGGTGCGCCTGGGCGACATCGGCCTGTGCCCGGCCATGTTCGGGAGGGCCAGGCCAGGGGCCGAGGCCCTGGACGGAAGGTACGCGGCAAGCCTGGTACCGGAACGGCCCGGAGGGGGCCATAAGGGCACGTTCGGCCACGCGGTCATCTGCGGCGGCTCCTCGGGCAAGACGGGGGCCCTGGTCCTGGCCGCCCTGGGGGCCCAGAGGTCGGGCTGCGGTCTGGTCACGGCGGCCCATCCGGCGTCCCTTGCCACGATCCTGGAGGCCAAGCTGACCTCGGCCATGACCCTGGCCTTGCCCGAGAGCCTCCCGGGGGAGTTCTCCGCCAAGGCGGCGGACGTCCTCACCGACTTCATGGCGGGCCGGGAGGCCCTGGCCCTGGGCCCCGGGCTGGGGCTGGGCCAGGAGGCCCAAAGGCTCGCGCTCGATCTGGCCACGGGCCTGGAAAAACCCCTGGTTTTGGACGCCGACGCCCTGACGGCCCTGGCCGGGAAGGCCGGGGTGCTGGCCTCGGCCAGGGGCCCGAGGGTCATCACCCCCCACCCGGGGGAGGCGGGGAGGCTTCTGGGCCTCGGCGCGGGCCAGATACAGGCCGACAGGCCCGGGGCGGCCAGGGCCCTGGCCGGGATGACCGGGGCCGTCGTGGTCCTCAAGGGCCGGCATACGTTGGTGGCCGGGCCCGGGGGGGAGCTTCTGGTCAACCTCACCGGCGGCCCGGTTTTGGGGACCGGGGGCACGGGCGATCTTTTGACCGGCCTCACGGCGGGGCTTTTGGCCCAGGGGCTGGGGCCGTTCGGGGCGGCGGCGTTGGCCGTCCACCTCCATGGGCTGGCCGCGGACCTGGCGAGCTCGGGGCTGACCGACAGGGGGCTATTCCCCACCGAGATCCTGGCCCACGTGCCGGGGGCCTGGAAGAGCCTTTTGGACATTGGCGCCGATTTTGCGTAATATTTAGGACCGTACCATTTTTTGGCCAAGGATTAAGGCATTTTTGGCCATGAAACACTAGAAAAATCGAGGCTCCCGATACGCTTATGAAACTGAAAACACTTGTAAAAATCATCGTCGTCTTGATCATCGCCGGGGGCCTCGCCTATGCCCTCCCCACGCTCCTCGGGGACCAGCGGAGTGAGAACATTTTTCGCGCCCAGAGGGTAAATAAGGGACAGCTCCGCATCGCCGTGGGTGCCACCGGCACCATAAACCCGGTCATGGTGGTTAACGTCGGCACCCAAATCTCGGGGACGATAAAGGAAATTTTGGTCGATTTCAACGACAGCGTCAAGGCGGGCCAGCTTTTGATGGTCCTGGACGATCAGCTCTTCCAGGCCAAGGCCGACATGTCCAAGGCCAACCTGGCCAACTCCCAGGCCCAGGAGAGGCTGGCCCAGCTGAAATTCGACCGCCAGGAAAAGCTCTTTCAGGCCAAATCGGCCCCCAAAGAGGAATTCGACACGGCCCAGGCCAACCTGGAAATGGCCAAGGCCACCGTGGCCCAGCACGAGGCCTCCCTGGCCCAGGACATGTACAACCTGAACAACACCCGCATCGTGGCCCCGGTGGACGGGGTCATCATCAACCGGGCCGTTGACGTGGGCCAGACCGTGGCCGCGAGCTTCCAGACCCCGACCCTGATAGACATCGCGGGCGATCTGACCAAGATGCAGATAAACGCCAGCTTCTCCGAGGCCGACATCGGCAGGCTCACCCCCGGCCTGGACGTGACCTTCACGGTCGATGCCTACCCGGGGGAGTCCTTTAAGGGGAAACTGCGGCAAATCCGCCTGAACCCTACCATAACCTCCAACGTGGTCACGTACGACGTCATCATAGACGTCGATAACCCCGACATTAAACTGTTGCCGGGCATGACCGCCTACGTGGACATCGAGCTTTACAAGGAAAGCGACGTCCTGTTGGTCCCCAACACGGCCTTAAACTACCGGCCCGTCGGGGCCGAGACCCCGCCCGCCACCGCCGCCGCCCAGGCGGCGGAGAAGCCAAGCGGGCCACCGCCCGATGGGGCTCCCGATGGGACCCCCGATGGGGCGGTCGGCCATTGGGGCGGGGGCCAGGGGGCCGCCCCGGCCGAGGCCAAGGCCGGGGGCGGGGAAACGGAGACCCATGGCCGGGTCTACGCGTTGGGCCAGGACGGGAAGCCCAGGATGGTCTCCCTGACCCTGGGCATGAGCGACCTGCGGCAAACGGTGGTTAAATCCGGCGACCTGAGGGAGGGCGATCAGGTCATCATCGGCGAGAACCAGCCCGAGGGCGACCGGACGCTCCTGAGCGCGACCGGGTCCGGTGGCGGGGCGGGCCCCAGGCCGAGGTTTTAGCATGAGCCCGGCCCAGACCATAATACGGACCAAGGATCTCAAAAAGACCTATTTTACCGACGCCGGGGGCCTGGAGGTCCTCCACGGGGTGGACTTTGAGATCCAGCCCGCGGAATTCGTGGCCATCATGGGCCCCTCGGGCTCGGGCAAATCGACCTTCATGAACATCCTGGGCTGCCTGGACGTCCCCACCTCCGGGGAGTACATGCTGCTTGGCGAGTCGGTGGGCGACCTTAGCCCCGACCAGTTGGCCAACAGGCGAAACCGTTTCCTGGGTTTCGTCTTTCAGGGCTTTAACCTTTTGCCCAGGGCCGATCTCTTGGAAAACGTGGCCATGCCGCTCCTTTACGCCAAGGTGCCCGGGGCCGAGAGAAACAGGCGGGCCCGGGAGATGCTCGACCGGGTCGGGCTGGGCCCATGGGTCGGCCACCGGCCCAGCCAGGTCTCCGGGGGCCAGCAGCAGAGGGCGGCGGTGGCCAGGGCCCTGTGCGGCTCGCCCAGCCTGGTTCTGGCCGACGAGCCCACGGGCAACCTCGACAGCCAAACCAGCGACGAGATCATGAAACTTTTTTGCGAGCTTAACGATCAGGGCCTGACCCTGATCGTGGTCACGCATGAGCCCGACGTCGCCGCCTACGCCAAGCGGCTCGTCAGGTTCCACGACGGGCTGCTGGTCCAGGACGGCCCGGTCACCGACCGCAGGAGGCCATAGATGTTCCCAGCCATGCTGCTTGAGGCCGTCCGGGCCATCGGGGCCAACAGGATGCGCTCCTTTCTGACCATGCTGGGCATGGTCATCGGGGTCGCCGCCGTCATCCTGATGCTGGCCGTGGGCGAGGGCACCAGGCTAACCGTCAAGAAGCAAGTCGATAGCATGGGGACCAACGTCTTCGTCATCCTGGCCGGCTTCCAGAACGCCGGGGGCGTCCGCTCCGGCTCGGGCAGCCGCCACACCCTCAACGAGTCCGATTCGGAGGCCCTCGCCCAGCTGCCGGGGGTAGCGGCCTCGACCCCGGTCGTCAACAACAACAGCCAGCTGGTGGCCGGCGGCCAGAACTGGAACACCATGGTCATGGGCGTCAACGCCGATTTCCTGACCGTGCGCTCGTGGGAGCTGGCCGGGGGCCGGGCCATGGATTCCCTGGACGTCTCGTCGGGCTCCAGGACCATCTGGCTGGGCCAGAGCGTGGCCAAGGAGCTCTTCGGCTCGGTTAACCCCATAGGCCAGACGATCAGGGTCAAGAACGTGCCCTTCGTGGTCGAGGGGCTCCTCGCCGCCAAGGGCCAAAGCCTCGACGGGCGGGACCAGGACGACACCGCCATCGTCCCCTTCACCTCCTCCCAGCGCTACCTGGCCGGGAGCCAGTTCAGGGGCATGGTCCGCATGATCATGCTCAAGGCCGACAGCGCCGATATCATGCCCCGCCTGGAGACGGAGATCAGGGAGCTCCTCCGGGAACGCCACCACCTGGTCGATCCCATGCAGGACGACGACTTTTTCCTCTCCAACCTCTCGGCCGTCATGGCCTCGGCCGAGGCCACCGCCTCGGCCATGACCCTCCTTCTGGGGGCCATAGCCTCGGTCTCCCTGGCCGTGGGCGGCATAGGCATCATGAACATAATGCTGGTCTCGGTCACCGAGAGGACCCGGGAGATAGGCATCCGGCTGGCCATCGGGGCCAGGCGCCGGGACATCCTGACCCAGTTCATCCTGGAGGCCATCCTGGTCTCCCTGACCGGGGGCATCCTGGGGCTCCTCATCGGCTCGGTCGGCGCCTACACGGTCCAGGCCATCTGGCGGACCAGCGTGGTGGTGACCCCGGGCTCCATGGTCCTCTCCTTTACCGTCTCGGCGGGCATAGGGCTCTTTTTCGGCTTCTACCCGGCCTGGAAGGCCGCCCGGCAAAACCCCATCGAGGCCCTGCGCTTCCAGTAAAAAAAAACCGCCGCTTTCGCGGCGGTTTTTTTTTGCCGGCCGAAAACGGCCGGGCGAAGGGGTTTTCGCTAGAAGAGGCCCTTGACCTTGCCGGTCTCGGTATCGACGTCCACGCGGCGATAGGCCGGGTCGGAGGCGGTACCGGGCATGAGGGTGATGGCCCCGGCGACGGGCACCACGAAACCGGCGCCGGCGTAGATCAGGACGTCGCGGACGAACAGTTTCCAGCCCTTGGGCACGCCCTTGATGGTCGGGTTATCGGACAGCGACAGGTGGGTCTTGACCATGCAGAGGCCCAGCTTGGCCGTGGCCGGATCCTTCTGGAAGCCCTCGAGCTTCTTGAGGGCGTCGGGGTTGTAATCCACGCCGTCGGCCCCGTAGACCTCCTTGGCGATGATCTCGACGCGGTCCTTGAGGGGCTGGTCGAGGTCGTAGAGGAACTTGAACTTGGGCACGTCCTCGCAGGCGTCCTTAACGGCGTTGGCGAGCTCTATGGCGCCCTCGCCGCCCTTCAGCCAGTGATCGGAGACGGCCACGCGGGCGCCGGCGGCCACGCAGGCGTCGCGGATGGCCTTGATCTCGTCGGCCGTGTCGGTCACGAAGGAGTTGATGCAGACGACCGGGCTGATGCCGGACTTCTTGACCACGTTAACGTGGTGGAGGAGGTTCTCGCAGCCCTTCTCGACCTGGCCGACGTTGGGGACCTTGTACTCCTCGGGCAGGGGCTTGCCGGGGGCGGGGATGGGCGCGCCGCCGTGGCACTTGAGGGCCCTGACCGTGGCCACGATGACCGCGGCGTTGGGGATGAGGCCGGAGAAGCGGCACTTGAGGTTCCAGAACTTCTCGAAACCGATGTCGGCGGCGAAGCCGGACTCGGTCACGTGGTAGTCGGAGAGCTTAAGGGCCAGGCGGTCGGCCACGATGGAGCTCTGGCCGATGGCGATGTTGGCGAAGGGGCCGGCGTGGACGAAGCAGGGCTGGCCCTCGAGGGTCTGCATGAGGTTCGGGTTCATGGCCTCGACCATCCAGGCGGTCATGGCCCCGGCCACGTCGAGATCCGAGGTGGTGACGGGGTTACCCTTCTTGTCGTATGCCACGACGATGCGGCCGAGGCGGGCGCGCAGGTCCTTGAGGTCGGCGGCCACGGCCAGGATGGCCATGATCTCGGAGCTGACGGCGATGCCGAACTTGGACTCCATCAGGTAGCCGTCCTGCTTCCCGCCGAGGCCGATTATGATCTTGCGGAGGCATTGGGCGGCGAAGTCAAGGATGAAGCCGAACTCGACCCTGGTGGGGTCGATGTCGAGACGCTTCAGGCCGCGCTTGGCCAGGGTGGCGTCGTCATAGTTGCGCTCGTGCTGCATGCGGGAGTTGACGGCCACCATCGCCAGGTTGTGGGAGTTCATGATGGCGTTGATGTCGCCGGTCAGGCCCAGCGAGAAGGGGGTCAGGGGAACGCACTGGCTCATGCCGCCGCCGGCCGCCGAGCCCTTGATGTTCATGGTCGGGCCGCCGGAGGGCTGACGGATGGCCGCGGTGACGTTCAGGCCGAGGTGGCCCATGCCCTGGACCAGGCCCATGGTGGTGGTGGACTTGCCTTCGCCCAAGGGGGTCGGGGTGATGGCGGTAACGTCGATGTATTTGCCATCGGGCTTATTGCCCAAACGGCTAAGCACCTTGGCGTAGTCGATTTTGGCGATATAATGCCCATAAGGGAGTACCTCGTCATCGGTGAGGCCGATGCCGGCGGCTACGTCCTTAATTTTCCTCAATTGAGACGCTTCGGCCGCCTCGGCGATTTCGTAATCCTTGGCGCCCTTGGCGGTCAAGTCTTGCCATTTTAAAGCCATGAAAGATTCCTCCGTAATTTTGGAATTCTTGATTTTCCCCCGGCACAGGGATCTTCAGCGGCCGGGGCCTGGCTACGGCTTCCGGGACCAACCTAGGTACGCGGTCGGAAAGCCACCACCATCTGTGATAAGGTGAGATTGGATTGAAGACAAAAAAACCCATTCCCAGGGTTTGGGGTTAATCCAGCCCCCCGAAACAATGGTTTTATTCCAGGGGTTCGGGCCGGGAACGTTATCCGCTCCGGGCCGTTGGCCATCTCTCGTTTCGAACCGATTGGCCCATCCGCCGGGATCCGGGCGAAAATGGACCTTTGGGCCAACAAAATATCTAAACAAAATTTGCCCGTCTCAATATTTAAGCTCTTGGGAAGCGACCGATCCGTTTAGGTGAAAGGCAGTATACCACAGCGAAAGTCATTGTCAAGATTTTTTTTCAAACTTTTTTGACCCCAAAGGGACTGACGCGCCTTGGGCGGCCCCGGCCCCCATTTTGGCCCATGGGGCCCACGCGGCGATAACTATTTCTAAATACGGCAATTATCGCGCACTTTCCGGCCCCTCCCGTGGCCCGATCCAAGCAACCCCGGTTAATCGCCAAAGGGCCGGGGCTAACCCACCAGTCAAAAAATTTAGACATTTTTCAACAAATGTTTTACGCACTGACTAACCAATTTATTGACTATCAGTCAACATTACGACCGCTTAATCCCGGCCCGCCGCCGCCATTCGGCCCCCAAACCGTCCCTTGGCCATCGGCCAGGCGGCCGAATGGCCCCCGGCCAAAACCCCGATCGTCAAAAAATTTTTACGGCCCCGAACCAAAAAAGCCATCGACGGGGCGATGGCTTTTTTGGTCCGGGGGCCTTAGGCTCAGACGAAACGGACGATTTCCTCGATGGGCTTACGCTGCTTGTTTCTGACGTGATCCTTGGCCGGGTAGCCGACGGCGATGACCAGGAAGATGTTTTTATCCTGGGGGATGGACAAAAGCTCCCGCAGCCTGGGGCGGTCGAAAACGCCCAAGGTGCACGTGCCAATGCCCTGCGACTCGGCCTGCAGGCACAGCGCGTAGGCGAAGGCCCCCAAGTCGCCCTTGGCCCAGTATTGGCTGTCGAGGACCTTGGCTACGTTGGGTATGAGCTTGGCGTACTCCTCGACGATCACGAAAAAGGCCTTGGCGTTCCCGATGTACTCGTTGATGCCAAGCTGCATCGTGGTTTTGGCCACCTCGGGCACGACGTCGGGGCTTTCGACCACGACCACGCTCCAGGGCTGGGAATTGCAGGCCGAGGGGTTCAGGCGGGCGGCCTCGACGCATTTGAGCAGCTTGTCATGCTCGACGGGCTTGTCCTGGTACTGGCGGCAACTTTGGCGCTTTAAGGCGAGCTCCATAAAATCGTCCATATTCGTCTCCTTTATTCCGGGGCTCCGGCCAGGCCGGAGGAAATCGCTGGGCCATTTTTCGTCAAAATGGCCAAAAAAGGCATGACTGATCCGTTTCCAGCCGTAAATATACCCATTTTTTGACGCAAACGCCACCCATTTTTTTGCCCCCAACGAAAAAACCGGCCCCTGGGGGGCCGGCTGTTTTTTTTGCAAGGGGACGAAACTATTTTTTGTCGGTCTTCTTTTTGGCGTCGCCCTTCTTGTCGGCGGCCTTGGCCCCGGGGGTCACGCCCGAGGCGGCGTCGGCCTCGGCCTTAAGGCCCTTGGGCACGGCCACCATGGCCACGGGCAAATCGGCGGTCCTGACCAGCCTGAGGGTGGGCGGGAGCTTGACCTGGGAGAGGTGCATGGTCTGACCCAGGCCCAGGGCGGACACGTCGGCCTCGATGACCGGGGGGATGTCGGCGGGCAGGCCCGAGACGGTGATTTCCCTCTCGCCCAGCTGCATCTGGCCGCCCCTCTCGACCCCGGCGGCCTTGCCGACCATGGTCACCGGGACCTGGACGGTCACGGCCCTCTGGGGGTCGATTCTCTGGAAATCGGCGTGGATGACCTTGCGGCTGACGGGATCGACCTGGTAGTCCTTAAGCAGGGCCGGGGCCGACTCCTGGCCCTCGGGGGCCAGGGTGTAGAGAAAGCGGTTGCCCTCGGTGCCCAAAAAAACCGACTTGAACTGGGCGTAATCGATCGTGAGGCTTTGGGATTCCGAAAGGCCGTGACCGTAAAAGACGATCGGCAGCCGGCCCTCCCTTCTGAGGCGTCCCGCCAGGTTGCTGCCGCCGGCCTCGCGGGGCGAGGCGGCGAGGGTATCGTTGAGACCCATGGTATAATTTCCTCCGAAAAAACGTGCTATCGTCCGCGGGTTCGTCAAATGAAAAGAGAACTTACGGAATCTTCCTGGTGGATGCGCCTGATGGCCTCGGCGAGCAGGGAAGCCACCGAAAGGACCTTTATCTTGGATACGTCCCGCCCGCCAGGGTTAAGGGGTATGGTGTTGGTCACGACCACCTGGGTCAGCGACGACCCGTTGATCAAATCCACCGCCTGGCCGGAAAAAACCGGGTGGGTGGCGCAGGCGACCACGTCTATGGCCCCCTTGGATTTGACGAAATCGGCCGACTGGGTCAGGGTCCCCGCCGTATCGACCATGTCGTCTATGATCAGGGCCCGGCGCCCCTGGACGTCGCCGATGATGTTCATGGCCTTGGCGACGTTGGGGGCTTCCCGCCTTTTATCGACGATGGCCAACGGGGCCGAGAGCCTCTTGGCCAGGTACCTCGTCCTTTCGACCCCGCCGGCGTCCGGCGAAACGAGTATTATATCAGGACTTCCCTCTTTTAGGAAGGCTTCTTTTATGTAGCTTAAAATGACCGGGGCGGCGAAGAGGTGATCGACCGGGATGTTGAAGAAGCCCTGGATCTGCCCGGCGTGGAGGTCCATGGCCAAAACCCTGGTCGTCCCCGCCGCGGTCAGAAGGTCGGCCACCAGCTTGGCCGAGATGGGGACCCGCGGCTGGGCCTTGCGGTCCTGCCTCGCGTAGCCGTAATAGGGGATGACCGCCGTGATCCTCCTGGCCGAGGCCCTCTTGAGGGCGTCTATTATCAATAGAAGCTCCATGAGGTTGTCGTTCACGGGGTTACAGGTCGACTGGATGACGAAAGTGTCCCGTCCGCGGACGTTCTCGCCAATCTCCACGAGTATCTCGCCGTCCGAGAAACGCCTGACCTGGGCCACGCCCAAGGGCTGCCACAAGGACTCACAAATCTCGGTGGCCAAGCCAACGTTGGAGTTGCCCGAGATCATCACAATATCGTTAGGCATGAAGTACCGTCGATATAATGACCCATAACTATGGGTCAGTACAAATAAAAAGACGTTTACTTTTTCAAATAAACGTACGCAGTCAAGCATTGGGGGGACAACGACGTCACGATGAAAATTGACGAGACTACGAAAACCCCTGCATTTTCAACAAGCTTTCAATAACCAGCCAAGATCGTCGGCAAAACTCTCGTCGTTTCATCGACCCCAAGGTTTTCGCCTGGCGACGGGATTGGCTGGGTAGAGAAAAATATGGCTGGGGCGGAAGGATTCGAACCTTCGAATGCAGGAACCAAAACCCTGTGTCTTAAACCACTTGACGACGCCCCAACGTTAACCGCCGAAAAACTAAATATCGGCCAACAAACCCCTTTCTCTTCGGGGCCCTAACGATCCATTTTCGCGAAAATTTTCTCGATAATTTTGCGCCTACCGTCCCCGCTACGGGCCGAGGGTAACGACCCTGACCCAAAAGCCCTGGCCGGCCAATGAGCCCGCCGCCGCCCGGGCCTCGCCCAACCGGCCGTACACGGCCCAATAGGTCGCCCCGCTGCCCGACAAGCCCATGCGAACGGGCGCCGGGTCGGCCTTGGCGATCGCCTCGCGGACCATGCTTAACGCGGGGCAAAGGCTGACGGCCGCCCCCTCGAGGTCATTGACCCCCCAGAAAGGTTGCCCGTCGCCTTGAACCGACTCCGCGATAAGACTAATACTACCCTTTAGCCCGGATGTCAACCCCAATTGAGCGAATACCTTGGCCGTGGACAATTTAATCCCCGGGTTGACCAGCGCCGCGTAGCCCCCTGGCATGGGCCCGTGGTAAGGCCTGAGGCGCTCCCCCACCCCGCCGGCCCAGCAAAACGGCCCGGCCCCGAGGAAAAACGGCACGTCGGCCCCCAGGCCCAGGGCCAAACGCCCTAGCCTCTCCCCGCCCACGGGCCATTTCCGGCCCAAAATCCTCAAAACGGCCGCGGCGTCCGAGGAGCTCCCGCCCAGCCCCGAGCCCAACGGAATGCCCTTGACCAGGCTGACCCTGACCGGGCCCCCCGGCCGGCCCGTCTCCTCCCTGAAGGCCCGCACGGCCCTCAGGGCCAGGTTCCGCGGCCCCGCGAATTCCCCGTCCCCGGCCAGGGTCCCCCCGAAAGGCTCCCCTATCCGGTCCTCGAAGGCCAAAACGTCTTCGCCGCCGGGCCCCGCGAGCGACAGGCTCACCTCATCGTGGAGCCCGACCCTCGCCATCAGGCCCATGAGCTCATGGTACCCGTCCGGCCTTTTGCCCAAAACCCTAAGCGAAAGGTTTATCTTGGCCTGGGCCCTCTCCTCGCCCAAAGGGTCCCCGGCCACCCCGGCCGGTTGGCTTTCCGTGGCCACCCCCTAAAAATCGCTGACCGGGCCCATCCCGGGGCTCTGGGACTTTAGCGGATCCGGCAAGGTGTCCATGGGGTTTATGAGGTTAAGGACTATGCCGTTGGAAACCTTGGGGTAAAAATAGGTAGCCTTCCTGGGCATGGTCATGCCGTCCTCGGCCACCTTGATGATCTCCCCCAGGCTGGTGGCGTTCAGGATGAAGGCCGCCCGGTTGCCGTTTTCGTTGACCGCGTCGACCGCCTCCTTGACGGAGGAGAAATAGGAGATGCATTTGGGGTCGTCCAGGTCGCCCTCGGTGTAGCCCAGGGCCTCCTTGAGTATGACGTTGGTCAAAATCGAGACGTCCAGGCCGAGCAGGTTCTTGTCCTCGGGCTTGGCCTTGATCAGCTTGTGCTTGACCCTTTCCCGGACCTTGACGAAATAATAGGTGTCGGTGTCCCGCAGGCAGAGCCCGAAGACGGTCAGGCCCTTGGCGTCGTCCCGGCCCATTTTTTTCAGCAGCTCGTGCAGGGGGGACTCGCTGGACCCGTCCTTGGGCTTGGGGAAGGCCTTGACCTCGGCGTAGGGCTCCAGGGCCTTCAAAATCTCGTCGTTGGAGAGATCGCAGCACGACAATACCCTGTGGGTCGGGAGGACGCACAGGCCGGGATCGGCCATGGAGGACAGATAGATCATGACGTAGTCGATGGCCGAGTTGGGGGGCGGCTCCTGCCCGTTTTTGGCCAGCTCGGCCAAAACGTTCTCCCGGTACTTGATGGCCGTCTCGTAGCGGTGGTGCCCGTCGGCTATGTACACGGTGGTGTCGGCGAACCCGGCCACGAGCCCGGACAGGCTGTCGTTACTCTGGACGAAGGTCACGTGATGGGTCATGCCGGCGCGCTCGGTCACGTTCAGGTCCGCCGAGTCGCCCATCATGCCGTACATCGATTGGAGGATCTTGCCCTCCGGGTCGGGAAAGAAGCCAAAGACCGGGCTAAGCTGGGCCCCCGTCTTTTCCATCAGATCCAGGCGTTCCATCTTATGGTAACTGAAGGTCTTCTCGTGGGGCCTGACCTTCCCGCCCCCGTCCAGGGGCTCCAGGCGCATCAGACAGATCAACCCCAGCCGGGTCAGGCGCCTCCCGGTCAACGGGTGCTTCCACTCGGTATCCACGAGAACCATCGACGGCGTGTCCCTCCTGCTCAGGACGCCGCCCGTGAGCCACGAGGTCAGAGTCGTGGCCGCCCTGGCGTGCCAGCTCATGGGATCGGGATCGTCTTCCAAAACCTCCCCCAGGTCGATGTGGAGAAAGTTATGCGCATGGCTGTTAAGGTACTCGGCCCTCTGGGCTTTGGTCAAAACGTCATAAGGTGGCGCGAACAGATCCTGGCCGTTGGCTTGAAGCTCAGAGTCACCGTAAACCACCCCCTTGAACGGGGCTATCGTAACCATGGAAATGGCCTCCAGAGAAAATTGACTTTGCTAGCATAGGCCCTTTACCGGCCTCCGTCAAGCTTAGAAAAAACAAAAGCGAAATAAATCATCACATAGGCTTAATTGAGCGCCTAACGATATATTAGTCCCTCCCGCCCCGCGCGGGGCGGGGGGGCGGTAATGCCCGGGCCCCTCACATCAGGTTATAGGGGTCCACGTCCACCGTCAGGCCGATGTCGACGGGCTTCCTTTTCCTGACCTCCGGCAAGAGCCTCCTGAGGAGGCGGTGGCGATCCTCGGCCCTGTCGGCCCTGACCATGATCTGGTGGCGATACTTTTCCTTGAGCTTGGTCATGGGGCAGGGCGCCGGCCCGAATATCTCGATCTCGCCCGGCGCCTTGGCGGCCGAGAGGGCCCTGGCCCTGTCGGCGGCCCACTGGGCCTCCTCCTCGACCTTCCCGCTTTCCGGGCCGCTGAAACGAATAAGGGCCATCCTCGAGAAGGGCGGGTAACCCAGTTCCCGCCTGATGGCTATCTCGTTGGCGAAAAAGGTCTCGTAATCATGGTCCCTGGCCGAGGTCATGGAGTAATGATCCGGGTTGCGGGTCTGGATGAACACGGCCCCCGGCCTCTCCCGCCGGCCGGCCCTGCCCGCGACCTGGCTCAGGAGCTGGAAGGTCCTCTCGGCGGCCCTGAAATCGGCCACGTTCAGCCCTATGTCGGCCTCGACCACCCCGACCATGGTCAGGTTCGGGAAATCGTGCCCCTTGGCGGCCATCTGGGTCCCGACCAAAAAATCGGCCTCCCCGGCGGAGAAGCTCTCCAAAATGTCCTTGAGGCCCCCTTTGAGCCTCGTGCTGTCGGTGTCGAGCCGCAGGCCCCTTTTGCCGAAACTTTTTTCCATCTCCCGGATCAGGCTCTCCGTGCCCACCCCCAGGTAACGGAACAGCTTGGACTTGCACTTGGGGCAAACCGAGGGCGGCCTGGCCCTGTAGCCGCAACCGTGGCAGACCAACAGGTTGTCGGCCCTCAGCTCGGCCAGCCCGTCATCGCCCTCCCCCGCCTCGCAAACCCTGTCGAAATTCGAGTGCAGGGTCAACGAAAGGCTGCAATGGGGGCACTTTATGACCTCCCCGCAGGAGAGGCACAGCGGCAGGTTGGCCAAACCCCTCCTGTTTATGAACATCAGGGCCTGCTCGCCCCGCTCGAAGGTGTCTTTCAGGTTGGCCTTGACCTGGTGGGCGATGGGCCCGTAACGCTTCCCCTCCAGCCGCAAATCGATTATCCTCACCTCAGGCAAAACGGCCAAGCCCGGGCGGCTCTGGAGCCGCAGCAACGTGAGCTTCCCTTCCAGGGACCGGTGGTAACTCTCAAGCGAGGGGGTGGCCGAGCCCAGCACCAGCACGGCGCCCGAGGCCTGGGCCCGCCAGGCGGCCAAATCCCGCCCGTGGTACCTAAGGCCCTCGTCCTGCTTGTAGGCCCAGTCGTGCTCCTCGTCCACGATTATCAGCCCCAGATCGGCTATGGGCGCGAAAACCGCGCTCCTCGCCCCCAAAGCCAGCTTGGCCCGCCCCCGCCTCAGGGCCACCCAGTGATCGTGGCGCTGGCCCGGGGTCAGGCCCGAGTGGAGGATGGACAGATCCTGCCCGGGGAAGCGCTCTTTCAGGCGCCCCTCCAGGCCCATGGTCAGGGCGATCTCCGGGGCCAGCCACAGGACGCCCTTGCCCTTGGCCAAGGCCCTCTCGGCCGCCCTTAGATATACCTCCGTCTTGCCGCTCCCGGTGACCCCGAAGAGCAAAAAGCCGGCCCGCTCGCCCCCCCCGATGGCCCCGTTTATGGCCGCCACGGCCCTTTCCTGATCCCCGGTCAGACTTTCTATGGACGTCGGCGCGACCGACAGGGCCCGGCTGGGGTCGTCCCTGAACCTCTCGCGCCTTTCCATGGCCACCAGGCCCTTGCGGCAGAGGTTCTTGGCCTGAACGTGCGGGTTGAATCCCAAAACGTCGCGGTAATGCTTCATGGGCGTGGGCGGGGCGTCCTTGACCAAGCCGTAAAACTCCGCCTCCTTGGGCCCCAGCCTAGGAAGCGGCCCCTCCGCCCCCACCGGCGAAACGTACCACTCGTGGGTGAACCCCCCCCACTGACCGTCCATGTCGTAGACGACCTCGGCCAGGCCTTTCCTCAGCAGCCTGCGCAGCTCCCCCGGCTTCGCCGGCCCCCCGCGCCCCGCCACCTTGGCGGCCGGGACGGCCTCGGGGTAAGCCTCGGCCATCAGCCCCAGGGCCGACGGGCCCTCCCCGACCAAGGCCAGCCCCTTCCCGGTTATCCTGTAACCCACCTTGAGCTTGGGCGATAGGCCCCCGGGCAAGATTTCCTTGACGCACAACCCGGGCGGGTACATGTAATACCTGGAGACGAACCCCACCAGATCGACCAAATCCTGGCCGAACAAGGGCTCCGGCACCACGACCTGGCTAATCGCCTTAAGCTTGTACCCCCGGCCCTCGGCCGGCCCGCCGTTGTCCGGCCCCATGACGTAGCCCAAAAGCTCCCGCCCGTTCAGATTCACCCTGACCATCTGGCCGACCATAATCTCCGTGTCCGGCGGGGCCAGGTAACTAAAATAATCGGGGGCGGGACTATCGACGGCCACAAAAAAAATCCCCTGGTTTTCGGCCATGGTATTTGTCAAAGTATCGCTTTTCACGCCCGACATTATATCACGCCCCGGCGCCTCCCATACCTTTCCCTCCCAAACGCCCCCACCAAAAGCCTTTCCCTCCCCCCACAAAAAAAATCCCCAGCGCGTCCCCCCGGCCCAAGCCATGGGGGACGCGTTGGGGCCAATCCTTGACCATTTCGGTTGATGCAATCGCCGGCCACGTTCCCGCCAGGCCATTTCCCCTCACGGGTCATGGCCCAAACGGCACCGCGCCTAGCCAACTCGCGGGTGTACCATCCGAAAGGGCAATCGCCTGCCCCCGTCCGGCCGCGCCCGCCTTCCCGCGGTCACCAACGCTCAGCCAAACCTAACGAACTTTTTCTCCAAAGCCTCCTTGACGCTAATACCCAAGGCCATGAGCACCTTGCGGGTAATCTCGGAACCGATTTTTTGGCCCCTTTCCATCCTTTTGATGGCATTGGAAGAAACGCCGGCTTTCCCGGCCAAGGCTTCCTGGCTTAAAAACCTCTCGAGTCTCGCCTCGAAAAAAGCCTCTCCGTTAACGTGAACAAGCGACATAGGATTCTCCTTTGTGGTAACCGCTCTCGGTTTGATGGTACGGGCCGGTCCATTGCCATAAGCCGCAATCGGCCTGCCCGCGCTTAATCCCCGATCTTTGCACCGTTTCCATCGCCCTTAAGCAATCTTCGTACGGACGACAAAACGATCGTTCCAATCCAAGGGAACCCCCATGTTTTTGGGAGCGAGATCTTACGATTGATCGTTTGAAATTTCAAGTCTTTTTTTTGCCCCGATCAAATCATTCGCCCTCCCGAACGCCCCACATTCGCAACCCCATTCACACTAACACCCCAATATTAAACGCGAAAACCCCATCCTGCCCGCCCCTTTTTGCCCCCCTTCCCGCCAAAAATATTTTTTTCGCGCTAGACAAAACCCGACCTAAACCTTCAAAATTTCCCATCTAACGTCCAAATTTGTCGCCGCGAAATTTTTATTTCGCCAACATAATCCGACATACTTTAATTTCTCTATCATAACACCCTTAAATTATTGATATAATTTTGTCACGCCCAGCAAAATCTTTGCCCTTTTGCCCAGCCATCAATTTCATTTCCCCAACCGACCCAAACAAAAACCCCGCCGAATCTTCTGCGATCCAGGTGAACACACACGCCCAATACCACGTAATCATTGGGCATTTCCCTCCTCCGGCCCCGCCGGCGAGCGACGCTTCCGCCACAAACCATTGGCGCATGTGTCGCTCCATGGTTTCCCCTTGACGAAAGTATAATTTTCGCCAATCATTTGGCTTTAGGACAATAATATATTACTATTGAAATCTATTTATTTTTATCGTGCTATTTTATACGATTATAGGTTCCGTTTACCCTCTTTTTTTTCGAAAGCCTCCCTTGCAGTCAAGCCCAGGGCCAGAGCCACCGTCACGAGCCCGGGGCGGCCAGGAGCGGAAACGTTTTTGCGACGGGGGGGCTAGCGAGGCCGAAGGGATTTAACCGGCCATGACGGCCATGACGGCCATGACGATTCATTCTCCCCACTACCCCGCCCCCCACAGAAAATCCCCGCCGGGATATATGCCTAAAACAACCGTCGTAACCGACATACCGTCATTCGGGCGATTCGACGACTGGTCTATCATGGCCGAAATAGGGTTGGTTGGTCTCGTTTCCTGGTGCCTGGACAGGTGCGTCCATTGAAACGATGAAAACGTAGAAGAAGTCGTGGATTGTCGCGGGATACGTGAGGGGCCGGACATTATCATGGCCAATTTTCCGGTAAGGGCGCCCGGGTTAAGGCCAAAAAATTCTTCCGGCAGATGCTCTTCCGGCAGATGTTAACGGCGCCATGTATTAGCTTCCCTAGTCGCTTCGCCGTTAACTGTAGGATCCTTCCCCTTAGGTGCCGTGAACCCGAAAATACGATCTGGTGCGCGTGTATCAAAAGGCCCAAACCGGCTTTACGGTTTGGGCCAAACTGGGCCTCTTTGAATCAATGGGAGTTTTCTCGAACCAAACCTTCCGGAAATATTAGCGCAAGCTGTGTGGCCTTAAAATCATCTCTCAAAATTGGGGCCGGAACCGGTACGTTTTGTCATATTTTATTGACAATTTAAATGCGCCGAGCTTTCAGGAAATTATTTTTAAATATCTAAAATTAAATGCGAAAATTTTTAACGCTCCCCATGACTTTCAGATAATTCCAGCTTGAATCAATTTCGCATGACAAAAATTACAGCTAACCCTCCATACTTTCCGATCTATTCCTACGATTTATCGTAGCGAAATTTCGATCAGCCTAAATCAAGAGCCTTTTTATGATCATCTAAATCTGTTCAGTTAAATTTATTGATGAAAAATTATCCTGGGCCAACGAATCATTGGCTTTTCGCACCAGCGAATACGTTACCTTATTTACTTGACAATTAATTTAAAATCCTCACCTCCCTAAAACCAACCAAGCGAGGGCCACCCGTATCTTTTGCCCAGGACTCCCGACGCATTTTTGGGCCTAGCCAACCCCTGGAAAACAATGACGCGTTCGCCTTGGTGTTTTGGCGAACGCGTCATTGTATAGTTTACCCTTGACGAATGTATAAAATCCCCTAATTTTAGCCTATAGCATATTAAATATCGCAATTACAAGTCTAATCGTTATTTTATTTTAAATCAGGGTCTTTTATAGCATTATCAATTGTGTTTTACCATCTTTTTCTCGAAGGCCTCCTCGACGGTTAAGCCCAGGGCGAGAACGACCTTGCGGATTAGATCCGGTCTGGCGGTCTTGCCGAGTTCTATGTTTTTAATAATGTTGGGAGACACGCCGGAACTGCTGGCTAGATGTAACTTGCTCATCAGCTTATTTAGCCTGGCCTCTTTGAACGCTTCGCCGTTAACTTTCATGATTCTTCCCCTTCTCCTTTGGAGTAATGAATGCGAAAATACGGTCTGGGGCACCTGTTTCAATGCGCCAAAACCCACTTTGCGACTTGGCCCAAACGGGCCGGTATTGATTGATCCAGAAATCGGCGGCTTAATCGCCCTTCGTTTTCGCCTTATACTCGCCGCGATACGCCGGACGGGTAATTTCGCCTTCATTCTGTTATTCTAGGATTTTCCGGGAACCGAACCTTTTATTTTGACAACGTTTGCGGCGCGGCTTTAAGGTTTTCAATCAAAGTTCAGTCCGGAACCGGAACGTCTCGAAATTTCGAGTCGATATCGGTCGTTTTAAGTAGGAAATATCATAACATTTTTTTACTTTAAATTTAAATGTTTTTTTTAATCACCTGATCCACAAATCCACGCAGTAAAATATCAAATCGCTGATTTTTCGAGGCTTTTTGAGCTAACGAACGTTCGCTGCAAGATTTAGATTTTCTTTTGACATGTCAATATACACTTTTATCCTGTCAAACGGCAATACCCCCAGCATTTTTTTAGTCAAACAACTTAACCACATACAACTTTTCACCAAATAAAAAATTAGGTCGTATCGACAATACCTCCTTACCACCGCCTACCTGAAACGTGCCAAACCTTCGCTTCCCCAACAATCCGGCCACTTACCATTAACCCAGCTTTGTGTTAAAATTCACACGGCTAAAGGCTTTGGTCCAAGCTTGTTTTTTTTCTCCAAAAAAACCGCTGGCTTAGATCCATGGTTCCCATAACGGCTAGGCCATGGCTACCCCACGCAGCGAGGGCTCGAAAGCCAGGCACCGCCGCGTCGCCTCCCTAACCCGGCGGAATCCCCATCCGGGCACGGAAACGTTAAGTTTTACGCCCTGTTGGGGTTAAGCGGCCGGCCGCCTTTCGCCCGGTTTATCGTAGGCCGCGACTAAATCATGGCCACCCAGCGGAGCGGTTTAACCTCTCCCTGACACAGCCTACCGGGATCGGACCTCGCTTTTTCGCCTCTGGCCTAAGGTTTTATTCGCCCCACCGAAGGGGCTTTTTTCACCGATCCTGGCTAAGCGCCCATATATAATGTAGTTTATTCGGACGTTTTTTTAGGCCGTGGCCATACGGACGTTCGGTTTTTTTTGCATAGTTTTCCCCAACCATTAAATATTCCCGGCTGGTCATCTCACCATGAACGAAAATCAAAACGCCTTACCGGACCCCTCGCCCATACCCGCACCCCCCGGCAAAGTCTTAATCGTCGGCGGTGCCGGTTACGTGGGTCTCCCCATAGTCTCGGAACTCCTTTCGGCGGGCTATGGGCTGACCGTCCTGGACTCGCTCCTTCACGGGCCCGAGCCCCTCGATTTCATAGCCAACAAGCCGGGCCTTACTATCGTCCACGGCGACGTAAGGGACATCTCCCTGGTTAACGCCACCGTGAAGGGCCACTCGGCCGTGATCCTCCTGGCCGCCCTGGTGGGCGAGCCCGCCTGCGACCGTAACCCCGACGCAGCCCTTGAGGTCAACTATCTGGCCGCCCTAAACCTCTTGGAGACCGCCTCCCGGCAGGGCGTCAGCCGGTTCATATTCACCTCCACCGACTCCTGTTACGGCACAAGGGAAGGTGAAAAGCTGGACGAGCAGTCCCCCTTGGCCCCCATATCCCTTTACGCCGAACTTAAGGCCAGGGCCGAGGAAAGGATCCTTTCCGTTTCCAAAAATCCCTCCTTTTCCCCCACCGTCTTAAGGCTGGCCACCGTCTACGGCATCTCCCCCAGGCCCCGCTTCGATCTGGCCGTGAACCTCCTCGTGAGGGACATTACCCTAAGGGGTCAGGCCAAGATCTTTTCCGGCGAGCAGTGGCGGCCCCTCGTCCACGTATCCGACGTGGCCAAAGCCTTTAGGCTGACCCTGGAGGCCCCGGCCGACCTGGTGGATCGCCAAATTTTCAACGTCGGCTCGGACGAGCAAAATATCCAGTTCAAAGATTTGGGCGACCTTCTCCTCAAACTTAGGCCGGACGCCCACGTGACCTACGAGCCCGCAGTCCCCGATTTACGGGACTACTTCGTGAAGTTCTCCAAAATAAAACAGGTCCTGAATTTCGAGCCCTCCCTTACCATCCTTGAGGGCATGGCCGGCATCCGGGACGCCCTCGAAAGCGGCTTCCCGGCCGACCCCTACGCCCCCAAATGGCGTAACGCGTAATCCCCGCACCCGGTACATTCGGCCCCTAAGGCTTTATTGGCCCAACGCTAACGCAATCGTTCCCAAAACCGGAACCACGCTCCCCGGCATAAGGGTAACTTTATGTTTCTCCGGTAATTTTCCAAACCCCCGGGGATTCCCTTCGCCTTTGACCGGGCCCTGGCCCAGGGCGAGGCCTTGGCTCGCCCCATGCTAAGGCTGGCAATGACGGGTCGTTTTGACCAAAATTGGCCAACCTGGCTTGTCGCGATTTTGCCGAAAAGCTTGCCCTCCCGGTGTGTATTTTAATACATACTATTTCACAGATAAACCAATGAATCCGTTAATTTAGACTATATAGCGCCAAGGATTGGCCGGCTTGGTTTACGGCTATTTTTTAACAAAATTTGCCGGCGATTTTGAGACAACCAGTACCGGCAAAAATAACCATTCGCCTTTGGCCGGGCCATGGCCCGGGCGAGGCTTGGGCTAGCCCCATGGTAAGGCGGGACAATGACGGGTCGTTTTGACCAAAATTGGACGGCCTGGTTTGGCTCATTTTGCCAAAAAATGGACGGCCTGGTTTGTCGCGATTTTGCCAAAAACCTTGCCCTCACGCCGAGCCATTTTAAGCCATATTTTTTTCCGATAGGCTAACGAAGACGCCAACTTAGATTATAC
>JAITKA010000052.1 GCA_031278635.1 Deltaproteobacteria bacterium | reverse complement strand
TGGCCGGGCACGGGGGGAAATAATCGCCCATATTGGCTGGCGCCGTGGGTTTTGGGGGGTTCCCCGGATTATCATGGGTGAGCGTATAAGCGTGGTACCGGCGGGGCGCGAATTTTTTGCTTGCAAAAAAAGGCCAATAAGTTAAAATAATCGTTTGGGACCTTACGGAAAGTTGGGGCCCAGAGGTATGATCGGGTCCAAACGCGCGTCGGGACATAGCTCAGCCTGGTAGAGCACTGCGTTCGGGACGCAGGGGCCGCTGGTTCAAATCCAGTTGTCCCGACCATTCACGCGCCGTTCGATCCGAAAGGGAAATTTTTAAGCCCCGCCATTGGGAAGCCTTGGCGGGGTTTTTCGTTTGGCCGGTTGGCCAAGGGGGGGTCGCCAGGCGGGAAGGTTGGGAAAGGGGGGTTTTGGCGGGGTTGGGGCCGAAGTGAGGGCATAATTTGGTACGTTACTTGCAAGGTACGCTGGCGAAGGGTTGAACCGGTCAAAATTTCCCGCCCGAAACCATCGAATTTTAGTTTTGACCGGGCAGACCGTTAGCCGATTCGGATTATCGGCGAAAGAAAAGTCCAAGCCCACGTAGGCTGGAAGGGCGAGCGGCCCTCGGAGTTCTCCATGAAAATCGACCGTCAAATACTCGACAGCGTCTTCTTGCGTCCCCAGTCGCAAGAAATAGGCCGGGAATTAAAGTCCACCCAAGGCACGGATTTCGAAGCCCTCCTGAAGGGCGATACCGAGCAAAAGACCCTGAACCCAGTCCCCGAGGGCCTAAACGAAGGCAGCGCGGCGCTCTGGGCCAATTCCCTTTTGGGTAAGATCCAGACCGAGCAGGCCACCGGTACGGCCGTTCAACCGACGGCCGGCACGGAGGACCAGATCGAGGGGGTTTTGGACATGCTGGAGAAATACATGTCGGCTTTGGGCGACGCGGGGGTATCGCTGAAGGACATCGCGCCCCTGGTTGACAGCCTCGAGGAAGGGGCCACCAAGCTTGACAAGCTGGCCGAGGGGTTGTCGGTGGACGACCCGATCAAGCCCCTGACCAACGAGACGGCCGCCCTGGCCGCCGTCGAGGCCCTCAAGTTCAAGAGGGGTGATTACCTCTAAAGCCGGGCCCAAGGCCCTAAGTGATTGGCCAATGCCATATAAGGCGTTGGCCAATGGCTGTATCAGGGGCTAGGCCCTTGGCCTAAGGGCGAGGGCAAAGATATTGGGCAAAGATATTGGGATAGACCATGCAGATTGATTCCAATAATAACTACAACACTTTGGGCCGGATGGGACCTATCTATCCCCGTCCCGAGTACCGGCCCAAGTACGCGCCCAAGGACAACCCCGAGGAGAGCAAGGCCGGCCAGGACAAGGTCAACGTCTCCGGGGGCAGGGGCGAAAAAGCCAAGGACCGGAAGGGGCAAAAGGAACTGACGGCCCAGTCGCGGGCCCAGGCCCAGCCGGCGGTCCCCGAGGGCCGCCTGAACCTCCAGACGGCCAAGACCCTGACCAAGGTCACCGCCGAGGCCATAGCCGGGCTCCCGCCCGATGGCCGCAACCAGGGGCCCCACGCGGTCCAGGGTTTGGGGCTTTTGGCCCCCCGCTACGTTTAGGCGTCCGCCTAAGCGCCTTCCCCGTTAGAAAATTCGCCATCCAAATCCCCGTTCACCGAATCATCGTTGGTTTCCTGGGCCTGGCCTGTTTGCCGGGACGAGAGAATCGTCGTGGCCTTGTCCTTGAGGGCGAGGGCGGCCGGGCGGCCGAGTTTCGTGGTCTCCATTAGGTCGGTTTCGGGTGCCTGGCTTATTTCCTCGAGGGTGGGGAAGCGGGCGATGAGGGCCTTGAGGCGGGACTTGCCGAGGCCCTTGACCTCCATGAGGCCGCTTGCGAGCATCTCCTTGGTCCTCAGGCCATGGTGGTAGGCGCGGCAGAAGCGGTGGGCCTCGTCGCGCAGTTTGGCAAGGAGCATGAGGGCCGCGGAGCCGGGCTTGAGGTCGGCGGGGTTTTTGCGCCCGGGGAGGAAAATCCTGTCGGGGCCGTGTTCCTGGCGGTCCTTGGCGATGCCGGCCAGGGGCGGGGGGGTCAGGCCCAGGTCGGCGAAGGCGGCCATCACGGCCGAGAGCTGGCCCCGGCCGCCGTCGATGAGGACGAGGTCGGGGGCGGGCCAGTTCGGGTCGTCGGGGTCGCGCTTGAAGCGGCGGCCGATGACCTCCCGCATGCCGGCGAAGTCGTCCCCGGCCTGGGCCCGTTTTATCTTAAACTTGCGGTACTGGCTTTTCTTCCACTCGCCGTCCTCCATGACCACCATGCCTGCCACGTTGGCCGCGCCCTGGATGTGGGCGAGATCGTAGCATTCGAGGCGCTTGGGGATGGTTGGGAGCGAGAGCTTGGCCATGAGCTCGGCCAGGACCGATTTGGTCAGGGTCATCCTCTCGATGCGCTCGTCGAGTATGGCCTTGGCGTTCTCGGCGGCCATGGAAAGGAGCTTGAGGCGCTGGCCCTTGGAGGGGGCCAGGAGTTTGGCCGGGGAGCCCCTTAGGGCGCTTAGGTAGTCGGTCAGGAGGGCCGTCTCGGGGGGGAGCCCGGGGAGGCAAATCTCCTCGGGGATGAAATCGCCCTCGCGGTAAAACTGGCCAATCAGGCTGGGCAGGGTCTCGCCCTCCCAGTCCTCGCCCTCGACGGAGAGGGGCCGGCAGCCCGAGACGGCGCCGGAACGGACGATCAGGACCGCGGCCTGGATGAGCCCGTCCCTGTGGGCCAGGGCCCAGACGTCCAGGTCCTTGTCCTCGTCCAGGGAGACGGACTGGCGCTCGAGGGTTTTTTTGATGTCGGCCAGCCTGTCCCTGATGGAGGCGGCGGTCTCGAAATCGAGCCGCTCGGCCGCGGCCCTCATGTCGGATTCGAGGCCCTTGACCAGATCGCCTTGGCGGCCCATGAAAAAAAGCCTCACCTGGTCGGTCAGGACCTTGTATTCCTCGGGGGTCATCTCGGGGCGGCATGGGCCCACGCACTGGCCTATCTGGTGGTTGAGGCAGGGCCGGTCGATTTTTTTGACCTCGGGCCTTTTGCACTTGCGCAGGGGGAAGAGGCGGTTGACCGTCCTTAGGGTTTCCTTGAGCGAGGTCGCGGAGGGGAAGGGGCCGAAGATGACGCTCCCGTCCCTTATGGGTCGCCTGATCGTCTCAAGGCGGGGGAAGGGGTCGGTTACGCTGAGCCTGATGGAGGGATAGGTCTTGTCGTCCCTTAGGATTACGTTAAACCTGGGCCTGTGTTTTTTGATCAGGTTGTTTTCGAGGATCAGGGCCTCCTTCTCGTTCCCGGTGACCATGAAATCGAAGGAGCCGATTTTATTCACGAGCAGGGAGATCCTGGGGCTCAGGGATTTGTCCCGGAAGTACGAGGAGACGCGCTTGGGCAGGACCTTGGCCTTGCCGACGTAGATGACCGTCCCGGCCTCGTCCTTCATCAGGTAGACCCCTGGCGAGGGCGGCAGGTCCAGGGCCAGGGACCTTAGCCTGGCCAGGGCCTCGGGCGACCCCGGCTCCGGGATGGGCTCGGGCGAGGGCCCGGATGGGGGCCCGGATGGGGGCCCGGATGGGGGCGGGGACGGGGTCACTGGGCCAGGTAGGGGTTCAGGGCCTTCTCCCAGAGGCCGAGGCCGGAGAGGACGTATTCGACCATCTCCCTGACCGCCCCGTGGCCGGCCTTGGCCTGGGTGACCATGTGGGCGCGGCGGAGGACCTCGGGCACGGCGTCGCCGGGGGCCATGGCCAGGCCGCAGCGGATCAGGATGGGCAGATCGACGATGTCGTCCCCGGCGAAGGCGGTCTCCTCGGGCTTGAGGCCGTTGTCCCGGAGGACCCTCTCGTAGACGGCCAGCTTGTCCGAGGCCTTCTGGTGGACCTCCGTGATGCCGATCTCCCTGGCCCTGTGCTCGACCACGCCGCTCCTCCGGCCGGTGATTATGGCCACGCGCAGGCCGGCGCGAACCAGCATCTTTATCCCGTGGCCGTCCCGGCTATTGAAACGCTTGGATTCCTTGCCGTCGTCGTCGAGAATGATTCCCCCGTCGGTCATGACCCCGTCCACGTCAAAACCGATCCATTTGATGGGGGGGAAGGGCGATATGATTTTAGGCATCGTTTGGCTCCTCGGATTCAGCGAGATATTTTTTGGTCAGGGCCAGGCTGGCCTGGCTTAGGTCCCGAAGGTTACTTAGGAGGGCCTTGGCCTTGGCCAGGGGCCATTGGTTGGGGCCGTCGCAGAGGGCCTTGTCGGGATTGGGGTGGATCTCCATGAAAACGGCGTCGACGCCCAGGGCCACGGCGGCCCTGGCCAGGTGGGGGATGAAACGGCGGTCGCCCCCGCTCTTGCCGTCCCCGGCCGAGGGCAGCTGGACGCTGTGGGTGGCGTCGAAGACGACCGGCCAGCCGAAACCGCGCATGATGACCAGCGAGCGCATGTCCACGACGAGGTTATGGTAGCCGAAGGTGGCCCCCCGCTCGCAGAGGCACAGGCCGTTGAAACGGGGCCTTGAGGTCATTTTGGCCACGACAAGGCCTAGATCGTCGGGGGCCATGAACTGGCCCTTCTTGACGTTGACCGGGAGGCCGCTGTCGGCGGCGGCCATCAGGAGGTCGGTTTGCCTGGAGAGGAAGGCCGGTATCTGGAGGGCGTCCAGGACCCCGGAGGCCGGGCCGATCTGGGAGGTCTCGTGGACGTCGCTGATGACGGGGAACCCGAATTCTTTCTTGAGATCGGAAAGGGTTTTCAGGCCCGCCTCGAAGCCCGGCCCCCTGAACGAGCCGCCGCTGGAGCGGTTGGCCTTGTCGAAACTGGATTTGAATATAAGCCCCAGGCCCAGTTCCGAGGTCACGGCCTTGAGGGTCTCCGCGGTCGCCCGCATGACGTCCGCGGACTCGATGACGCAGGGCCCGGCGATGATGGCCAGTTTCCCGTCGCCGATGGCGACCTGGCCGACTTTTACCACGTTAGTCAAGGTGTTTCCTCCCGGCCGCCCCGCGGGGTTTACGCCCGGGCGGCCATGGGGTCATTATAGCCGGGAAACGGCCAGGGGAAAAAGGGCCCGGGGCCTAGACCGAGTCGCCGCTCCATTTGGGGATGGTCAGTTCCTTGGCCAGGTAGAGAAAGGCGTCGTCGGTCATGGTGGCCATGAAATCGCGGGCCATGACCTCGGGGGCTTCCCCTTCCCGGTAGGCGGGATCGAGGTTGTCGAGAAAGCGCTTGGTCGGTTTCAGGAAGGGGCCCTGGCGAAAGTCCTCCAGGAAAGTCTCAAACAAGATACGGTAAAGGCGCTTGATTTTTGGGGCCTCTTTCTTGATTTTGGGATTAAAATATATGTACTGACGGTTAAAGTTTTTCAACCCGATAAGGGCGTCGGCTATATGCGGCGAGAAGGCGATTTTATCGGGGTTGGTTTTAGACTCCTCGATTATGTTCTCGACCAGTTTGTAGACTATGGTCCCGTTGGTCGAGCCCAGGGTCTCCTTGACGGGGCCAGGGAGCTGGGAGCGGTCGATGAGGCCGATCTCGATCGCGTCCTCCAGGTCCCGGCCCACGTAGCTCACGGTGTCGCACAGCCTGACGAGGCATCCCTCCCTGGTCATGGGGCGGATGGAGGGGGAGGGGTCGGCTATCCTTCCGGCCTTGCGCCGGTCGAGCTCGGCGAAGTCCATGGTCCCGGGGTCGGGGGCCAGGGTCGAGAAATCCGACTCCCCGTCGTGGCAGAGGATGGCGTCCAGGACCCCCAGGGTCAGGTTGAGGCCCCGGCCGGATTTCTCGAGCCTCTCAAGGCACCTAAGGCTCATGGCCGAGTGGACGAACCGGCCTATGGAGGCCTCCTGGCACAGCTCCGAGAGGAACGCCTCGCCGTCGTGCCCGAAGGGGGCGTGGCCCAGGTCGTGGCCCAGGGCCGCGGCCTCGATCAGGTCCAGGTCGAGGCCCAGCTTCTGGCCTATGGTCCTGGCTATGCGGGAGACCATCTGGACGTGGATGACCCGGTGGGAGATGTGCGAGTTCCTAAGTAGGTAGAAAACCTGGGTTTTGTCGATATACCTGGTGTAGGCCTGGGAGTGGAGGATGCGGTCGACGTCTATGGCGTAGGTGGGGCGAAGGTCGGTCAGTTCCCGCCGGCCCGGGGCGGCGCGCCGCCTTTGAAACGGATCCGCCGCCAGGTGGGCGGCGGGAGCCGTTCCGGGAAGTTCGCCCGACATCTGGCTAGCCGACCAGGTTCGCGAAGATTTCGCGGCCGGCCTTGGCGGCCTCGGGCGATTGGTGGAAGACCGAGACGCCCTCGCGGTCGGCCTCGACCACCGAGTCGGCGTAGGGTATGTGGCCCAGGACCCTCATCCCGTCCACGTTGGCCTCGATGAACTCGCGGTCGCTCTGGTTCCTGACCTTGTTGCCGACGACGGCCATTTTCTTTATGCGCAGATCGGCGCAAAGCCTCTTGACGATCCTCGCCGTCTCAAGGGACCTCTGGCCGGGCTCGCAGACGACTATCAGGCAGTCAACGCCGGTGCTGGTGGCCCGGCCCAGGTGCTCCAGGCCCGCCTCCATGTCCATGATGACCACCTCGTCGCGGTTTAGGACCAGGTTCATGACCAGGGTCTTCAAAAGGACGCTCTCCGGGCAGATGCAGCCGCCCCCGCCCTTTTTGACCCCGCCCAGGGTCATGAATTTGATGCCGTTTATCTCCTTGGCCAGGGTGTCGGGCAGATCGTCTACCTTGGGGCTGATGGAAAAGAAGGTCCCGTAGGTCCCGGGCTCGCTGCCGGTCCTCTCGGCCACGAGATCCTTCATCTCGGAGATGGGTATCACGTCCTTGACGTTCTTGAAGCCCAGGGCCGCGGCCAGGTTGGCGTCCGGGTCGGCGTCGATGGCCAATACTTTGTTGCCGTTTTCTTTGAACAAATAAGACAGGATGGCGGCCAGCGTGGTCTTGCCCACGCCGCCCTTGCCCGATATGGCGATTTTCATGATATTTCCTAAAGCCGCCCCCGGCCGTGCCGGGTGGAGGCGGGTTAAAACGTTGGGGCCGGGGTTTCCCCCCCGGGCTTACCCGCGATCAACATAAAAGATAAGGCCCTTGAACTCAACCGTCAAGGGCCCCTTTAAGAAATATATTTGATTCGTGGCGGCTAGGGGATTTTTCTGGCCGCGGCCATGAGGCGGTAGACCAGGGCCGAGCCGAGCCAGGCCACGTCCTCTATGCTCATGGCCTCGGCTATGGACTTGTCGAACAGGACCTGGCCCTCGGGCGGGAATTCCTCGTCCCCCAGGTGGATTATGGCCAAAATGTCGACGTTGGGGAAGACCCTGAAGATGGCGGCCTCGTCGCCCATGCCCGTCTTGGGCCTCCCGCCCATATGGGCCGCGGCCTTGACCAGGAGCCCCGGCCTTTGCCCGAACGTGCCTATCAGGGGCAGCTCGGCCCTCTTGCGGAAGGCGGCGGTGTAAAACTCCCCGCCCTGGATCTGCCGGTAGGCCAGGTACTCCCCGGTCGGCTTGACGCCCTTGGCCCCCCGCAGGTAGTGGAGGACCATGACCGCGTCGGTCAGGGCGAATTCCTCCTCGGGGCCCTGGTTGGCCCAGCCCACGACGTAACTGAGGGTGGATACGACCAAATCCCTGTTCATGAACTTAAATTTGAGGATGGAGCCGTCAAGGTTGGCCCCGGCCAGATGGGCGACCTCGGTAGGTGAGCGCCCCAAGAGTTCCTTGGCCGCCAAAGCCAAGGCGTTTTTGTAATCATCGACCCGCACTGTGTGTCTCCTGAACCATCGGGGAGCCCAAGGCCGCGAATGGCCGGTATCGGGCGACCGTTAGTGGCCCAAGGCCAATTTTCGCGTCGCGGTATTTGGCAAATCCCCATACCGTCCGCCGCCTGGACAACCCCGCTAAATGGATTTTTAGAATAATACCACAGTTAGTGCACGAAACCAAATTTTAAATTGCAAAAAATAAGCCCCAGGGGAACCCCGGGGGGACCGGGGGCCCCCCGGTCCCGATTCGTCCCCTGGTTTGTGTAAAACGTCCTTCGTTGATATAATTTCCCGTCTAATGACCATGGCGACGGGACCCGGGTTTTACCCAAACCGGGCCTTTCGGCGCCGGGAATAACCGGAACGTGGGGGACGTTAATGCCCAAGGCAAACGATATCGTAGGTTTCGTCAGGAACGTTAGGCTCAGGGCCGTTTTCCTGGCCCTGATCCTGGCCCTGGCCCTGGCCCCGGCGACCGGGGCCCTGGCCCAGGGCGGCAAGAGTTTCGTCTGGTCCGTCTCGGACGATACCGGGCCCAGGCTTTACCTCATGGGCTCGATCCACATGGCCCGGGAGGACCTGTACCCCCTGAGCCCCGTTTACGGGGAGGCCTTCGGGCGGGCGACCTCCCTGGTCGTCGAGGTCGACACCTCGAAGCTCGGCCTGGCCAAGCTGGCCGGGAAGACCCTGTCCATGGGCCTCTACCCGGGGGACGAGACCGTCTGGGACCACCTGGACGCCCAGACCGCGGCCCTCCTCCGGGAATGCCTGAAAAAGACCGGCCTGGACGAGGCCCTGGTCGCCAAGATGCGCCCCTGGCTCGTGGCCATGGTCCTGGGGGTGGCCGGCCTCCAGCTCGAGGGCTACCAGGAGGACCTGGGCCTCGATCTCCACTTCATAGCCGAGGCCAAGTCCAGGGGCCTGCCCGTCTACGAGCTTGAGGAGGCCGACGAGCAAATCGACGTCCTGACCGCCTTCGACGAGGTCGACAGCATCCTGTTCCTGAAGAACACCCTTCTGGAGTTCGGGCAAATCGGCACCCAGATAGAGGGCATTTTCAACGCCTGGAAAAAGGGCGACGCCAAGGGCCTCGCGGACCTTTTTTTCCAGGTCTACAAGGAGAACCCGGAGATAGCCCCCGTCATGGTCAAGCTGATAGACGAGAGGAACGCGAAGATGTTCAAGCGCCTCCAGCCCCTCATGCCACAGGGCAAATTGCCCTTCGTCATCATCGGCGCCAGCCACCTCCTGGGCGAAAATGGCCTCCTGGAAACCTTCAAGGCCGCGGGTTTCCGGGTCGAGCAGCTCTGAAACCCCCTGGCCCCCGCCCGGGGGCCCATCAAAAACTGGCCCGAGAGCCGCTCCCTGGTGTATAATATGCTATATAACGAACACGGTAGACAATCCAAACTAGCCAAAATCGCCGCCGCGGCGGTTTTCATCCTGGCCCTGGCCGCCCCGCCGCTTTCGGCCGACAAGGCGGCGGTGGAGAAGGCCCTGGCCGGCCTGTCCGAGCGCTACGTGGGCCTGGAGTCGTTCTCGGCCGGGTACAGCCGGACCACGACCACCCCGGCCCTGGACAACGTCTTCCGGACCCAGGCCAACCAGACGGCCACCGGCGTCATCCAGTGGAAGCAGGTCTCCAAGCTGCGCCTGGATCAGAGCGAGCCCAGCCTGGAGGCCCTGATGACCGACGGCCAGACGGTCTGGTGGTACCTGCCGACGGAAAAGCAGGTCAGGGTCTACCGGAACATAGACCTGGCCGGGGAACTGGCGCCCCTGTTGTCTTTCATGTCGGGCCTTAAGACCCTTAAGGAAAAATTCCTCATCAAGGAGGCGGGCAAGGAGGACGCCAGGAAAGACCAAACCGGCCTCGTGCTTGAGGACAAAGACGCTTCCGACGAGGCCGGCCAGCTGATCATATATTGCGACGATAAGTTCGCCCTTACCGGTTTCAGGCTAAGCTCCCTGACGGGCGAGAAGACCGACTTTTTCCTGACCGATCCCAAGGTCAACCCCGACATCGAGGACGCCTTTTTCGTCTTCGATATCCCGCGGGGGACCACCGTGATCGAGGAGACCGAGGGTTAAGCCCCCGCTCCCCTGGCCGGTGGGCCAGGATCGCCTATCGCCGGGACTTTTTTTCCTTTGGCCCCCGCCAAAGGCTCGAGTGGGAATTTGATTATGGAAGGAAACGCTAGCGGGGCCGTGCCCGCCGACGTCCGGGAGACCATCGACCGCTTGGTTCGCGAGAGACAGGCGGTCATTTTGTCCCATTATTACTGTAAACCCGAGATTCACGAGGTCGCCCATTTCGTCGGCGATTCCCTGGGCCTCTCCCAGGAGGCCGCCCGCAACCCGGCCAAGGTCATCATATTTTGCGGGGTCCATTTCATGGCCGAGACGGCCAGCATCCTTTGCCCCGAGAAGACCGTCGTCCTCGCCAACGCCGAGGCCGGCTGCCCCATGGCCGACATGATCACCCCCGACGCCCTGGCCAAGCGCAAAAGCGAGCTGAACGGGGTGCCCATCCTCACCTACGTCAACTCCCCGGCGGCGGTCAAGGCCCTGAGCGACATCTGCTGCACCTCGGCCAACGTCGTGGCCGTCCTGCGGTCCCTGGCCCCCAAGACCATCCTGATGACCCCGGACAAAAACCTGGCCATCCACGCCCAGAAATTCACCCCGGAGAAGGAAATCCTGACCTGGCCTGGCTTCTGCCCCACCCATCACCGCCTGAACCTGGCCGAGATCATGGCCCTCAAGGAGGCCCACCCCGAGGCCGAGGTCCTGGCCCATCCCGAGTGCCAGCCCAAGATACTGCGGGAGGCCCATTTCATCGGCTCGACCAGCGGCATCATCAAGCGCGTGGCCGAGAGCCCCAAGACCGAGTTCATAGTCCTGACCGAGGAGGGGGTCCTCCACCCCATGCGCAAGCAAAACCCCGGCAAGGTCTTCCACGAGCCATCCACCCGCATGATCTGCCCCAACATGAAAAAGAATACCCTCCAGGACGTCATAACGGCCCTGGAGACCCTGGACCCCGTCATCAAGGTCCCGGAGGACATCCGCGTCCCGGCCCTGCGCGCCGTGGACCGCATGATGGCCGTCCCCAGGGACTGAGGCCACGAAAAAAAAAAAGCCGCTCCCGGGCGCCGGGAGCGGCTTTTTTTTATTCGCGAAGGCGGACCCGTTTAGCTCTCGTCCCCGGCCAGGTTGAAGTTGTGCTTTTTGAGCAGCCGGTGGACGGTCATGTGGGAGACCGAGCCGATCAGGTTAAGCTCCGTGGCCCTTTTGGCGAGCAACCTGACCGACCAGCGCTCCCGGCCCCCGGGGGCCTCGGAGTTGGCCAGATCGATGAGCTTCTTCTCGAAGGACAGATCGATCTTGTTGCGGTTGGCCGAGGCGTGGCCATCGGGGGGGGCGTGGTTGACGGCGTGGCCTGGGCCCCCCTGCCGGTAGAGCCTCTTTAGCTCGGCCAGGGTGGCGAGGCTCAGGCCCAGCGAGTCCGAGACCTGCCCGTCGGTCAGGCCCGGCCCGTCCTTGGCGCAATCGAGCCATATCAGGGCCATGGCCAGCAATACCCTGCGCGAGCGGGGCCGGCCGGAGTTGACGATCTCGGTAAGTTCTTTCAGGTGCTCAGGGCTCAGCCTGACGATGTCCAGTGTCCTCATGGCTCAGGCTCTCCGGCAAACAGCCCCCGCGGCCGGGCTTTTGCCTTTGATTTATCGTTGTCGGGACCGCCCCCCAGCCGGGGACAGTTTTGGCATAAGGCCTTGGGCGAAATCTGCCCCATGGCGCTTTATTTTGTCTATGTATTTAACGATTATTAGTCTATGGATATTTAATAGTAAGCTATATTTATTTTTTAAATTTATTGGCAGATTTTATATGGCTCTAATCTTGACTAGAAACTATTAAATTTGTGAGTCTCCAGTGCTAGGCCACCGAGCTATGGTGTAGAGTTTATCAAAGATAGTTTTTGTTGTCAAGGAAAATGTCTTCGTTATATAAAAGTCTAGCAAAAAACTTCCATTAGCCACTGGGGAGTTTTTGACTAAAGAGTTAGTTCAGTATTTATAGATGATAATTTTAGGAAACAACTTTTCCAAAATTTATATGGAAAACTTGTTCCGCATAATTTATGTAAATTATTTGTCTTAAGGGGGATAAAGAAAAGACAGGGGGGGTCAATGCCCGGCCCGGCTGGACCCAGCCGGGCCGCGCGGGTTAGAATGCCGGCTTCGCGGCTTGCCGGTATTCCTCGTAGGAGACGGGCCCGTACCATTCGGTTTGGCCGCGGTTGGCGTTGGGCGTGATGCCCAGGTGGTAGAAAACGCTGTCCGGGGCCGCCCCGTGCCAGTGGTGCGCGTCGGGGGGGATCTCGACCACGTCGCCTTTTTCCAGGCGCCTGGGGGGTTTGCCCCGCTCCTGGTAATAGCCGACACCGCCGGTGCAAAGGAGGATTTGGCCCTGGGGATGGGAGTGCCAGTTGTTCCTGGCCCCCGGCTCGAATTTAACGTCATGGACGGCCAGGTTGTAGACACCGCCGGGATCGCTAACGAGCGTGTTAACGAAGGCCGGGCCGGTGAACCGGGCCGTGGAAGCTTTCGTCCCGAGTTTGAATATCGATGTAGCCATGGTATCCCTCCCACGAAACGACGTTCGTTGCCGATATCATTTAAGATATCACGGTTGGGAACCCGGGGGGGAAGAAATTTCGACCCGCCCCCAAGCCGCCCGGGCCCCCCTGGCCCGGGCCTGGGCTCAGTCGATCAAAAGGTTGTCGGCGGTCATGGCCGCCGGTATGGGTAGGCCCATGAGCCTTAGGATGGTGGGGGCCAGATCGGAGAGCTTGCCGTTCTTCCCCGAAAGGCGCGAGACGGGCTCCTTGGCCACGTAGATGCACTCGACCGGGAAAAGGGTGTGGCTGGTCTTGACGAGGCCCGTCTGGGTGTCGATCATCTCCTCGGCGTTCCCGTGGTCGGCCGTGATCAGGATCTGGTAGCCCTTGTCGAGCAGGGGCGGGACGATCCGGGCAAGGCAGCTATCGACCACCTCGACCGACCTTACCGCCGCCTCCATGACCCCGGTGTGGCCGACCATGTCGCAATTGGCGTAATTAATGACGATCAAAGGGTAATTTTGCGGCAGGTATTTTTCCAGGAACAGGTTGGTCAGTATCTCGGCCTCCATCTCGGGGTGGCTGGCGAAGGTGGCCGGGTCGAAGCGGCCCTTGACCTCGATTTGATCCTCCAGGGGGAAGGGCTTGGTCGATTTGCCGTTAAAGAAACTGGTCACGTGCCTAAACTTCTGGGTCTCGGCCAACCTGAGCTGCCTTAGGCCGGCCGATGAGACGACCTCCCCCAACAGGCTCGGCATGCCCTCGTCCCCGCCCATGGGGCCCAGAAGGTAGGACTTGAACTCGTCGTAGTAGCGGGTGAGGCCCAGGTAGGTCACCCTCGGCCTGACCGCCCTCTGGCCCGGGTAGTCGTCCTCCGTGAAGGCCTGGGTCAGCTCGATGGCCCTATCCTGCCTAAAGTTGGTGTGTATGACGCAGTCGCCGTCCTTCATGCCCGCGTAGCCGACCCTGACCAGGGGCGGGATATACTCGTCGACCATGTCGAAGCCGTCGGGCGTCTTCTCGGTTGCCCAGCAGCGCTCGACCGTCTCGGCCGGGGGGCCAGAGAACGGGGCGCCCTTGGCCTGGACCAGGGCCTCGAAGGCCATATCGACCAGCCGGTAGTCGCGGCTCCGGTCCATGGCGTAATAGCGGCCCATCATGGTCCCGATTTGGGCCCCGCCCACCTCCCCCATGACCAAAACGAGCTTGGCCAGAAACTGCGGGCTGGACCTTGGCGGCGTGTCCCTGCCGTCCAAAAACGGATGTATTTCCATGGGCCCCTTGGGGTTTTCCTTCCTCGCCTGGCGCATGATCTTGAACAGGTGTTCCTGATGGGCGTGGACGCCCTCGTCCTGCAGGAGCCCCAGCAAATGGAGCGTGGACCCGTTTTTGATCCAGTCGTCCATGAGGACGCGCCAATTGGGTATCCGGAAAAACGTCCCGTCCCTAAGCCCGTCGTCTATGCGCTTTAGCTCCTGGATGACGATCCGCCCGGCCCCCATGTTCAGGTGGCCGACCTCGCTGGAGCCCTGGTAGCCCTCCGGCAGGCCGACGGGCTCCCCCGACGCCTCCAGAAGGACCCAGTCGTCCCGGTTTGACAGTAACGAGGAAACGAACGGCGTCTTGGCCGCCAAAACCGCGTTGCCTTCCGGCTCCTCGCGGTGACCCCACCCGTCCCTGATGATAAGGCATGCTGGTCTGGTCATGAAAGCACCTTCCTTTCGCCAAGCATTATACCATAACGACCCCGACCAGGGCCCCGCCCCTGGCCAAGGCGCCCGAACGATGACTTTCGATAACCCTGGGGCCCGTGATAACATGGGCCCATGTCAGACCCGGGAAAACCCCCCGAGGCCCCCCCGGGGCCCCGCCGGGGCCCCGCGGCCCCGCGGGAAAAAATCCCCCCGGGGCGAATGGCTCGGGTATTTTGGCCCCCCCGGTGGGCCAAAACTTTATAGGCCCGTCATGGCGGGTATCATTCAGGCGCCCCGTTCGTGGGAGCTTAAGGAGCGGTTGATGGCAAAAAAACTAAGCAGATTGGACTTCCAGGAAATGAAAATAAAGGGCGAGCAATGCGCCTGGGTCACGGCCTATGACTACCCCACGGCCTCCTTCGCCGAGGCCGCCGGCATGGACATGATTTTGGTCGGCGATTCCATGGGCATGGTCGTTTTCGGTTACGACGGCACGGTCCCGGTAACCATGGAACAGTGTATCATGATGACCCAAGCGGCCAGGGCCGGGGCCCGGAACACCTGGCTCATCGGCGACATGCCCTTCATGTCCTACCATACCTCGGTCGGCCAGGCGATAGGGAACGCGGGCCGCTTCATCAAGGAGGCCGGCGCCGACTGCGTGAAGCTTGAGGGCGGGGTCCGGGTGGCGGACAAGATCAAGGGCATCGTCGACGCCGGCATAGTGGTCATGGGCCACGTCGGCCTGACCCCCCAGAGCTCCGCCGCCCTGGGTGGCTTCAGGGCCCAGGGCCGCGACGCCGCCAGCGCCCGGGCCGTAATCGAGGACGCCCTGGCCGTCCACGCCGCCGGGGCCTTCTCCGTCCTGGTCGAGGGCGTCCCCGAGGAGATCACCTCCTTTCTGACCCGCAAGCTCCCCATCCCCGTCTACGGCATCGGCGCCGGCATCTGCGACGGCCAGGTCCAGGTCGTGGGCGACCTCCTAGGAATGTTCACGGCCTTCACCCCAAAGTTCGCAAAAAAATATGCCAATCTCGCCGAGATAGAAACCAAGGCCTTCAAAGACTACATCTCGGACGTAAAGTCAAAACAATACCCCGCCGAGGAGCACAAATACCATATGCTTAAGGGCGAGGGGGAGGCCCTTAAAAAACTCTTCGAGGAATTCGGCTAACCGCCCAACCCTTGGCCCGGTTACCGACGCCGCCATGCGGGGGCGCCCATAACCGGGCCTTTTGTTTTTTTTACCCAGGGGGCCCCCCAAGGGCCTTGTGCCGTTCGAATTTCCGCCAATGCCCCCTCGCCCTGACCCGGGCGCCATCGGCCCAAAAAACCCCATTAAACGCCCGCCCCCCTTCTCGTCCAATCCCCTTCACCCCGGGAAACGAGAGCGGCTAACCCCATTTCGGCCAAGCCCAACCAACGGCCGCGCCTCGCCCGCCATACGGTTGTATCCAAAATTATCGGCGACCGTAACCACAAAAAAAAGCTTGTGGCATAAACGTCTGATTTTAAAGAATAAAATAAATTGGGCTCCTCTTGACCGTTATAATATATGTTGCGATAATAACAATTATATCTAAGCTTGGAGGGGTTTGTGACCAGTATCGTTCTTCATAAAGACAAAAAAACAGGAGCCTACTATGCGTATGAAAGTACCTGCAAACGGGATCCAATAACAAAAAAACCTAAGAGCACTCAAAAATACCTAGGAAAATGGGATCCTGAGACTAAAACGGTTATTCCTACAAATAGAAAGAAAAGCTCCAAAAAATCGAATGGAAACAAACCTTTAAAAGTAAAGATAAATGATAATGAAATAATAAAACCGATTAAAGATGAATTAATCGACAATAGAGAATCATTAGTTACGACAAAAATTGTTGGTCCGCATCTTGTTATACAAATGATTCTTGAAACATTAAATATGATACCTTTATTGAAGGCTACATTCCCGATAGACTATAAATTTATAATCAGTATTGCATCTTATCTACTAATCCAAGGTCAAGAACTATCTAAAATTGAAACATGGAGCTTGCAAAATATTCATTTTTATGATGAATATATAAGTGGACCAAGAATAAGTGATTTTCTTGAAGAAATAAATCCAAGTAGTATGCAATCATTTTTATTATTATGGTTAAAAAGTTTAAATGAAGAAGAATTCTTATATTATAATATTACTTCAGTATCTTCATGTTGTAAAAGTAATAATTATGTAAAACGTGGACATAATCATGACACTGAAGACTTAGAAAAAATTAATATTGCCATCCTTATTGGGCAAAATACACAATTACCAGCTCATTATAGAGTATTACGAGGAAAAATAACTGACGTAAGTTCTATCGAACGGACATTTAAATATTTAGATCTACTTTCTATAAAAAATCCAACTTATATACTAGATAGATGTTTTTATAGCGAAAAAAACGTTACTTTATTATTAGACAAGTCGTTTAGTTTTTTGATGTCATTGCCTTCTAGTATAAATTGGATTGAAACGATAATTGATATTTATTATGACAATATGTTATCTCCGGATAATTATCATCAAATTATAGATGGAGAAAGTATTAGCGCTATTAAACATGTAATGGCATTTGCTAAGACTGATAAAAGTGTATACTTACATATTTTTTATAATCCTAGCAATAAAAATAGTGAGTTTCAAGAATTTATAGATAATGTTACAAAATTAAAAGAAATTATTGAATCAAATAATAAATCAGATAAGTATCTTATGGTAAATTACGAAAAATATTTACTTGTTATTAAAACAGCAAAAAGTGGTATAAAGGTTGAATATAATCATCAAAAAATTGAAAAATATAAACAGCGATACTCTGGATTCTTTTGTCTACTGTCTCCTAATATCAAAGATCCAATAGAAGCTTTAAAAATTTATAGAAGTAGAGATAAAGCTGAAAAATATTTTGATGATCTTAAAAATTCTCTCGACTCAAAACGGCTAATGGTCAATACTGCTTCAAGAATGGAAGGTCGTATTTTTATTCAGTTTATATCTTTAATTTTCAAGACCCAACTTAGAAAAATGTTAGATGAATGCAATACGGCAATAAAACATTTATCAACAAATGACGTACTTGATTCACTTAAAATATTAAGTATTACTTCTAAAACTGGTAAACATACAAAATTATACTCTGAAGCTGACAAAAGGACAATACTTATTTTAGACTTTTTTGGGATTGAGTGGCCTGGACATGATTGGCCTGGACATTGATTGGCCTGGACTTGGGAATAGTCAATTTCGCTGCCCTTTCAGATGGAACTTTCATCAAGCCCGTGAACTCATTACATATTATGGCCCAGGAGCAAATGTTGACTGGCGCAAATGGACACCAGACATCAAGGTTAGGTAATACGCACCGACTTTTAAAATTCAAATAATTTCAGATAGTTAATTGGCCC
>JAITKA010000143.1 GCA_031278635.1 Deltaproteobacteria bacterium | reverse complement strand
GGCGGGGTCGTCAGGAGTTGATGATGTCCGCGGCCGCCCTGGCCTTCATGACGCTCCAGACGATAACGGAGAGGATGACCACCGCGGCCCCGGTCAGGGCCAGGGGGCCGGGGATCTCGCCGATGGCCAGGACGACCCAGATGGGGCAGATAATGGGCTCCAGCATGGGAATCAAAACGAGCTCCATGGAGGTCACGTTGGGGACGGCCAGGGAGTACAGGAAGTAGGCGACGCCCATCTGGACCACGCCCAGGATGACCAAATAGACGCAGCTTAAGGCGTCGGGAAAGGAGCCGACGAAAAAGGGGATGCCTATGACGAAGGCCAGGAAATTGCCGAGGATGATGGCCTGGACGGGGGATTTGTCGGAAACGCCGCGGAGGAAAACGGCCTGGGCGCCGAAGAAGATGCCACTGATGACGGCTAGTATGTTGCCCCAGAAGCCTTCCATGGATATCCCGTCGAAGAAGAACAGGACGACGCCCGCGAAGATGAGGGACATGAAAAACCAATCGCGGCCGGAGGTCCTCTCCCTCAGGAGCAAGGGGGCCAGGACGGCCACCCACAGCGGGGCGGTGTACTGGAGGACGGTCACGTTGGCGGCCGGGGCCATGGTCATGGCGGTGACGAAAAGCATCGAGAGGATGGCCAGGCAAACGGCGGCGACGATATGGCCTTTGGTGAGGAGCCGGGGGCGGAAACCGCCCGGCACCAAAATGCCTATGGTCACGGCGGCCAACAAACCCCTGATTGAGGCTATCCCCACCGGGGTCCAGTCAATGGATTTGATTAAAACGCCCGAGGTGCTCCAAAACGTGGCGGCCAAAACCAGATACACTACTGCCTTAACTCTGGGTTGCATGACTGGAAACCTTATGCCCAATTAATGATCGCGCCCTGGAAAACCCCAAACCAAGCGAAAAGACGAAGTTTTTTTCTTTATTTTTGAGAGGTTAACTTGACCGGCTTTTCGTGTGCGGGGTTCTCGCCGTTTCGATGGGTAATTAAAATCGCAATTATTTTAGTGAAAACCCGCAGTTAACGCTTCAGGAAATAAACCGTAATGTCGCGACTAAAAATCGTAAGTAATGTTTTTTAAATATAACGCTTAGTTAACGACTTGCCCGATAAACCGGCAAGATTTAGACAAAATCCCTAATGAGTATTTTTTTAGATAATGCGGCTAGTTACGTTCTAACCAAAAACCCCCATGACAGGGGGAACAAAGGCGTAAAAAATTTTTTTAGAAAAAAACGGTTAGTTCGTTAACCGGTTAGCCGTATAACAAGGGATCGAACCCACCAATCGCGCGGCGGAAACGAGGGTATGGATCTCGCCGGGCCATAAAACCCCGGGTGACCGGAAGGACTTGGGCCAGCCTTTCGGGGGCCGGCGGAACCGGGCCACGAAATCGCCATGGGCTGGCTTAGGCCTTTTGGGCCAAGGGCTTTAAGGGAAAGGCGACGCGGTCCGCCTGGCGAAAGGCCCCGGGGCACGGGGATTGTCGCGGGGGCGAAAACGTCACCCGAAAGCTTTCCCGCTTGTTGCCACCGCCCCGGCCAAACGGGGATCCAAAAGGGGATCGTCGTTTAGGGGGCAGGAAGGGCAATCGGGGCGTCTGGGGCCACACTTCTGGTGGCCGACGGTAACTATCAGGGCGTGGTACTCGTTGTACAAAGGGGCATCCGGGGGAAGATGCCGCATGAACCAATCCCTGATGTCCCCGTAAGGCTCGTCGCCCTTGGCCAGGCCGTGCCTGGACAGCAGGCGCCTTGTGTAGGCGTCGACGACGAAACTGGGCAGGTTGGCCGCGTAGAGGAGGATGGAGTCGGCCGTTTCCGGACCCACCCCCGTGACCCCCAAAAGGGCCTCCCTTTGGGCGGCCAAGGGCATCGCCAGCATGTCCGGCTCGCGCCCTCCCCGGCCGAGGCTAAGGACCGTGCCGACCAGGGCCTTAAGGCGCCTGGCCTTGACGTTGAAGTAGCCCGAGGGGCGTATCAGGCCGGCCAGGGTCTCGTCGGGGACGGCGGCCATGGCCTCGGCCGTCAGGAGCCCATGGGCGGCCAGGTTGGCCATGGCCTTCTCCACGTTGCGCCAGGCCGTGTTTTGGGTCAGCACGGCCCCCACCATGACCTCGAAGGGGCTTTCGCCCGGCCACCAATGCCTGGGGCCGAAACGGGCCAGGAGCCTTTCGTAGATGAACCGGAGGCGTTTCCCGGCCCGGGGTGCCTCGGAGAGGGGCCCCGGGGCCGCGCCGGCGGGCCAAGCCGAAAGGCCAGGCTTTTTTGGCTGCCCGGCCACGGGCGGTCCCGGGCCTAAGCCGTCTCCCCCGAGGCCTTGGGCTTTTTGGCGGCCTGGGCCTTGCCGGCGGGTTTTTTGGCCTCGCCCGGCTTGGGCTCGGTGGTTTTGGCCTCGGCCTTTTTGGCCGGGGTTTTTTTGCCCGCGGGTTTTTCGGCCGGCTTGGCATCGGAGGCTTTGGCCTCGGCCTTTTTGGCCGGGGCTTTTTTGGCGGCGGGTTTTCCGGGCTCGCCCGCTTTGGGCTCGGCTTTGGCCTTGGGCGCCTTGGGGGCGGCTTTCTTGGCCGCCCCCTTCCCGGGCTCGGCCGCCTTGGGCTCGGCCTGTTTGGGCTCGGCCGCTTTGGGCTCGGCCTTGGCCTTGGGCGCCTTGGGCGCGGCGGGCTTGGCGTCGGCCGGGGCGGCTTGGCGTTTTTGGTCGGCCGTCTTGGCCTTTTTGCTATCGGCTTCCAGATCGGGCAGCCTTACCAGGTACGAGGACCGCTTGGGCTTCTTTGGCTCGGCCGGCTCGGCCTCGGCCGCGGGGGCCTCGGGGGCCTTGGGGGCCTTTTTGGCCTTGGCCTTGCGGGCGAGGGGCTCCGGGGCGACCTCGGCGGCCTGGGCCGGCGGGGCTTCCGCCGTGGGCACGGGGTCGGCGACCGGGGCCGGTTCAAGGGGCAAGGGCTCGGCCTGGGCGGCCAGGGCGGCCTCCGTCCCGACGGCCGCGGGGGAGTCCGGCGAGCCGTACCGGATTTCGTAATCGCCCTCGGGCTCGGCCTCCCGGGCGCCCGGCATGTCGTCGTAGGCGGCAAGGCCCTCGCGGATGATCGGGTCGTCCATGGCCTTGTCCAGGCCGGCGCCCTCCTCGGGGAATCCCAAGGGGGCGGGGCCGGCCCCGGCGGGGGCCGGGATGGGCTCGGGGGCCGGCTCGGCTTTCTTGGCCGATTTCGGCAGGCCCCAGAAATCGAGGCCGTCGTCGGACGCGGCGGCCGGGGCCGCCTGCCGGGGTTGGGTTTGGGCCGGGGCCTTGGCCTGGGCGGCTATGGCGGCCATTTCCTGGCTGGCGGCCAGGGCCACGTCGGGATGCTGCTCCACCAGCCCCTGGTCGACGTATTCGGCCTCGGCGGCGGTCTGGCAATCGACGGCCTGGGCCTGGGCCGTGGCCGGGGCCTGGGGCCGGGCGTCGGGCCTTTTGGGGCCGGCCCCGTTCTCGGCCTCGCGGCCGGATTTGCCGCGGCGGCGCTTGCGGCGGCGGCCCTCGCGGTCGGATTCGCCCCGGGAGCGCTCGTCTTGGTGGCGCTCGTCGTGGGAACGCTCTTCCTGGGAGTCCTGGGCCGGCTCGGGCTGGGCCTCGGCGGCCCGCTGGGCGGGGGGCTCGGCCGGGAAGGGGATGGGACGGGGCAGGTCGGCCGGGGGCGGCTGGGGGGCCTCGTCGGGGTAGGGGCCGGGATAAGGGGCCGTTTGGCGCGGCGGGGCCTTTTGGCCCGAGCGGGCCCGGCTGGTCTTGGCGTCCTCGGGGGTGAATTCCGAGGGCTTCCAGCTAAGCGTCTGGCGGGCGTCCACGGTCCCGTTCTGGAGGGGGAACCTCGGCGAGATGCCGAAAATGCCGCCGGGGCGGTTGATCTGGACGGGCGCCCTGCGCTCGCCCCGCTCTCCCCGCTCGCCGCGTTCGCCACGCTCGCCACGCTCGCCGCGGTCGCCGCGTTCGCCCCGCTCGCCCCGATCGGGGTGGGAGCCCCCGCCATGGAAGGCCCTGGGGGGCCGGGAGGGGGACCTTAGCCTATCCCTGACCCTGACGTCGCCGGCCTGATCGACATCGAACAGGGTCTCGTCGGGCCAGACCACGGGGATTTTCTCGCCCAGGAGGTTCTCGATGGCCTCCAGGTGGTAAACGTGCTCCTCGCAGGCGAAGGAGATGGCCTTGCCGGTCTTGCCGGCCCTGGCCGTGCGGCCGATGCGGTGGATGTAATTCTCGGAATCCTGCGGCAGATCGTAATTGTAGACGTGGCTCACGTCCTCGACGTGGATGCCCCGGCTGGCCACGTCCGTGGCCACCATGATCTGGAGCTTTTGGTCCTTGAAGGCCTGCATGAGCTTCAGGCGCTTGGGCTGGGGCAGATCGCCCGTGATGCCCTCGGCCTGGAAGCCGTTTAGGGTAAGCTTTTTCGTCAGCCACTCCACCCTATGCCGCGTGTTGCAAAAGATTAGGACGCGCCTGTGTTCTTTTTGCTTAAGCAAACCGATCAAAAGGGGTAGCTTCTCGCTATTGCTTACGTGGTAAAGGCTTTGGTCGATCTGGATCTTGGACTGGGGATCCGGCTCCGCCGTTATGTACTGGGGCGGGTTCATGTATTGGTAGGTCAGTTCCAGGACGCGGTCGTCCAGGGTCGCCGAAAAGAGCATGGTCTGACGATGCGTGTAGGGCGGGAGCTTGGAGAAAATCGATTTCAGGTCCTTGATGAATCCCATGTCGAGCAGGCGATCGGCCTCGTCGACCACCGTTACCTCAACGGCCGAGGGCACGAAAATACCCTGCTGGAGGTAATCGATGAGTCTCCCGGGGGTGCAGATGACCAGATCGGCCCCGTCCTGGAGCGAGGCGCTCTGCTCCCGGTACTCGACCCCACCCATGATGAGGGCGGTGGTCAGGTTGGTGGCCGAGGTCAGGATTTTGGCGTCCTTATGGATCTGGTCGGCCAGCTCCCTTGTGGGCGTAATGACCAAGGCCCTGGGCAGCCCGGGGTCAACGGACGGGCGCCGGAGGAGCCGGGACAGCAGGGGGACCAAAAAGGCCGTGGTCTTGCCCGTGCCGGTCTGGGCCTGGCCGGCTATGTCGAGGCCCTCCAGGGCCACGGGGATGACCTGGGCCTGTATGGGCGTGCAGCAGTCGAAACCGGCCGCCTCGATGCCGGACATGATCTCGGCCGGCAGGTCGAAATCCGAGAACCGGGTCGAGGTCAGGAAATTGGGCCGCCCGGCCCTGGCCTCCTCGTCGGGATCCGGCCCGGTGGCCATGGCCGCCGGGGGTTCGGTCTCCGGGGGTTCGGGGGCTATCGCCTCCGGGGCCGGGGCCTCGGGGGCTTGGGGTTCCTGGGCCGTTGCCTCGGGGGTTGGGGATTCGGGGGCCTCGGTCACGGGGGCCTCGGCCTCCGGGGCCAAGGTTTCCGGGGCCTGGGCCTCAGGGGTCAAGGGCTCCGGGGCATGGGCCTCAGGGGCCAAGGTTTCCGGGGCATGGGCCTCGGCGGGAGCCTCGGTCACGGGGGCCTGGGGCTCGGTGGGTATGGTGGCGTCATCCTGGGCCCCCGCCTGGGCGGGGGGCAGAGGGGCTTCGATCATGTGTGCGGCTTTCAAAATTGCTGGTTCTGATCCTTCGGTGGTGTGATCCGGCTCGCTTGGGCCCGTCATGGGGGCGCGGGGCTGGATGAATTCTTTGCTTTTTATCCCGTAGCCGAACTGGCCCCACGACTCGCGGTGCCTGCTGTCAAACGATTCTTTTGGTTTCGGGACGGTGGTTTGGCTAGGGGGGCCGGAGCCTTCGGGGGCGAGGGGGCCGGGACCGTCGGGACCTGGGCCGTGGGGACCTGGGTCCCCGTGGGTGGTTTGGCCGGGCGGTGGTTGGCGGGTTTGGTCGGCCTCGGCGGTTAGGGTTTCCTTCTCGGTGGTGCCGTCAGAGGCCTGAACGCCCTCCGGGGGGATGTCGCCCCCAGGGGTCTTGAAATACATAGACGCTCCTAAATAACTATAGGCGATGGCGCTTGGGGGCTCGAATCCCCTGCCGGCCGCCCGCGATGTCGCGGGCGGGGCCAGGCGGGGAGAGCCGGCCTGCCGATTGTCGTTTCCTGGCGCCCCCTTTCCCGTCACGGGGTGGGCGGGCGGGGGCTGGCCTGGTTATTTTTTCCGGGCGGGGATGGCCTCGCTCGCGGGGTTTAGCCATGGGCCTTTTCGCCCTTGGCCTTTTGTGGTTTAGCCATGGGCCGTCTTGCCCATGGGCTTTCGTAGGCGTATGGGCCCTCAGCCCATGGCCTTGTGGCGGCGTTTGGGGTCAACCCCGTTAAAGCCGCTCCTGACCTGCCCTTTCTTTAGCATCTCGAGGGCCTGGTTAAGCTGTTTGTCGTATTCAAGCCTCTCGGCCAGGGTCATTTCCCTGATGGGCTTGTCGGGCATGGCCGGGGAGTCGGTTTCCTCGTCGCCCTCGCTCTCGTCGACCTCGGCCACGGCGGGACCGGAGCGCCTGTTTTTCTCGTTGGCGCCCAGGAGGTGCCGCTCAAGGTCGACCTCCCTGGTCGGCTTGTAGTTCCGGGGGAGGAGGCTCGGCACCTCGACGTCCGGGGTGATGCCCTCGGACTGGATGGGGCGGCCGGAGGGCGTGAAGAACCTGGCCGTGGTCAGGCGCAGGCCCGAGCCGTCGGGGAGGCGGACCACGCTCTGGACGGAGCCCTTGCCGAAGGTCTTGGCCCCCAGGATCGTGGCCCTGCCGTAGTCCTGGAGGGCCCCGGCCACGATCTCGCTGGCGCTGGCCGAGCCCTCGTTCACGAGGACCACGAGGGGGCAGTTAAGGGGCAGGACCGCGGTCTGGTCGGAATTGTAATCAACGTTCTGCTCATCGAAGCGGCCGCGGGTCTCGACCACCAAAACCTCGCCCACGAAAAGCCCGCTGACCCTGATCGACTGCTCCAGGAGCCCGCCGGGGTCGTTTCTGAGATCCAGGACCAGGCCCTCAAGGGGCGAGGTCGCGCCAAGGGTCCTTATGGCCTTCTCGACCTCCGCGGCCGTGTCGGCCTGGAAATTCGAGATGTGTATGTAGCCGATGCCCGGGGTCAGCTCCTCGGAACGCACGCTCCTAAGCGGGATATGGTCCCGGGTCAGCGTGAAGGTCAGGACCCTTTTGGTCGAGGGGCGGTTCACGGTGATGGTCACCTTGGTCCCCAGGGGGCCCCTGATGAGCTTGACCACCTCCATGACCGACATGTCCAGGGTGCTCTTGTCGTCTATGGAGACCAGCTGATCGCCGCTCATGATACCGGCCCTGAAAGCCGGGGTGTCGTCTATCGGGGCCACGACCGTGACCACCGAGTCCTTAACCGAGAGCTCCATGCCCACGCCGGTGAAACTGCCGCCGGTTTCCTGCTGAAACTCGTTCATCTCCTCGGGGGTGAGATACGACGAGTGCGGGTCGAGGGTGTTAAGCATGCCCCTGACGGCCCCGTTGACCATCTCGGTGGAGTCCGGCTCCTCGACGAATTTAACGTTAATCTCGTAGAAGATTCGGGCCAGGGTCTTGAAACCCTCGTACATCTTGAAGTCCGAGGAGGCCGCCTCGGCCCTGGGGCCGACGGCCAGCGCGAGCGTGGCCGCCACGAGGGCCGTTAGGAGGCAAAAACGACGGATGAAACGGCGCGAAGCCGGTTCCATGGAGTTTTTGGGCATGGGGTACTCCGAAAGCTTACTCACTGATTTTCTTTTCCTGGGGGACCCGCCGGGAAGCGCGCGCCGCCTGGCTGGGCCTGGCCGGCCCCCGGGCCAGGGGGTTAGGCGTTTTCGGTCTGGCAGACCGAGCAGATTCCCCAAATCTCGAACTTGTGGCCCTGGCTCTTGAAGCCTTCCTGGCGGCAGATCCTTTTCTCCAGGCCGGTCAGTTCCGGGGCGCTGAACTCGAAAATGCTATGGCACTTAAGGCACCTTAGATGGCTGTGATGTTCCCGGCCGTAGACCCTCTCGTAATGCATGTGGCCATTCTCGAGGTAGACCTCGGCCAGGAGCCCGGACTCGATCAGGAGCGGGATGGCCCTGTATATCGAGGCCTTGGAGATCGGCGTTTTGCTGCGCAAGCTCAGAAAAAGCTCGTCCACGTCGAAATGGTCCCGGTTCCTGAGGATGGATTTGGCAATGGCCTCGCGCTCTTTGGTCACCCTGTAGCCATGGTCGCGCAAAAAGCCGCGGAAGGCTTCCATTTCCTCCACCAGCTCCCCGCTGGGAGGGGGCGTTATTTTCGAGCGGTTCACGACCATCCTCCGAACCTCACAAGAAAGGCCATAACGCGACTTGCCGGGACGAAAGCCGGATAGGTCCAGGGAAGCCGACCCACGGCTTCCGGTTAGGGGTTGACAAAAACCCGGCCGGGGACCGGGCCAAACGACATGATACCACAATGGGCGCGACAAAGCCTTACCCAAACGCGAAAAAAACGCGGGCAAGGGCTGAAAATCCTAGAGAAACGTTTGAGGCCGGGACTTAGCCGGCAAGGGCCTTGGGCGCGATAAAACGAATTATTCCGCCGCGGCCGGCATTTTCGGGAAAGGCGACGCGTCAAAAAAATGCGTCAAGGTTAAGGTCTCCCGGTGGGGAGCGACCCAGAAAAGCGAGAATCGGTTTAAAAAAAATGTCACAAAACAAACTCAGCGTACAATGTAAACCATATCATCCTAAATCTTAGCCTAAAACAAGTTAAAAATCAATGGTCATTTTTAGAGGTTTTAGGTAATTCTACCCCAAATTAAGGACAAGGAAAAAACCTCGGTCGAGCTTGGCCTTGGGGGCTCGGGGTTTATGGAATCTTAGCCTATTTTACCGCAAAAGATCAAAAAGCGTTAAAATAAATCAGGTTAACGCATCTATTATAACCAAGGGATGGGCGAGGCCCAAACGGGACCCAAGCGGGCCCTACCGCCAAAAAAACCCTGCCCGCTACCCCTTGGTTTTGGCCGCCCGCCGGGGCGGCTTCCCGAGGCTTTTGGGGTCCACCCTGGGGGCGTCGGCCCAGAAGCCCTCCAGGTCGTATTTGGCCCTCGTCTCGGGCAGGAAAAGGTGGGCTATGACCTCGCCCAGGTCGATCAGGATCCAGCTGGCCTCGGGCTGGTTGAGGCCCTCCTGGCCCAGCGGCTTGACGCCCGCCTCCTTGGCCCTCTGGGAGATCTTCTCGGCAATGGCCTTGATCTGCCTGGGGGTCTCGGCATGGGCCACGTAAAAATAATCGGTGACCGAGGTGAGGCCGGTCAAATCGAGCAGGACCGGGGACTCGACCTTGTGCTCGTCGGCCGCGGCCCAGACCCGCCCGGCCAGCGAGAGGCCCGAGAGGGGGGCCTTTTTTGCCGCCTTCCTGGGCCGGGCGGCCTTCTCCCGCGGCTTTGGGGCATCCAAACCCGGCTCTTGGCCCCCCGCCCCGGCCAACTCCTCCTTGATGGCCGCCACGTCCTCGCCCAGGGCTTCCCTGAGGATGGACAGGGCCTTCTCGGAGTCGGCAGGCCGCTCGCGGGACTCCCTATCGAGGGCCGCGAGGATGGCCTCGCCGTAGTTGCCCGGGAGCTCGCCGGCCTTGGCCTTGGCGGCCCTGGGGGCCTTGGCCGCGGCCGCCTTGGGCGTGGCCACTTTGGCGGCGGCGGCTTTGGTGGCGGTGGCCTTGGGTTTGGCCGCTTTGGTGGCGGCGGCCTTGGGCGCCGTGGTTTTTTTGGGCTTGGTGGCCTTCGGTGGGCTGGGCGGGGGCTCCAGGGGGGCCCCGTCTGGGGGTAGGCCGGCCTTATTCGCGGCCGGGGGCTTGCGGGTGGGCGTGTTTTCAGCGATCATCGGCGCCTCGTATGGGGTTAATGATTAGCCATTGTTGTGGTATAGGGCGTTCTCGGCTATGTACCGCCTGACCTCTTCCGGCACAAGGTAACGCACCGAGGAGCCCTGGTCCAGGCGATGCCTGAGATCGGTCGAGGAGATCTCCAAAAGGCACTCGGCGAAATAATGGACGGGCCTCGCGTTGGGGAATATCAGGGTCCCTCCCCGGCCGGCCGGGTCGACCCTGATCTCCTCCGGGGGGCCCAGGAACCCGGACAGGACGTCCTGGACCGACGAGAGCTCGGAGCCCAGGCCCGGCCGCCTGAAGACCGAGAACGAGGCCAGGGCCATGAGCTCCCGGCCGCGGTGCCAATGGGGCACGGTCCGGAAGGAATCGAAGCCGACCATGAAAAAAAGCTCGCCCCCCGGGTCCATCCTCGCCGCCACCTCCAGGAGCGTGTTGCGGGTGTAGCTGGGGCCCGGCAGGGTGCCCTCCAGGTCCGAGACCCTGAATATGGGCTGGCCTTCCACGGCCAAGTTTAGCATAGTCAGGCGATGCCCAAAAGCCGCGAGGTTCTGGCCGGGCTTGTGGGGCGGCTGGCGGGCCGGCATGAAGACCACCCGGTCAAGCCCGAGGTACTCGCTGAGCTCCTCGGCGGCCCTGAGGTGGCCCAAATGGACGGGGTTAAAGGTCCCGCCCATCAGGCCCAAACGGGCCGCCCCGGAAAAGGCCGGGGCCCCCCCGCCGGAAACGGGAACGGTGGTCACGGCTGGACCCGGGAGAGGAGCTCGGCCGGGTGCTCCTCCTTGAGGCGCCTCGTCAGGAGATCCACCAGGCCCTGCCTGGGGCTCTTGCCCTCGTAAAGGACCCTGTAGACCTCCCTGGCCGTGGGCAGGCTCACCCCCTTGGACTGGGCGAGGCCCCAGACGCTCTTGGCGTTCCTGACGCCCTCGGCCACCTCGTGGCTACCGCTGAGGATGTCGGGGAGCGTCTCGCCCGAGCCGAGCCTGAAGCCGACCTTGCGGTTCCTCGAGAGATCCCCGGTAGCGGTCAATATCAAATCCCCCACCCCCGACAGGCCGCTCAGGGTCAGGGGATGGGCCCCCATGACCCCGGCCAAACGGCTCATCTCGTTGATGCCCCTGGTGATCAGGGCGGCCCTCGCGTTCAGGCCCAGGTTCAGCCCGTCGGAAATGCCCGCGGCTATGGCGTAGACGTTCTTCAGGGCCCCGCCCAGCTCCACCCCCCGGACGTCCGCCGAGGTGTATAGCCTAAAGACCGGGGCCGACAGGAGGGTCTGGACCCTTCTGGCCGTCTCCTGGCACTCAAAGGCCACGGTCACGGCCGTGGGGAGACCGCTGGCCACCTCCTTGGCGAAGCTGGGCCCCGACAGGGTCCCCCCGGCCACGGCCCCGCCCGATTCCTCGGACAAAATGGCCGTCATGGTCGAGAAGGTCTCGTCCTCTATGCCCTTGGAGGCGCTCAGGTGGACGGCCCCGGGCTTGGCCTTGGGCAAAATGAGCCTAGCCGCCGCCCTGAAGGCGTGGCTGGGAACGACCCATATGACGTAATCGGCCCCCCCGACCGCCTCGGCGGGGTCGCTGGTGATGACCATGGAGGGCGGGAGCTTCTGGCCGGGCAAAAAATCTGCGTTTTCCCTCGTCTCGGCCAAACGGCTGGCCAGCTCGGGCCTCCGGGCCCACAAACTGACGGCCAGGCCCTGCCGGGAGGCGTGGAGGGCCAAGGTCGTGCCCCAGGCCCCTGCCCCAATCACGGCCACGCGTCTGGCACCCTGGGTTACGCTTCTGTCGGGTTCGTTTTTAATGTATCCGTTCTCCTCTGGCCGATAACCAAACGCCGCCAGGGCCAACGATGGGCTCGGAAAAGTAAACTTTTAGGGCCCTCGGGCCGATAAGGGACGTAAGGCTTCAGAGCATGGGGACACTCGTTGAATAGCAAATGGGCTAGCCATCGAGCGAAAAGATTTAAAAATACCACCACGTATGTTACCATCGACCCTCGCCCACTGGCCTTTTACCCCCCAATGGCCTAAACTTGGGCCGAACAAGCCTTACCTGCGAGGCCAAGCCAATCGCGTTATTTTCAATGGCGGGCGAAGGGACCGTTCCCTACCTAGATTTACCCGATTTTTCGCGGGAATGCCAGTAAAATTAACCGGGCCGCGATTGCCCGCGAGGGTCCCCTACCCGGCCGCCCAAATCCCCCCCCGGTCCCGGAAAGCCACAACCTAGGCCGGCGGGGGCTTTACAGGATTCGGTTGCCATGACAAAAAACCCTGGGTTTGCCGGGAAAAAATAGTTGGCTGTCGTAAAACCATGTGGGTTTGCTGGAAAAAATAATTGGTTGCCGCAAAAACATGTGGGTAGGTTGAAAAAATCGTTGGCTGAATTAAAAGCCTATGGGATTGCAGGAAAAAATCGTTGGTTTAATTAAAATCCATTGAGCCATGGTATGAATGGGATTGGGGGGCCTCGGAACCCCACGGATTAAATAGGGCTAAAATATTGGCATCTCAAAAACGCTTTAACCAAGCAGGGAAGAAATATTTGTCTCTTTAAAAACCACTGGCTAAGCCGGGTAAAACTATCGATATTTTTAAAACCGTTGATTCATAGCGTAAATGGCAAAGGCGCCCTAGGAAACCCATGACCCAAATTGGGCTAAAATATTTGCCTCTCAAAAAAGCTGTAACCAAGCATGGTAAAAATATCTGCCTCAAGAAAACCCACTAACCAAGCTGGGTAAAACTATAACAATTTTTAAAAACGTTGATTCATGGCGTAAATGGCATAGGCGTCCTCGGAAACCCATGAGCTAAATTGGCCTAAAATATTGGCATCTCAAAAACGCTTTAACCAAGCTGCTAAAAAATATCGGCCCCTTGAAAATCTCTAGCCAAGCCGGGAAAAAATATCGGCCTTTTAAAATGCTTGAACCATTTGGGAAATGGCATAGGCGGCCTCGGAAACCCATGACCTAAATTGGGCTAAAATATTGGCATCTTAAAAACGCTGAAACCAAGCAGGTGAAAAATAACTGCCTCTTTAAAACCCTTTAGATAAGCCGGGAAAAACTATCGGCCTTTTAAAACCCACGATCCATTGGAGAAATGGCATAGGCGGCCTCGGAAACCCATGACCCAAATTGGGCTAAAATATTGGCATCTTAAAAACGCTTTAACCAAGGTGCTAAAAAATATCGGCCCCTTGAAAACCCTCTAGCCAAGCCGGGGAAAACTATTGGTATTTTTTAAATTCTTGAACCATGGCGTGAATGGCATATGCGGCCTCGGAAACCCATGACCCAAATAGGGCTAAAATATGTGCCTCTCAAAAACGCTTTAACCAAGCAGGTAAAAAATATCGGCCTCAAGAAAACCCACTAATTAAGCAGGGGAAAACTATCGGCCTTTTAAAACCCATAAGCCATTGCGGTAATGGCATTTGCGGCCCCGGAAACCCATGACCCAAATAAGGCTAAAATATTGGCATCTTAAAAACGCTTTAACCAAGCTGCTAAAAAATATCGGCCCCTTGAAAACCCACTAACTAAACCGGGGAAAACTATCTGTTTTTTTATAATCCTTGAACCATGGCGTAAATGGTAACGGCGGCCTCGAAAACCCATGACTCAAATTAGGCTAAAATATTTGCCTCTCAAAAACGCTTTAACCAAGCAGGTAAAAAATATCGGCCTCAAGAAAACCCACTAATTAAGCCGGTGAATACTATCTGACATTTAATACCCATAAGCCATTGCGGTAATGGCATTTGCGGCCCCGGAAACCCATGACCCAAATAAGGCTAAAATATTGGCATCTTAAAAACGCTTTAACCAAGCT
>JAITKA010000121.1 GCA_031278635.1 Deltaproteobacteria bacterium | reverse complement strand
GCCAAATCCGCCAATCCCCGGGCCAATCTGGTCGGCATCACCGATTTCCTGAACGCCCCGGAGTACGACGGCTTGATTGGTAATCTCAAAGACTCTAAAGCCAAGGTCTCATAGAGCGTGTCTAACTTCCTGAAAAATAAGGATATTGCCGCATGAAACAGATGAGTTACACTATCACGGATCCCGACGGGATACACGCCAGGCCCGCCGGCCTTCTGGTCAAGAGGTTGCAGGGCTTTCCCTGCTCCGTCACCATCGGGAAAGGCGAGAAATCGGCCGACGGGAAAAAATTGTTCGCCCTCATGAAATTGGGGGTCAAGAAAGGCGAGACCATAAATTTCACCTTTGACGGCGAAAACGAGGACGAGGCCTTGGCGGCCACGGTCGAGGTCTTAAAAGAGACCGGCCTGTAAGGGCGCCCAAAAAATGCTCATTGGCTAAGGGCCCCGAGGCCCGATGAGCCCAAAATATAGGAGAGACCCCATGGCGGCTATCCTTGAGATGGACAACATCGTTTTAAATCAGCCACCCCAGCCCTATGAGGACGTTATCCGGCGCTGCGGCGAGATGCTGGTCAACGGCGGCTACGTCAAGCCAGGCTACGTTGACGGCATGCTGGCCAGGGACCGGAGTTTCTCCACGGCCATAGGCAACCACATAGCCATACCGCACGGCGAGAAAGTCTATAAGGAAGAAATCCTCAAAACCGGCCTGGTCGTCTTGACCTACCCGCAGGGCGTCGACTGGAACGGCGAAAAGGTCTTTCTCGTTGTCGGCATCGCCGCCAAAGGCGACGAGCACTTGGAGATATTGGAAAACATCGCCGATAAGCTGGAGGAGCCCCAAGACGTCATCGACCTGGTCAACTCAGCCGACCAAAAGGCCATCTTCAGCCTTCTGACAGGGTGACCATCATGATTGTCACGGTCACCATGAACCCGGCCTTGGACAAGACGGCCGATGTCGACACCCTCGTCCCCAAGGCCTTGAACCGCCTGCGCAATGTCCGGGTGGATCCCGGGGGCAAGGGGGTTAACGTCAGCAAAATCATCAAGGTCCTGGGCGGAAAATCCGTGGCCACCGGCTTTGTCGGCGGCGAGACCGGCCGGGAGCTGAGGCGCCGCATTGATTCCATCGGCTTGGTAGGCGATTTTATCGAGGTCGAGGGCATTACCCGCACAAACCTTAAGGTCGTGGACAAGGATTCCTCCTTAACCGAGTTAAACGAGCCCGGCATCAAGGTCACCGAGGGGGAAATCAACGGCCTTTTGGGGAAGATTCAAGAACTGGCCGGCCCTGGCGGCCTGGTGGTCTTAAGCGGCAGCCTCCCGCGCGAGGCCCCGGAGGATACTTACAAGGTCTTGGCCCAGTCCCTGAACCGGGCCGGCTGCCGGGTGATACTCGATGCCGACGGCCCGTCTTTTCGGGCGGGTTTGATGGCCCCGCCTTTCTTGGTCAAGCCCAACCGCTTCGAGATCCTGCAGTACTTCGGCCTCAGCCCCGACACGCCCGATGGGGAGTTGTGGCCCTTGGCCCAAAAGCTTCTGGACTTGGGCTTAAGCTTTGTCATCGTAAGCTTAGGCTCCGATGGCGCCATGTTCGCCACCAAGGAAAAACGAGCGTTAGTTAAAGCCGTCCCGGTAAGCGTGCGCTCAACCGTCGGGGCCGGCGACAGCATGGTCGGGGCCGCGGCCTTCGCCATTGAGAGCGGGCTTGATTTCGAGAAAACCGTAAGGCTGTGCATGGCGTCCTCGGTCGGCGCCGTGACCACAGAGGGTACCAACCCACCGACCCTGGAGCGAATTAGGGAGCTCGAGCCGAAATTTGAGATGAAATTTCTTTAGCCGGCCCAAGGAAAAAGCCAACCGCCCATGGCTAACGCCAGGGGCCTATTCGGGGGATTTTGATGAAAGCTAAGGCAGTAAGGCTATATGGAGCTGACGATCTTCGCCTTGAGGAATTTGAGCTCCCAGAGCCCAAAGACGACGAGATATTGGTCAAAGTCTTAAGCGACAGCATCTGCATGTCGACCTATAAACTATTAAAGCAGGGCAAGGCCCACAAGCGCTGTCCCCCAAATGTCGATACCAACCCGATCATCATCGGCCACGAATTCTCCGGCCAGATAGTCAAGGTCGGATCCAAGTGGCAAGGCGAGTTTACGCCCGGCGAGAAATTCGCCCAGCAGCCGGCCTTGAACTACCAGGGCAAGCTTGACTCCCCGGGCTACTCCTACGAGTACTGCGGGGGGGCCACGACTTACTGCATCATGCCCCACGAGGTCATGGAGCTCGGCTGCCTGCTCCACTATGGCGGCGACTCCTACTACGACGCCTCCCTGGGCGAGCCGATGAGCTGCATCATTGGCGGCTTCAACGTGATGTACCATACCAACAAGCAAAATTATGACCACGCCATGGGCGTCAAGCCCGGGGGCAACGTCCTGGTGCTGGGCGGCTGTGGCCCCATGGGATTGGGCGCCGTGGAGTACCCGCTGACTTTGGCCAACAAGCCCCGCCGGGTTGTGGTCACCGATGTCGACAAGGGCCGCATAGACCGGGCCAAAAAGCTTATCCCGCCGGAGATGGCCGCCAAGCAGTCGGTCGAGCTCGTGTACGTCAACGCCGCCGAGGCCGAGGGCAATTTTGAGAGCTTGATGGCCCTAACCGAGGGCCACGGCTACGACGACGTTTTCGTCTACGCCCCCATAAAGCCCCTGGCCGAGCTGGGCGACGCCCTTTTGGCCTTCGATGGCTGCCTAAACTTCTTCGCCGGGCCCTCGGACGCGAAATTTCAGGCCCTAATCAACCTCTACAACTGCCATTACACCAGCACCCATATTTTAGGCAGTACCGGCGGCAACACCGACGATCTCAAGGAAGCCCTGAGATTATCGGCCAATAAGAAGCTGCGCCCCTCGGTGATGGTCTCCCACATCTGCGGCATAGACGCCATAGCCCATACCACGGCCCATCTCCCGGATATCCGGGCCGGCAAGATCTTGTCCTACACCCACGTGGATCTCCCGCTGACGGCCCTGGACGATTTCGAAAGGCTGGCGGCAAGCGATCCCCTCTTCGAGAAGCTCCACGATTGCTGCCAAAAGCATAACGGGCTTTGGAACGGCGAGGCCGAGCGGGCGCTCTTGGACCATTTTCAAGTTAAGGTAGACTAGCCGGCGTGGCAGCAAATGCCATGCCAGGAGGCCAATCATGTTGCGTCTAAAAGGCAAGGGGGCTAGTCCGGGGGTCGCGATCGGGCGGGTAAAGTTTATCACCCATACCATGGAGTTCATAGAGAAACGCCTCATAGACGACCCCCAAAGCGAGATTGGCCGCTTTGAGGCCGCCCGGGCCCTGGCGGCGGTCGAATTGGGGGAGCTGGCCGTCAGCACGGCCGCCAAGCTGGGGAAAGAGAGCTCCCTTCTCTTTGAGATCCACGCCATGATGCTGGACGATCTCGACTACCGAGAGGCGGTCATCACCCGCATCAAGGGAAGCAAGTTCAGCGCCGAATACGCCGTCAGCGAAACGGCCATCGAGTTCGCCAAAGATTTCTCGGACATGGATGACAAGTACATGCAGGCCAGGGCGGCCGACGTGCTGGACGTCTCGAGAAGGGTGACCGACATCCTAATGGGGAAAAAGCGCGAGAGCGAGGTCCAAAGCGAGCCCGTCATCTTGGCCTCCCACGATTTCGCCCCCAGCGAAACGGCGCAATTTGAGCGGGACCGGACCCTGGCCTTGATAACCATCGGGGGCTCGACAAATTCCCACACGGCCATCTTCGCCAGAACCATGGCCATACCCGCGGTTATCGACCTAGGCGCGAGCTTGGACGACAAATGCGACGGCCAGATGTGCGTCGTTGACGGCTCCTCGGGGCTGGTCATCCTCGATCCCGACGAGGAAACCCTAATCGAGGCCCAAGACCGCCTGAGAAAGCAAAAGGAGTTGGTCGAGGAGCTGGAAAAATTCAGGGGGCTTCCGGCGACCACCAAATCGGGCAAAACCATCAAGGTCTTCGCCAACATCGGAAACGTCAAGGACGCCAACCTGGCCGTCCTCAACGACGCCGAGGGCGTGGGGCTTTTCAGAAGCGAATTTTTGTACCTTGAGAAAACCGATTACCCCGATGAGGAGACCCAGCTGGCCGCCTACAGGTCGGTGGTCGAGATCCTGGGCGGCCGGCAAGTCATCATCCGAACGCTGGACATCGGGGCCGATAAGCAGGCGGCATATTTCAAGCTTCCCAACGAGGAAAACCCGGCCTTGGGCCTAAGGGCCTTAAGGATTTGCCTGAAAAACCCGGAAGTCTTTAAAACCCAGCTCAGGGCGATTTACCGCTCCTCGGCCCACGGCCAGGTGGCCATCATGCTTCCCATGGTCGCGTCCCCCTGGGAGGTCGTCCGGGCCAAAGAAATCGCCAGCGAGGTCCGAAAGGATTTGGACGGGCGCCATATAGCCTACGACCCCAAGGTCCCCATCGGCATCATGGTCGAGACGCCCGCGGCGGCCATCATTAGCGATCTCTTGGCCAAAGAGGTCGATTTTTTCAGCATCGGCACTAACGATCTTACCCAATACACCTTAGCCGTTGACCGGCAAAACTCCTCGCTTGACGATTTCTGCGACACCCACCATGAGGCCATTTTGCGGCTGATACGAAAGACGGTCGATAACGCCCACGCCGCCGGGATATGGTGCGGCATATGCGGGGAACTGGGGGCTGACCCTAGGCTTACGGAAACGTTTATCGAGATGGGCGTCGACGAACTGTCGGTGACCCCGCCGGCCATATTGAAGCTTAAAAAGCACATCCGCGAACTGAGCTAAGGCCATCATAAGCCTAGCTAATCACTGAATTAACTGCCGAGATCCAACCGCCCCCTATTATTCGGCAGCCTTTGCCCGAGCTTGGAGGCCCTTTCGAGCCGGGCCGGCCCAACCCCACAATCGAGCTTGACGCGTAAAAGCCCGAAAGCCTTAAAAAAAAGGATTTCGGGCTTTTTTCCGTACTGCCGATATTCCGGTGAATTTTGAGGTTTAGCGAATTTGCCAAAAATGGATAAACAATTATAAGTGATTAATATTTAACAAACAAAAATTTATTTAGTTAATATTTATTGAAAATATATAAAAATTTAAGCTTAACAAATTATTTAACATAAATACCAAATTGTTTATGTATTAAATAAAATATAATATAAATATTAATAAATAAATTATACGTTATTTGACAAATAATTTTTAATCCACTCCAATTCTATATCAGAAAAATTATTGGCAGAATAATCATGGAATAACTGATATTCTTTTCCTAAAGCTTTTAAAATAGTTTCTCTTTGATACTTTTTAGAGTTTTTAATATTTATTTGAAATTTTTTAAAGTCGTGAGTATATAATAAATTGACAGTAAGTCCATTAAATTCCTTGATTATTTGCAGTAAGGTTGGATTTTTTGCAGGATTTTTAGACATATTTAATAGAATATCATTATTCTTTTTAAGGCCAAGGCGCAATTGTTGTTCTAATATACAATATATAAGAATGGTCGCTGACATAATGCAGGTTAAACCTTGGATTGTATTCTGATTCTTTAAAAAAACTTCTGAAATATAAAAGTTAACCCCATATAAAAATTGGAAACCCTTTTCAACTTGGGATTGTTCCGCGTAAAACTTCAGAATATCATGGGCTTTGAGAACCGTGTCGTTGGTAGCCAGTATGAATCTTCCCAAAAACTGGCGCTCTTTTTCTATTTTTTCTTCATCGAACGCTAACTCGGCATTGATGTAATAGTTCAATGCGTGAACCTCATCATTTTTAGGGTGACCACTTTTTCCCTTAGCCTTTTCTTGTTTGCTTATGAGCTCCATATTAGAATATTTAACGTGTTTATGCTGAGAGATCCATTGGAGGGCAAATCGCTTGGCCTCCTCTTCGCCGGCGAAAGGCTGTCCGCCGAGTTTACTTAAGCCGGTTTTGGCCGCGGCCATTTCCTCGCCCAGTTTTCGCTCGAATTTGTTTTCCTGCCTTTTTGCCATCTCCGCCGATTTAACGAGCAACCAGGTTTGGGGAATGTCGCCATAAGTGGATTGGGTTGGATAATACGAGTACCGATCATCGCCTTCCATGGGAATCAAGTCAACATGCGCGTCGATAAGCTCGGCGGCTTTGCCGAGGGTCTCCGGGACTCTCGATATCCAATTAAAACCGGCATTTGATATGTTTTTTAAGGAGTAAAACGATGCGTCCGCGATAAAATGGACGCCAGAATCACTTTTAATGGCAATCTTCAGTGCCTCGATGGCGTTTTTTATGTTAGCGTTAATTCCTTTAGCGTTACTGGAATTTCCAGATAGGGTATTCATAAATACCGGAATTCCATTGGAGTTGGATAAGAGAAACAAACTAAATAATTTAAGATCGTAGCTTCCATCTTTAGCGTTTCCACGAACTTTTTTAAATGAATCATCAAAATCAGCGTCTTCATAATCTCCATAAACGCTAAAAGTTGTGGTATCAGCATGGAGCCTAGCAATATCCATCAAATTTGGTTCTTGAAGTCTAATATGATCGATAAGTCGTATAAAAAATAAACCGACTCCATAATCATAAATAGCTTCTAACAATTTTCCTAATACATCGTCGTTAAAATCTGTACAGTCAAGAACACGTCCAAATAAAAGTGGCATTGGCCATATTTCCATTGTATATTCTATAGAAAATAAAGGTCTACGCTGAAAACAAAAGTTAATTAATATTAAACAAAGAAAACACTC
>JAITKA010000104.1 GCA_031278635.1 Deltaproteobacteria bacterium | reverse complement strand
AGAACCGGAAGTGCCTGGATATGCCCATTGGGGAGGCGGATATCCAGGCAACGATAACCCCTATCGAAGGGTTGCCTCAAAATCGATTCACGCTTTTCCCCAAATGACCACAAATTTTGTGGCCAGAGTATCCCGTTTTTCCGAATAATCCCCAGTTATGGGGACAAAAATTTAGAATTTTCTCGATACCAGTGAAGCCGGCTGGCCCAGCCGGCTGGGCCCTTATCCAGAAAACGACCGTGAATTGGTTTTGATTTTACCGTGAAATTCTTTGAGTATGTTTTTGGTTTATTTTGTTGCGATAACAATTAGTTATAATAACAGTTAGTTTTTGATAGGAATGTTTGGAGAAGCATGCGCATCGTTATCGTCGATAGGGATCCAGCGTATATAGCCCCCTTGGTTCAGGACCTTGAAAGGGAAGGTTTTGAGGTCAAGGTGGTGGAAAATATCTCCGGGGTCCTGTCTTTCATCAAGTCCAACAGCCTCCATTTTTTGGTCGCCGACAGCAATCTCTTGGTCGATCACTCCCTGGGATCCGAGGTCCACAGGCAGTCCCCGCTTACCCGCCTCATAGTCCTGGCCTCGCGCCCGTCCCTTCTGGGCATGATCGAGGCCATTAGCTGCGGCATCACGGACTACCTAGCCAGACACCCCGATAGCTTTGGGCAATTGGTCGATACCATCCTGGACGAGCGTGATCGCTTGATGCGCTGGCAGTACGCCATTTTGGGCGAGACTTTCGCCAAGACCGCTAAAACCGACCACGAGGAAAAGCCGCCCGCCCCAGAAGGGGAGACGGGCGGGCCGGGGGACGCCCCGGCCTAGCCGGCCTGGGCGATATGGCGAACGGATACTTAATGGCGGATTCTGGATGCGGCGCGCGTTGGGGTGGCCATGGCCTTTGACGAAGAAAGATTAAACGATCTCCTGAACCGGGCGAGCATGGATTTGGTCATGCTCTCCAGGGATAACCTCCTGGAGCTGAGCTCGCTTTTCGGTTTGGTGGAAGAACTGGGCCCGGCCTTCGAGCCCCTGGCCACCGACCCGGAAAACCCCTCGCCGCTCCCGGCCGAGATAATCGGGGCCCTTGGCACCGTCCTTAGGCTCCTTATCCTTGACCAGTTGCCCGATCCCGGCAAAGCCGTGGAGATCGTCGGCCAGGGACTGGGCCTTCTGGAGGAGCTCTCCCGCTGCCTGCCCGCCGGCGCCCCCTTCCAGGGCGACTCGGACGGCTTCCTGAAGCTCTGCTCCAGCCTGGAGATGGCGGCCCTGGAAAAGCTCATGGCCGACCCGGACGCCGAGGGCCCCCAGCGGCCCGGCCCGGAGGAGCCGTGGCACGTCTCGGACGCCCCTGGCCCCGACCCCGACGCCACCCCCCCGCCCCCGGCCAAGGCCGGCGGCGAAAAGCCCAGGGCGGCCCTGGGCGGCGAGCCTTTCCAGCCCCGCAAGAAAGGCGACGGCCTGGCCTTCATCGTCCCCACCCCCACCCAGGTCCGCCGGGACGTCTACCTTCTCACCCAAAACCTGACCGTGGATCATTTCAAGGCCGATTTCACCGCCGCCCTGGAGGATCTGCAGATGAAGCTCGTTTCCGTCGAGCAGCAGGCCGACCCGGTCAGCGCCATGGCCGAGACCTCCCCCCGCTTCAGGGCCATCCTCGGCGGCCTCAGTTTGCTCGACCTGGACGACCTGGCCCGCCTCACCGCCGACACCATCGGCCTCATCGATTACGTGGTGACCGAGCAGGTCCAGCATTCCACCGTGATCACCGACATCCTCCTCAAGAGCTGCTCTTTCATCATATCGGGCCTCTCGACCATGGTCATCAACCCCGACGGCCGCAGCTGGTCGATCCACCCCGAGTGGTCCGAGCAGGATCTCTCCGAGCTAAGGGAAAGCCTGTGGGCGGCCCGCCAGGGCATACTGACCGCCGTCCCGGCCTCGATTCCCAGCCAGGGGCCCTCCGCCTCGATAACCAAGCCCAAAAAACTGGGGGAGATACTGGTCGAGAAGGGCCTCATCTCCGAGGGCGATCTGGGTGGCCTCATCCAGGCCCAGAAGACCGTCAGGAGCGTGAGGCTCGGCGAGATACTGGTCAAGGACAACCTGATCACCGAGGATGAGCTTAACGAGGCCCTCAAGCGCCAGGAAAACGAGGACAAGGGGCGGCGCATAGGCGAAATCCTCGTCAGCATGGGCCTTTTGGAGCACGAGCACATAGACAAGGCCCTGAAGGTCCAGGCGGGCCTGAAAGAGACGAAACTGGGCGAGATCATCCTAAAGCAGAAGATCGGGGCCCCCGACAAGGTGGCCGCCGCCCTGAGGGAGCAAAAGCAGAGCGAGAGCTACTCCGGGGCGGCCACGGCCGTGGCCGGCGCCCCCCACACGGTCAAGGTGGAGACGCAGAAGCTCGACGGCCTCATAGACCTGGTCGGCGAGCTGGTCATCACCCAGTCGCTGATAACCTCCAACGATTGCATCAAGGAGCTCAAGGAGCAGAAGATAAACAAGGATCTGGCCCAGGTCTCCCGCATCACCTCCGAGCTCCAGCGTAACGCCATGAGCCTCAGGATGGTCCAGATCAACAACACCTTCCGCAAGATGAGCCGACTGGTCAGGGATCTGGCCCACAAATTCGAGAAGGACGTGGAGTTCGTGACCCAGGGCGACGACACCGAGATTGACCGCAACATGGTCGAGTCGCTCTACGACCCCCTGGTCCACATGATCCGGAACGCCCTCGACCACGGCCTGGAGCTCCCCAAGGAGCGCCTCAAGGCCGGCAAATCCCCCAAGGGCCAGGTCATGCTCAAGGCCTACCACCAGGGCGGGAACGTGGTCATCGAGCTGTCCGATGACGGCAAGGGCCTGGACACGGCCAAGGTCATCGAGAAGGCCGTCGAGAAGGGCCTCCTCCAGCCCGGGGAGGTACCCTCCCAGGTGGCCATCCACAACCTGGTCTTCCAGGCGGGCTTTTCCACCAACGACAAGATAACCGACATCTCCGGCCGGGGCGTGGGCATGGACGTGGTCAGGAAATCGATAGAGCTCCTAAGGGGCAAGGTCGATTTCACCTCCAAGCCCAACGAGGGCTCCCTTTTCACCATCAGGTTGCCGCTGACCCTGGCCATAATCGACGGCATGATAGTCAGGGTGGGGGAGAATCGCTACATCCTACCGACCATCTCGATCAACCAGTCTTTCAGGCCCAAGCCCGAGGACTATTTCACGGTCAAAAACCAGGGGGAGATGATCAAGGTCCGCGACTCCCTGTTGCCCCTGGTCAGGCTCAACCGGCTGGTCAACGTCTCCGCGGCCGTCTCCGACCCGGCCAGGGCCCTGGTCGTCGTGGTCGAGAACGAGGGCCAGAAATGCTGCCTCATGGTCGACGAGGTCCTCGGCAAGCAGGAGGTCGTCATCAAATCCCTGGGCGAGCGGCTCAAGTACGTCCGCACCCTGGCCGGCGGGACCATCCTTGGCGACGGCAAGGTCGGCCTCATCCTTGACGTGAACGGCCTGTTCGAGGCCGAGGACGGCACGGGCGGCCTCATGGGGACCGTGGCCGGCGGTAGCTCCGCCGCCGACTGGGACATGGACGGCGATTCCTGGAACTGACCCGCTCCCGGGCCAGTCCCAGGCCCAGGGCCGGTTCCCGGCCCCACTAAATTTGTATGTCCTTTTCAGACCTTAGCCCATTTTCGAGGGCAAATCCGTAACGCCGTCTCGCCATAAGGGGCAAGGCCGCGTTATAATGGTTATTGGGGGCGAGAGTCCCGCCCCCCAACGCCCCGCTCATCGGGGCTTCACGCTCGCAGTCACTTTCCTTAACCCTGGGTTAAGGTTATCCTTAGGAAATATAAAATGAGTCAAGCAGGTTCCGTTGAGCCCACCACCTTATCGGTTGACCATTCTAAGGATCTAAAGTTTCTTAGATTTGAGTTAGATGGGGAATATTATGGCTTGGATATCTTAAAAATCATGGAAATTAACGGTATGATGGAGATTACCTCCGTTCCCCAAACGCCCCAGTTCATGAAAGGTCTCATAAACCTCCGGGGCAAGGTCATACCGGTCATCGATTTGCGGCTCAAGTTTGGCTTGCCCGAGGAGGCGTACACCGAGCGGACCTCAATCATAGTCATCGAGTTTAAAACCGTGGTCGGGACGACCCAGATGGGCATAGTCGTCGACCGCGTCTCGGAGGTCATCACCATAAACCAAGCCGACATCGTCCCGGCCCCCGAGTTCGGGACCAAACTTAGGAGTGAGTACATCAAGGGCATGGCCAAAACCAAGACCCAGGTGCTAATCATTCTAGACATAGACCTTATTTTGACCGACGAGGAACTGACCTTTGGCCCCAAGTCCCTGGGCCCCGAGCCCCAGGAGGCCGGGGGCAACCAGTCATGATTTTGGCGTTTTCCCTATCCCCGGGGCCCTCGCCCCGGGGAGCCGCGGAAACCCGGCCACAACCAAACCCGGCCGCCAAAAGTCACGTTCTTGGGAGTAACCAGTGAACGACAGAACACAGCCCCACCATCCCGTGAACCACCCGAACGTTTTCAACCAGCCGGAACTGACTGACACGGAATACCAGACCATCGCCAGTTTCGTTCATAAGGCCAGCGGCATAAACCTCCTGGACGGAAAAAAAGAACTGGTCAGGGCCAGGCTATCCAAGCGCATAAGCCAGTTGGAGATGAAGAATTTCAAGACGTACTTCAAGTACGTCATGACCGACAGCTCCGGCGACGAGCTGGTCTTCCTCCTCGACGCCCTGGCCACCAACCTTACCAGCTTCTGGCGCGAACCCCAGCATTTCGATTTCATGGCCAAGACCTTCATCCCCGAGCTCGAGGCCAGGCGCAAGCGCCCCGGGGGCGGCGGGCCGAGGATGAGGATCTGGAGCGCGGCCTGCTCCTCCGGCGAGGAACCCTACACCATAGCCATGGTCGTCATGGAAAAGAGCTCCTACTTCGCCAACGGCGGTGACTTTAGGATCTTGGCGACCGATCTGTCCACGAAAGTCCTAAACGTTGCCAAAAGGGGCCAGTACGGCCCGGAAAGCGTCAAAAATATCCCCCCGGCCCCCCTGCACGCCTTCATGTCCAAGGCTCAGTCGGAAAAGGGCGGGACGATTTACGCCATCAAGCCGGAGGTCCGGCGGATCATATCCTTCAGGCGCTTTAACCTCATGGACCCCATGCCCTTCAAGGGCCCCATGGATCTGATCTTTTGCCGGAACGTCATGATCTACTTTGACCGGGAAACCATAGCCAAACTGGTGGATAGATTTTACAAGCTCCTGGAGGTCGGCGGTTACCTGTTCATCGGCCATTCCGAGAGCCTGTCGGGCCTGGAGCACAAGTTCCAGTACGTCGCCCCCTGCATCTACAAAAAAACCCAGCGGGCCTGACCGGCCCGCGTGGGCCCGAACCCCTGGCCGTTTGGCGTTTTCGATTAACCAAGCCCGTTTTCCCGCCCCCATGGCCCGCCCGCGGCCTAGCCGGCAAGGTTTTTGCCCGCCGGCGGACGATTCCCGTAACCGCTTGGATTCACGGCTAAAAAATCGAAACCCCTTACTCGCCGGCCCTGAACCCGAAACGCGCCGCCCCGGTGAACTATTTGAACTTACGGCTAAAAATTGCTACCCTTACCTCCTGGGTCACGAAACGGGTGATTCACCCCGACCAAGCGATTTTTTTCTGACCAAAAAAAACCCGCCCCCCTGGGCAACCGACGGAGAACCAGACTAACTATTTGAATTTACGGCTATAAAATGTTTTCGCCCTCACTTTCCCATGTGGGGGCGAACAGGAAACGCGCCCCGAATAAATGTTTTCGCGCCCACTTTCCCGTGGGTCGGCGAACAGGAACCGCACCCCGAAAAAATGTTTTCGCCCCCACTTTCCCGCGGGTCGGCGAACAGGAAACGCGCCCAGAATAAATGTTTTCGCCCCCACTTTCCCATGGGTCGGCGAACAGGAAACGCGCCCCGAATAATCGATTTTTTTTATGGCTAAATGATTTCGACCCCGGCTTCATGGGTTAAATAACAAAGGATTTAGGTTGGGCATATGATTAAGGTATTGGTCGTCGACGATTCCGCCATAGTT
>JAITKA010000102.1 GCA_031278635.1 Deltaproteobacteria bacterium | reverse complement strand
ATCGACGTTTGTCGTATTGACGTTGAGTGACTTATAATTGCGTAACCTTTCTATGACATCTTTTCTTGATTCGTTGAGATCCAAGTTATTGGCTTGGGCGAAATCTATGAAGTATTTATTAAATATAATCTCTTTGGTTATATTATCAACTTTGCCTATACACTTTTTATAGTTATCGGGCTTCCCTTTTTTATTCCTAAATGAATGGGATATGTACAAATAAGTCGTGTACTTTACTTTTATCGGTACTATCGATGGCATTGTCTAGCCCTCTTTGGTAGGTATATGCGCCAAATTCATAAAAATTTTAGGGCGATCACGGCCGGTTATGTCGGATTGTTTGGTATCAAGAAAAGCCATGTCACGTATACGTTTTAACAAAACCGGATTTTTTTGATGGCCCTTGATTTGCCGTTTTGTATACTCTATATTATCGCATACCAGGGAGGGGATCGCATGGCCAACCCACCGAAAACCTTAATCGACGTCCCCGCGGCCAAGGGGGTCCATGTCAAATCGGCCGGCGAAAAGGGCGAAAAATACGTCTACCGATACACCAAATATTTTCGCAACGGGGAAGGTAAACCTAGGAATAAGTCAAAATTAATAGGTAAAATTGATGCCCAAAGCGGTAAAATGATACCTAACTCCAATTACTATGAGCTGTTTGGGGCCGGTGCCGCCTTTGCCGGCCCCGCGTTACCGGACGAAGGCGCCCGGGGTTACGGTTACGCGTATTTGGTCCATAAGTCGTGCAGGGACATGGGTTTACTGGACCGCCTCCAAGGGGCGTTCGGCGCCGGAACGGACGCGATGGTGGCGGTCGCGGCCTACATGGTGAGCGAGGGCGGCGAGCTCGACGGCATCGATGACTTCCAGGAAAGGAATTTCACGCCTGGGGTTAGCGAGTCACTGACCGCCCGGGGTTGCGGCGAACTGTTCGAGGCCCTCGACCCACAAAAATTCAAAGGATTTTTTACGGGGTGGGTGAGGTCGGCCCTGAGGGGTGGCGCGGTGTGTTATGGCCTTACCTCGGTTTCGTCTTACGCCAGGGCTATCCCGGACCTTATGTGCGGCTACGATCGCGACCCTGGGGATTATCCCCGGTTCGATATCGGGATGTTTCGCTGCGAGTCCGGCAAACTGCCCGTGTACTATGACCGATGCGTGGGGAGCCTAACCGACGAGGGCAACCTTTCCCAGGTGCTGGCCAAGGCCAAATCCGTCGGCATAGGGAAAGTGAAACTCATCCTGGACGGCGGCCCCATAAATGATGATTACTTCAAAAGCATAAATGGGCTATGCGACTCGTTTACCGTCGGTATCCCAACCAGCCTTGGCATCTCAAAGGCCATGATAGGGGAAAATATCGATGGCATTACCCGGGAGGCCAACGAGCTAAACGACCCAGGGATGTTTTGCGTCCAGAAAGGCGCCTCGGTTTGCGGCATTGGCGGGAAGCTGATGCTGTATTTCGATCCGGTAAACCGCGCCCTGGCGCGGGGCGAGCTGTCCGCGCGCGTGGGGGCGCTTTCCGCGGAGCTGGCCGGGCTGAAAGGTGGCCCCATCGGCGATCTTGAAAAGTACGCCAAATATTTCGCGCTCAAAAGGCATGAGGGCGGCGGGTTTGGGTTCGCGGTGGACGACGCCGCGGTCGAAAGGTCGATGAAGCCGAAAGGCTTCTTTCTGGTATTCACCACCGACATGGCGGCGACGCCCGTGGACACCCTGTATCATTACCGGGCCAGGGACGCCGACGGGAAGGCGTTCGATCAGATAAAACTGGACATGGTCGGGGGCCGGGTCCATGGCCATAACGAACGCGCCACGGAAGGAAAAGTATTCGTGACGTTCTTGGCGCTCGCGATTAGGGCATACATGCTTGGCAAACTCGACGGTTATCTATCCTCAAACCAAACGTCGTTTAAAAAAGTCATAAAGAAGCTTGAAAATATCATGGCCGTTCAGTCAAACGGAAAACCGCGGTTAGTTAAGGCCCTAACCGAGGGGCAGAAAGAAATCCTTGCGGCTTTTGACGCGGTCGGTTCCATGGAAACCTCGCCAGGTTCTTGTCTACGCTAATGGGATGGGGACTTGGGCCACCGATTAATTATAACCTACGCACCGGGATACCGCAAGGGTTTTCGGGCCGAAAATCCCAGGGGCCACGGGCCCTCTGGGGGGTCACTCCTTGTCGAGGTAGCCAAAGTCGGCCAGGGCGTGGGCGTCCTCGCTCCAGCCGGTGGTGATCCTGACGAAAAGGGAGAGGAAGACCCTCGCGCCCAGGAAGCCCTCGAGGCGGAGCCTGGCCCTCTGGCCGATTTTCTTGAGCATGAGGCCATCCTTGCCGATCATGACCTTCTTTTGCGAGTCCCGCTCCACGTGGACGGTGGCCGAGAGGCGGTAGAGGGGGTTATCGTCGGTGGGTCCGGGCTCGGAGAACCCGTCTATGGTGACGGCGGCGGAGTAAGGGATCTCCTGGCGCGTCAGCTCGAATATGGCCTCCCGGACGTACTCGGCGGCTATGGCCCGCAGGGTCTGGTCGGTCAGGGTGTCGTCATCGTAGAGGGGGGCCGAGACGGGCAGAAGGGAGATCAGGGCCGCCTTCAGTTTCTTGAGGCCCCGGCCCGTCTTGGCCGAGACGGCAAGGACGCGGTCGGCGCCGCAGGCGGATTTGATGTCGTCCTTTATGGCGGGGATCGCGTCGGGGTCCAGCAGGTCGGACTTGTTGACGGCGGCGATGAGGGGCATGCCCTTGCGGTCCAGCACGGTCCCGAGGGCCCGGTCGTGCTCTGGGCCCCGACGGGAGCCGTCGACCAGCCACAGGCAGACGTCGGAGTCGGCCAGGGCGGAGAGGGCCCGGGAGACCATGGCCTGGTTGAGGCTTTTGGCCGAGTCGTGGACGCCGGGCGTGTCCCAGAAGACGATCTGGGCCCCGGGCTCGGTCAGGACGCCCAGGATGCGGTGCCTCGTGGTCTGGGGCTTGGGGGTGACTATGGCCACCTTCTGGCCCAGGTAGCGGTTCATCAGGGATGATTTCCCGGCGTTGGGGGCCCCGATGATGGCCACGAAACCGGCCCTGTGCCCTTTGGTCGTCTTCTCGTCGGTCATGGCCTCGCGCCCATGGGTATGTCTCCCTTCCTAAGGGGCCTGAGCCGGCTCAGGCCGCGGCGTCGGGGTAGCGCTCGAGCAAAAGGCGGTAAAGCTCGCGGGCGGCGCGCTGACCGGCCATTTTCTTGGTCGTGCCGTCGGCCGAGGCCTTAAACGTCGATATCTCCACGCTCATGGTAAAGGTCTGGTTGTGGGAGGGGCCGCTCACGGCCTTGAGGGAATAATTCGGCTGGCCCAGTTTCAGCCTTTGGGTGAACTCCTGGAGCCTCGACTTGTGGTCGACGTACTCGGGGAAGCTGCCGTCGATGTAAGCGCCCCAGAGTTTCTCGACCATCTCCATGGCCTTGCCGTGGCCACCGTCGAGGTAGACGGCGCCCAGGACGGCCTCCATGGCGTCGGCCAGGACCGAGGGCCTCTCGCGGCCGCCGGAGCACTCCTCGCCCGGGGCCATGGTGAGGCGGAAGCCGAGGTCGAGGCCGCGGGCCACCTCGGCCAGGCGCGACTCGCAGACGAGGCAGGCCCTGAAGCGGGTCATGTCGCCCTCGTTCCTGCGGGTCCCGGACTTAAAGAGGATCTCGGCCACGAGGAGGTTCAGGACCGAGTCGCCCAGGAACTCGAGGCGCTGGTTGTCGGTCTCGGCCTCGCAGGCGGGGCCGGGCTCCCCGGGGCAGTCCCTGGGGTGGCAGGCCTTGGCCCCCAGGATGGAGCGGTGGGTCAGGGCGGCCTCGAGGAGGCGCGGGTCCCGGAAGGTGTAGCCGGCCACCTGGCCGGGGGGGATCTCGGCCCTGGGCTTGAGGGCCAGCGAGGGGCCCCGTTGGCAGCAGCCGCTGCCGCAGAGCCAGCTGTCGGTGAAGCGGCCCTCGTCCAGGTAGGCCTCGAGGCGCGAGTGGAGGGTTTTGGCGAGGCCCCCGAAATCGCCGTTGGACATCAGGACGATCATGTCGCCGCTCTTGACCTCCCCCAGGAGGGCCTCGGCCAGCGAGGCCGGGTCGGGCTGGACCGAGCACTGGCCCACGTCCGCGGCCAATCTCTGCACGTCCAGGCGGTCCCCCGCCGGGGCCTTCTCGGGATCGTTCACCGCGGAGAGGAAGACCACGTTGGCGAGGCGCAGGCTCCCGGCGTAGGCCCTCTGGAAGACGGCCCGCCTGGTGGTGTTGCTCCTGGGCTCGAAGGCGGCGAGGACCCGGCGGCCGGGGTAGCCGGCCCTGAGGGCGGCCAGGGTGCTGGCCACGGCCGTGGGGTGGTGGGCGAAATCGTCCATCAGGGTGATGCCGTCCCGGTCCAGGAGGACCTGCTGGCGGCGCCTGACCCCCCTTAGCTCCCAGAGGATGGGGGCGGCCTGGGCCGGGTCCCCGCCCGCGGCCAGGAAGCAGGCCACGGCGGCGGCGGCGTTCAGGGCGTTGTGGAGGCCGGGCTTGGGCAGGTGGATCCTAAGTGGCCCCATGGGTGCCTTCGGTGGCTTTTTGCGACACTTGCCGGGGCCGGCCCCCGGGAGGGCCCCGGCTATGCCGTGGGCGGCCTCCCCGGCCTTGGCGAGGCCCGGGCCGGAGAGGGTGAAGCCCACGGTGAGGCCCAGGGGCCTGAAATCGGTCACCCGCACGTCCATGCCCGGCTTGGTGCCGTAGGAGACCTTGGCGCAGGGGGCGGCGGCCGCGACCTGGGCCACCTCGGGGTCGTCCCCGTTGTAGACGACCAGGCCGTGGGGCGGCATGGAGGCCATGAGCTTCAGGTAGGCCTCCTTGATGGACTGGGGGTTGGGGTAGATGTCGGCGTGGTCGAACTCGACGGAGGTCAGGGCCACGGCGCTGGGGCGGTAGTGGAGGAATTTGGGGTTTTTGTCGAAAAAGGCGCAATCGTACTCGTCGCCCTCGATGGCCATGGCCCCGCCCGGCGGGGCGGCCCCCCAGGGCACGGGGAAATCGAGGCTGGCCCCGCCGATGAAGCGGCCCGAGGGCAGCCCGCCCGCGTGGAACAAAAGGGCCACCATGTTGGTCAGGCTCGTCTTGCCGTGGCAACCCGCGACCACGAAATTGGCGCTCTCGGACAGGAAATAGTTCTCAAGTACCTGCGGCAGGGACAGATAGGGTATCCTTAGGCGATCAAGCTCTTCCAAAACGGGGAAGGATCGGGTAACGACGTTACCGACCACCACCAGGTCCGGCCGGCCGGCCAGGGTCTCGGGGCCGTAGCCCCGCATGGGGGTGAGCCCGATTGAGCCCAGCATGCAGCTGGCCGGGGGGTAGACGTCCAGGTCCGACCCGGTCACCCGGCAGCCGGAATCGTGGAGGAGCCCGGCCAGGGAGGCCATGGCCACCCCGCCGACGCCTATGAGGTGCACGCTCGCGCCGGGGCCAGGGCGGAAGCCCCCCGGCGCTCTATTCAAACTGGGATCCAGACGCTCGATGGCCAAAACGAAAAACTCCGGGCCCGGGGTCGGGGCCATCGGGCCCCCGGCGGCTTAACGCCGCCAAAACTCGGGGAAAAATATGACAATGAAGCTGTAGAACTCAAGCCTTCCCAAAAGCATGCACAGGCTGAGGATCACCTTGGCCACGGGCGGGAAGGCGGCGTAGCTGCCCGTGGCCCCGACCAGGCCCAGGGAGGGGCCCACGTTGGCCAGGGCGCTGGCCGAGGAGGAAAAGGCCGTCATGATGTCCAGGCCCGTGGCGGTTATGGCCAGGGTGCTCACGGCCATCGTAAGAAAGTATACCAGAAAGAAAAGCCAAACGCTCTCCAAAGTGTGCTCGGAGATGTTTTTCCCCTGGATCCTGACGGGGAACACCCCCCGGGGGTGGATCATCCGGCGGCAGGCCCGGCGGATGCTTTTGAAGAGCAAAAGCCAGCGGACGCACTTGACCCCGCCGCTGGTGGAGCCCGAGCAGCCGCCGACGAAAAACAGGAAAAACACCATGGCCTGGGCCAGGTACGGCCAGGAGGTCCAGTCGGCCGAGAACTGGCCGGTGGTCGAGGAGACGGCGGTGGTCTGGAAGAGGGCCTGGAAGAAGGCCTCGCCAGGGGCGGGGATGGTGCCGGTCCAGACCAGGTTGGCCGCGGCCACGCCCGAGCACAGCAAAAGTATGCCCACGAGGAACAGGACCTCGGCGTTCAGGATCAGGGCCCGCCAGTTGCCGGTCAGGGCCTGCCAGTAGAGGGCGAAGTTGATGGCCCCGAAAAACATGAAGGCCAGGATGACCGACTGGACGTAGCGGCTGTCGTGGTAGGCGGCCGACTCGTTGTAGTTGGAGAAGCCGCCGGTGGAGATGGTGACCAGGGCCTGGCAGACGGACTCGAAGAAATCGAGGCCGCCCAGCCGCAACAGGACGATGAGCAGGACGGTCAGGGAAACGTACATGCCCCAGAGGATCTTGGCCACCTGGGCCACCCTGGGCCTCAGCTTGTCGGAGGTGGGCCCGGAGAGCTCGCTTTTGAGCATGATCTGGCCGCCGACGCCCAAAAACGGCAGGACGGCCACCATCAGGACGATGATGCCCATGCCGCCGAACCACTGGATGACGGAGCGCCAGAACAAAAGGCCCTTGGGGATGATCCGGAGATCGGCGATGGCCGTCGAGCCGGTCGAGGAAAAGCCCGAGAACGACTCGAAGAGGGCCGACCAGGGGTCCATCAGGCCGCTGAAGACGAAGGGGAGGGAGCCGGCGAGGCTGATCAGGAACCAGGAGATGCCCACCACGGCCACGCTCTCCCGGTACCGGGGCTCGTGGCCGGAGGTGTTGCCGCCGACGGCCAGCAGGAAGCCGCCGGTGAAGGTGGAGACGGCCAGGGACTGCCAGAACCATTTGGCCGAGCCGTCGCCGTAGACGTAGGCCGGGATGAGCGGGAACAAAAAGGCCAGGCCCGTGAAAAGGACGATCCATCCGGACAGGTGGGCGATTAGGCGTGGGTTGATCATAAATGGCCTGGCGGGGTCATGGGGCCCCCGGTCCGGGCCCCCGCCGGGCCGGTTCCCGGGAGCCCCGTCTCGGGGCGGGATTCCCGGTTCAGAACAAAACCTTGGTCAGGTGGTGGAGGGCCTCGGCCCTGGCCACCACGGCCAGGACGTCGCCGGCCTCAAGTACCGTGTCGCCCCTGGGGATGATGGGCGTCTCGCCCCGCAGCACCCCGGCCACGATGGCGCCGCTGGGGAACTTCAGGTCCATGAGCCGGTGGCCGTGGCATTTGCTGTTCCCGGTCACCTCCATCTCGACGACCTCGGTGTCGTTGTTCTGGAGCGTGGCCACCGTGACCACGAGGCCCTTGTGGACTATCTTGAGGATGGCCGAGACGGCGGCGACCCTGGCCGAGACGAGCGACTCAAGCCCGATGGCCGTGACCAGCGGGGCGTAGCTGTAACGGTTGACCCTGGTGATGGTGTTGGCCGCCCCCAAACGTTTGGCCAGGAGGCAGGTGACCATGTTTTTCTCGTCGTCCGTGCCCACGGCTATGAAGACGTCGCAATCGGAGATGCCCTCCTCCTCCAGGAGGGCCTGGTCGGTCGCGTCGCCCCTCAGGACTATGGTGCCGTTAAGCTCCCGGCTCAGGTACTCGCAGCGCTCGGCGTTTTGCTCGATGAGCTTGACCGTTATGTCGTCCCGCCCCTCCAGGCGCCGGGCGAGGCTCAGGCCCACCTCCCCGCCGCCCATGATGAAAACGACGCCGACCGTCTTCCACTCGATGCCGAAAAACTGGGCCACCTCCGGCAGGTGCTCGGGCGTGGCCGCCATGTACAGGAGATCCTTGGCCAGAAGGGTCGTGTTCCCGGTCGGGATGATCACCTGGTGGTGGCGGTATATGGCCACGACCAGGAGGTTGTTCCCGGCCGCCCTGGGGAGGACCTCCGAGAGGGGTTTCCCCACCGCCGGGTGCTGCTTGGGGAGCCGCAGGCCCACGAACTTGAGGCGGCCCGAGCCCACGTTCAGGACGTCCACGGCCCCGGGCAAATCCAAGAAATCCAATATGTTATCGACGGTTAGGGTGGTCGGGTCGATGACGTTGGCCAGGCCCAGCCCCTCCCGCAGATCGGCCTTGTTCACGGCCTTGTACAAAAGGGGGTCCCTGATCCTGGCCACCCGCCGCACCTCGGGGGCCATCAGCTGGGAAACCCGGCAGGCCAAGACGTTTATCTCGTCGCTGGAGGTCACGGCCACGAGCAGGTCGCTGCCCTCCAGCCCGGCCTCGCTCAGGACGTCGGGGTGGGAGGCCGAGCCCCTGATGGTCTGGACGTCCAGGGCGTCCACGACCGCGTCGAGGCGGTTTTGATCCGTGTCGATCAAAATCACGTCGACCTTGTCCCGGGAGAGCCTTTCGGCGATGTTATAGCCGACCTCGCCGGCGCCGGCCACGATGACTTTCATACCGATACCCGAAAAAAACCCCCAAGCGCACCGGGGCGGGCCAAAAGCGTCCCCGATGGGCCAAAAACAAGCATGAAAGGCGTCGCGGCCGGGCAAACTGGCCCGCCATCCCTTAAAAAAAATTATTTCCCGCAAAAAGGCGCAAACGTTCCCACATCCCAACGAAAAACCTTACCCATTGGGTAAAATCTTCCCCGTTCGCGCCGAAATTAAGTTAAAAGTTACCAAAACCCGCCATCGATCTAAACGGCGGGACTATCACCTATGGAATCTATCTCGATGTTTGGTCTGGGGTTACGGTTAAGGTATCCGCCGCCGGTTTGTGGCAAAAACTAACACTCAAAGTCTAAACCATGTCAATAATTATCAAGACCCTGACCGGTAGGTAACGTACGGGGGCTATCCTGATCCCCATGGACGCGCCCGGGCGGCCCGGGCGCCAAAAATACCGGTCCCTAGCCCACCGGAATAAGCCGGGCCAGGGGCCGGCCCCATAAACCGGCGACCACGGGCGGGCTATTTCTTGTCGTCGTTCTCCATGATGATCATGCGCTTGGCCATGGCTTCCTCGATGGTCAGGCCCAGGGCCTTGATGACCTTGCGCAGGGAAACCAGCTTGACGCTCTGACCCTTCTCTACCCGGCTTAAAGTCTTAAACGTCACGTCGGCCTTGTTGGCCAATTCCAAAACCCCCAGAAGGTGCGACTCCCTGGCCTTCACGAAACTGCTGCCGTTGATTTTCATTTGCTTATCTCCAGATGTGAATTCCGAGGCCATTTGCAGGCACTGGTCCAAGACTATCAAGGCGGCCAAGACCGACCGTGTCCGGAATTTTGACTCTTGATAGGGCACATAACCGTCCTGTTTCTAAGCGGCATTAGGGCCACGTCAACATATATTAGACTATAATCTAAATAAAATCAAGATTCCACAGTCAAGTCGTAACCATTCTCGGCTTGCCTTGGCAAGGTAATGATCCGACTTACGTAAATCAAAGATTTTCTGTGCACAAAAGTACTTTTGGTTTGATTGAAGGAAGAATAAGTTGTCCTGATCCCGGGACTAAATGGGTGGGCTTTGGGAAGGTGAAGTGAAAAAAGAGCTATGTTCGTTGGGCGATATCCAACTTAAGGGAATATAAGAAAAATGTTAACTTTACTTTTGGCAACGTTCTAAAGATAAGCTTCGATTATTTGCGACTTTTTATGACGTGGATAGTCCACGTCATATTTTTACACGTTTTTTGCCATCACGGGCCTGCCAAAAAAACCCACATTATCGCGATTAACCACCCAAACCATGTCCCCCAACCGTCATCTACCCAACACCCATAATCCCTATCCCGACCGCCAATGAGCCCCCCCAATAACCAAAAGGCCTAAACGGTTACCGTTGGGGCGCAAACGCCCCTAACCGTTAGGCCTAAACCATAACCCACAAAAACGTTCCTTTCCCGGGCATTCCCCAAAGGGCCCCCTTCGGGGCCCTTCCCTACCCTTCCGGGACCTTAGGAGACTTTCGATCCCGGGGCAATCTCGCCGGAGGGGCCGACCAGGGCCAGCTCGCCCCCGTCCGTCGCGGCCAAAACCATGCCATGGGAGAGCTGGCCCATGAGCTTGGCCGGGACCAGGTTGGCCACGATGACAACCGAGCGGCCGACCAGGTCCGCCGGCTCGAAATGCTTGCCGATGCCGGCCAGGACCGTCCTCCGGCTGTCGCCCAGCGAGAGCGTGAGCTTTACCAGCTTGTCGCTTTTGGGGACCCTCTCGGCGGCCTCGACCCTGGCCACCCTCAGATCGAGGCGCTTGAACTCGTCAAAGGTCACCATGCCCTCCGGCGCCGGGGCCGCCCCCGGCTTGGCCGCCGGGGCCGGGGTCTCCGCCGGCTTGGCCGCCTTGGGGGGCTTGGGCTCCTTGCGGTCGCGGTCCTCTATCCTGGGGAAGAAGGCCTCGCCGGCCGTGGGCCTCCTGCCCCTGGCCAGCATGGCGCGGATGGCCGCCGGGTCGGTGGTCATGTCCCCGGCCCCCAGCCCCAGGCGCCCCCACATGGCCTCGGCGGTCCCGGGCATGACCGGCCAGAAGAGGGCCGAGACGAGGGCCAGGCCCTCGGCCAGCCTGGCCAGGACGGCCTTGAGGCGGGGGGCCTTGGCGGGGTCCTTGGCCAGGGCCCAGGGGGCCTCGGAATCTATGGCCTTGTTGAGCGCGCCCACGTATTCCCAGATGGCGGTGAGGGCCCCCCTGGGGTTGACCGAGTCGAAGGCCAGCCGCCAGGCCGAGACGAGATCCTCGGCCCGGCCCCGCCACTCCGGCTCGTCGGGCTGGGGCTCGAGGGTGTCCGGCGGGGGGATGAGCCCGCCGTTGAATTTTTGGATCATGGCCAGGGAGCGCGACCAGAGGTTACCGAGGTCGTTGGCCAAATCGCTGTCGTGGCGCTCGATCAGGCGGTCCTCGGAAAACTCGCTGTCCAGGCCGAAGGTCATCTCCCTCATGAGGAAATAGCGGAAGGCGTCGGTCCCGTACTTCCCGGCCATGGCCAGGGCCTCGACCACGTTGCCCACGCTCTTGCTCATCTTCGAGAGGCCGATCTGCCAGTAGCCGTGCACGTTCAGGTGGCGGTAGATGGGCTGGCCGGCGCTCCGGAGCATGGTCGGCCAGAAGATGGCGTGCGGCTTCAGGATGTCCTTGGCTATGGTGTGCTGGGCGACCGGCCAGTACCGGTGGAAAAGCTCGCCGTCGGGCCAGCCCAGGGCCGAGATGTAGTTTATCAGGGCGTCGAACCAGACGTAGGTCACGAAATTGTCATCGAAGGGTATGTCGATGCCCCAGGTCAGGCGGCTCTTGGGCCGGCTTATGCAGAGGTCCTCCAGGGGCTCCTTCAAAAAACCCAGGACCTCGTTGCGGTAGCGCTCGGGCCTGATGAAATCGGGGTTCGACCTCACGTGGTCGATGAGCCAGTCCTGGTAGTTACCCATGCGGAAAAAATAGTTTTTCTCCGCGATGTACTCGGGCTTGACCCCGTGGTCCGGGCACAGGCCGTCGACCAGCTCCTTTTCCGTGTAGAAACGCTCGCAGCCGAAGCAGTAGTGGCCCCCGTACTCCCCGAAATATATGTCCCCGCGCCGGTTGACCAGGTCCATGAACCGGGAGACGACCGTTTTGTGCCGCTCCTCGGTGGTCCGGATGAAATCGTCGTTGGAGATCGACAGGCCCGGCCAGGCGGCCTTGAAGAGGGCGCTGATCTCGTCCGCGTACTCCCCGGGGCCGCGGCCCTCGGCCTGGGCGGCCCTGACTATCTTGTCCCCGTGCTCGTCGGTCCCGGTCAGGAAATAGCTGTCATAGCCGTCCAGCCTGTGGAACCTGGTCAACACGTCGTTGACTATGGTGGTGTAGGCGTGCCCCAAATGGGGCTTGGCGTTGACGTAATATATGGGCGTGGTAACGTAATAATTCACTTTGAACCCTCAAGTTTTCCCTTTAACCAGCTAAAGGGATATAAGACAAAGGCGTTTGCCTATGGGCGAGTCCCGAATCCCGGGACCCGGTCCCGGGACTAAATCCCGAGGATGGCCGTGGGGCGGGCCTGCGAGGCCACGGTCAGGTTGGGCCGGTGGCCGTGGCCGGCCAGGGCCGACTCCGCCGCCCGCCTCGCCAGCCCCGGGTCGTTGTTGGTCTCGGAGAGGTGGGCCAACACGAGCTCCCTCAGGCCCGGGTGGTTAAGGGACCTCAGGGCCTCGGCCGCCTCGTCGTTGGAAAGGTGGCCCAGGCGGCCCCTCACCCTCTGCTTGAGGAAAAAGGGGTACGGCCCCCCCAGGAGCATGCCCAAATCGTGGTTGAACTCCAGGATCAGGGCGTCCAGGCCCTCCAGGTTGCGGCGGATCAATTGCGTGACCACGCCCAAATCCGTGGCCAGGCCCAGGGACTTCCCGCCCCGGCGGGCCACGAAAGCCACCGGGTCGGCGGCATCGTGCGATCCGGTCATGGTGGAAAGGCTGATGTCCCCCATCCCCAGCGTGTCCCCCGGCTCGAAGGTCCGGAGGCGCACCGGGCCCAGCCTGGTCGCGTGGGAGACGGCGGCGATCTTGGTCATGTGGACCGTGAGCCCGAGCTTCCGGGCCAGGGGCCCGACCCCGCCGATGTGGTCGCTATGCTCGTGGCTGACCACGATGTCCCGGAGCCCGCCCAGGGGCAGCCCGGCCAGCGTGGCCCTTTTCAAGAATTCCGAGCAGGACAGGCCGTTGTCTATCAAAACCGAGCCGCCGCCCCCGGCCGCCCCTATCCAGACGCAGTTACCCTTGCTGCCGCTGGCCAACAGGCAAAACCTCATCAAAGCACGCCCGTGGAGCCGAAGCCGCCGCCCCCCCGGGCCGTGTCGCCCAGATCCTCGGACAAAGCCAGCCTCGGCCGCTCGGCCCTGGCCACGACCAGCTGGGCCAGGCGATCCCCCCTGTTTATGGTCACCTCGTCCGGGCCCAGGTTGACCATGGCCAGGCCCACCTCCCCGCGGTAATCGCTGTCGATGGTGCCCGGGGCGTTTATGACCGTGAGCCCTTGCTTCAGGGCCAGCCCGCTCCTCGGCCGGATCTGGCCCTCGTAACCCCTCGGTATGGCCACGGCCCAGCCGGTGGGGATGAGCCGTATGGCGCCCGGGGCCATGGTCACCGGGCCCTCCACCGCCGCCTTGAGGTCAAGCCCCGCCGCCCCGGCGGAGCCGTAGGCCGGGAGCGGCCAGTCGGGGTCGCCCGAGAGCCTCTTGAACAGAACCACCGGGCCCTGGCCCGCTTTTTCGTTATCCTCGCCCATAATACCCTTCGCCCAAGGCTGCGCCCCGCCCCCCCCGGGGCCGAAATCGACCGCCCGGCCAAGGCTCGCTAACTATCCGGCCAAAGCTTCCAGGCGATACGGGAATTTGCGATTATAACACATTACGGGGCCCCGATGGGCAATAAAATGCCGGTCCCAAAGCCAACGCCTTGGGGCCCAATGGCCATGGTTTTAGGCTAAAATTGAGCGACAAACATAATATTAACGAGGCTATGGCTAATAATTGCCCTCTTGAAACTCAACTTAAAATTAAAAATATCGTTGACATTCTCTACTGACCATAGTAAAATCCATTTATTTGTAGGGCCATCGCCAAAGCTTTTCCGGTCCTTTTTCCACGCTTTAGCCCCCAAGGGTAGCCCCCGGGCAGGGCCCCGGCCTCCCCGGGGGGACTAAATTAATCAAATCGGCTATTTTTGCCGATAATTTAAAAGTAAGCCAGGGGCCCAGGCGCCCGCCACCAAACGGCGAACGCCCCACAGGCGCCCGCCACCAAACGGCGAGCGCCCCACAGGCGATTTTAAGGGTTGTTTTTAGCCATAGTTATCGGGTAAAGGCCATTTTTCACCGGATCGGGGACGCCCCGGATATATTACCTGTCCAAGGCCAGACAACTGTCTTTAAATCGCTTTAAATTCTCCCACAATGATGGTATATTTCTTTTCGTGAGACGCGCCACCCGCGCCCGAAGAGGACATGAACGATCGAGTCGCAAAAACCCTCGGTTTTTGAACTCTTGTTTTTTAGCTATCTGAAATTATTCGTTAAATTTTTCATCGATTTACGGATTTCGGGATTTTTGCAAGGCTGCCTTGAATCGCGCCGGCCGGTTGGCCGGCCTTTCGATGCCCCATGGCCGATTCCCCAAACTTTATGACCGAGCTTTACCAAACCGTAAGGGTGGCCTAATGGCTGAACTCGTCGCTTTCCGAGAAGACCGCCTGGGGTTCAGGTTCCCGCTGGCCGAGAGGGTCCTTCTGGGCCGATCGGCGGACTGTGACCTGATCCTCTTCGATCGCAGCGCCTCCAGGCGCCACGCCGAGATCACCAAGTCGGGCGACACCTATTTCATCGAGGATCTCAACAGCACCAACGGCACGCTGGTAAACGATCTGCCCATCTCGGAAAAGCTCCCCCTAAAGCCCTTTGACTGCGTGAAGATCGGCCAGGAGATCTACGTTTTCGAGCCCTACCTGGAGGTCATCACCGGGCCGGCCCCGGCCTCGCTGATCCTGAACGCCGTCAACGAGTCCCAGCGCCAGATACTCAGCCTCCCGGCCAGCGAGGCCGCGGCGAACGTCTCCCCGGCCCAGTCGGCGGCCCTGGCCGAGCTAAACCACGCCCTGTGCCTGTCCACGCCGGACAACGTGGCCCGGACCGTGATCGAGTTCCTGGAGCTCCGCCTTGGGGCCACGTCCGTCTCCATCCTCTGGCCCGGCGACGTCGGGACCCTGGGCCAGATCTCGTACCTGTCCTATCCCCCCGACAAGCGGCTCCTTTTGAGTAACGTCCCCTACCGCTCGGTCACCGAGATGGGCCAGGCCGTCCTCTGGCCGCACATAATAACCGAGCTTTTCTTCAACTCGGGCAACCGCAACATCGAGTTCTCGGATCACCCCTGCCTCCTGGCCCCCCTCTTCCCGGGCCCCGGCGGCCGGATGGGCCTACTCTACCTGGAAAATTCCAACCGCGTCCTCGAGCACCAGGACCTGGTGCTCCTCTCGGCCATGGCCATGCTCATCAGCCCCTTCCTCAAGAACGTCATCCTCCAGAGGCTGGTCGACGACGGCAAAAAGGTGGCCTCGCCCGAGCCCATAGCCAACCTCATCGGCCGGGACCATCAGGTCAAGGTCATATTTTCCACGGCCTCGCACCTGGCCCAGGGCGACAAGCCCATATTCATCACCGGCGAGATCGGGACCGGCAAGGGCAGCCTGGCCAAGCACATCCACCAGCAGAGCCCCAAACGCAACGGCCGCTTCGTCGAGGTGACCCTCTCCGGCCTCTCCCAGGCCCAGATCGAGCTCATGCTCTTCGGGCAGGACAGCGGGGACGACGACGCCGTGGGCCTCCTGAACCTGGCCAACAACGGGACGCTGTTCCTGCGCCACGTCGAGAACCTGCCCCTCTCCACCCAGCGGAGCGTCTTGATGGCCATCGAGGAGGGCCTAATCTACGCCATGGACTCCAGGCACTCGCGCCTCGTCTCCATACGCTTCATCGCCTCCTCCCAGTCCAACCTCCAGGCCATGGTCGAGAACGGGACCTTCCGGGAGGACCTCTTCGCCCGCCTGACCGGCATAAACCTGGCCCTGCCCCCGCTCCGGGAGACCCGCAACGACATCGAGAGCCTGGCCACCCACTACTGCTCCCGCGAGGCCAAGTTCCTGGGCCTGCCCTTCCACGGCCTCGATCAGTCGGTGGTCGAATGCCTCAGGGCCTACCCCTGGCCGGGCAACATCAGGGAACTGAAGACCGAGTGCCAGGCCATGGCCGGCTTCAGCCGGGACGGCCACGTGGTCATGGACTGCCTGCCCGTCCACATCCGCCTGGCCCCCGACGTTTTCAACCACGGGGACAACGTTACCGGCGACACCCTTTTAGGCGAGGCCGAAAGATGTTACATTATGAAATCCCTCTCCGTCTGTAACGGCGACACCGAGGCCGCCGCCGCCCTCCTCGGCCTCAACCCGGAGGTGATGATCAGGAAAACCCGCGTCTACGGGGTCGATCCCATGGATTTCCAGGGCCGCTACGAAGGCCCGACGCTCTCGCGCATCCCCGGCCAGACCAACCTCCCCGACGACGTCGACTAGGGCCGGCGCCACGAAACCGCATCGGGGGCCCTTTTCGCCCCCCCGGAGGATTTTTCCCCTTTTCCCATGAAACCCCCACCGGAACCAGAACCGCCAAGCCCCGGGCCCAAACTCCAAAAGGCGCCCGACATCCCGGCGAACGAAAGCCTTACCGAACGACGGTTACATGCCCCCGGCCGCCCGTTCTCCGCCCCGGTTCCGCTTTTCCCCCAGCTTCCCGAACAAAGCCACGAAAAACCTTTCCGCACGAGCCAAGCCCCCCGGCCCGCCACCAGGCCGGCCCGTGGGCCCGCCCCGTGGCCGGCCCAAAGGCCTGCCCCGCGGCCCGGCCGCGTCCGCCAACCCCAGCCAAGGAGTTAACCCTTTTGGAAGAAGGTATACCAAAGCAAGGGCCCAAGCCCGGTTTGTTTACCAGGATACTGCGGTCCCTCCGCAAAAACACCCTCTCGCCCCACGAGCTTGAGGAGGAGATGCACGAGCTCATAAACCACGGGGCCGAGAGCGGGGCCCTGCCCAAAAGCTCCACCGAGATGATCCACAGCATCTTCGAGTTCGACGACACCGTGGCCAAACAAATCATGACCCCCCGGATCGCCGTGGTCGGCGTGGACGCCTCGGCCACCATCGCCGACGTCATCGAGATAGTCAAGACGGAGGGCTACTCCCGCCTGCCCGTCTACGAGGGCGACCTGGACCACATAGTCGGCTTCCTGATGGTCAAGGACCTGCTCCTCCAGTGGGGCGCGGACCCAGGCTCACCCATCCCCGCCGAGTTCCTCCGCCCCGTGACCCTGGTCCACGCCAACCGCCTCATCGGCGACCTCCTAACCGAGCTCCGGCTAAAGAAAAGCCACCTGGCCGTGGTCCTGGACGAGTACGGCGGCACGGCCGGCCTCGTGACCATGGAGGACATAATCGAGGAGATCATCGGCGACATCAACGACGAGTACGACCAGGAGGAGGACGAGAACATCCGCGAGCTGGCCCCAGGCGTACTCCTCGCCACCGGCCAGACGACCATTTCCGAGCTGAACGGCAAACTCCCCAGCCCACTCCCCCTCGGGGACTACGAGACCCTGGGCGGCTTCCTGACCGACCAGGTCAGCCGCGTGCCCGTGCAGGGCGAGGAGATCCTCTACTCGGACTACGTCTTCCACATAAAGGCCGCCGACGAGCGCAAGGTCGAGCAGGTCGAGATCACGGCCCGGCCCCCCGAGGACGAAAAGGTCACCGACACTTACTGACCCCCAACGCCAAGGGCCGCGAAAGGTCCCCCTTAAATAACCAAACAATAACCCATTGAAGCAACCTTACCCAAAACGCCGGCCCCTTCCCCAGGCGATAAAACCCCCTTGCCTAAATTCACCCCCAATGTCCCGCCGCCAAGCCTCACAGGCGCGATTTGACGATCCAATGACCGCCTTTGGGTCCCCCAATCCGCTTGATCAGGCCGGCCTTCTTCATCGCGCTGATACGCGCCTCCACGTTTCGCTGGGCTATGCCTATCTCGGCGGCTATCGCCCTCGCGCTCACGGTCGGGTTTGAGCGCATCATTCGCAAAATCATTATCAGCTTATCCTCGCCGCCCCCGTCCTCAAGCCTGCCTCCGATCCTTTCCCCGATCCTGTCCCCGCTTCTTGCCCCGATCCTTTCCAGGGCCCTTTGCCCGAACTTATTTTCGAGCCTTTCCACGACCTTTTCCACGACCTTGGCCAAGAAGGTTTCATCGATCCTTTCACCGACCCCGTCCCCGATCCGTTCCCCGCCGCTTTTCCCGAGGCTTTCAACGACCTTTTCCGCAACCTTGGCCACGATGGCTTCATCGATCCTTTCACCGATCCCGTCCCCGATCCGTTCACCGCCGCTTTCCGCGATCCGATCCCCGACCTTGGCCACGATCCCATCACCGATTCCCTCCCCGTAGCTTTCACCGATCTTTTCAACCCTAGCCACGCGCTTTTTCCTGGTCCTAACCACGGTTGTTCCGTCGGTCATTTCCCCGATCCCATCTTCGATTCCCTCCCCGTAGCTTTCACCGATCTTTTCAACTCTAGCCACGCGCTTTTTCCTGGTCCTAACCACGGTTGTTCCGTCGGTCTCTTCCCCGATCCCATCACCGATTCCCTCCCCGTAGCTTTCACCGATCTGTTCAACTCTAGCCACGCGCTTTTTCCTGGTCCTAACCACGGTTGTTCCGTCGGTCTTTTCCCCGATCCCATCTTCGATCCCATCCCCGATCCCATCCTCGCTCTTTTTCCAGCCCTTTCTCCGGCCCCTTTTGCTGACCTTACCTTCGCTCTCGGCTTCGCCGCTTTCCCCGATCTTGGCCTCGATCCCATCCACGCTCTTTTTCCAGCCCTTTCTCCGGCCCCTTTTGCTGACCTTAACTTCGCTCTCAGCCTCGCCGCTTTCCCCGATCTTACCTTCGATGCTTTCCCCGATCCCTTCTTGACCGCTTTTTCCGATGCTATCCTCGATGCCAGCCCCGGTGGTAGCCCCGATGCTATCCCCGATCCCATCTCCTTTGGTTTCGACGATCTTATCTACGATGCTTTCCCCGATCCCTTCTTGACCGCTTTTTCCGATGCTATCCTCGATGGCAGCCCCGGTGGTAGCCCCGATGCTATCCCCGATCCCATCTCCTTTGGTTTCCACGACTTTATCTACGATGCCATCCCCGATGCCGTCTTGGTCGCTTTTTCCGATGCTATCTCCGCTCCCATCTTGGCCGCTTTTTGCGAAGCTTTTTACGACGACACTCCTGAAACCATCTCCGCTGCGTTTTCCGATGATTATTCCAACGCTATCTTCATCATCTTCATCTTCATCTTCAAAATCTTCGATATCATCGATGCTATCTCCGATGCTTTCTCCGATGGTATCTTCGATGCCATCTCCAGTTTTAGTCCCGATCCCCTCTCCGGTGGTATCCCCGATGCTTGTTCCTACGGTATCTACGATCACATCTCCGGTGGCTTCAGCGATGCTAACTCCGATGCCATCTCCAGTCTTGGCCCCGATACCCTCTCCGGCGGAATCCCCGATCCCATCTCCTATCGCTTCTCCGATGGTATCTTCGATACTTTCCCCGACGCTATCACCGATTCCATCACCACTGCTATCTTCGATCTTATCTACGATCCCATCCCCGATGGTATCTTCGATCCTTTCCCCGATCCCATCCCCTTTGCGTTCTTCGATACCTTCTCCGCCGCTATCCCCGATTCCATCACCACTGTTATCTTCGATCTTATCTCCGATGGTTTCTCCGAACTCATCTTCGAAGCCAGCCGCGATGCTTTCCCCGATCTTATCTCCGATGATGGCATCGCTGTAAAATGTGACGCTGAATTCGCCAAGCGACACCTCAAACAGCGGCGCGCGTCTTTTTGCCGCTTTGCAGGCTTCGGTTATGAGTTCGATTCCGCTCCCCCACGTTTCAATGAAACCAGCCCGATAGAAAGCATTGGCGATTTTGGGGTTGTACGGGCGTGAAATATGTTTTTCCGACAGATTATCGGCCGTCCAATTTTCAGGCAGCCTGATATCGTTGTAGACGGTTACGCGATCGGGGAATATTTTTATCTGAATCGGTATACCCGTTGCGTAGTCGCGGTGAACTATGGCGTTAAATATAGCTTCGCGCAGGGCTGGGGGCGGAATGGCGTCATCCGTGCCGGAAGTTATCCCTTCATTGTCAATGGTCCCCTTAAGGTATGTTACGAAAATCTTATCCACGATTTTTTCAGCCACGGTTATCATCGAACCGTGAAACTCGTCCTCATGGATCAATTCCGAGCCGCTCTCGAAGAAACCGACCTTGACGAAGGCGCCGAAAACGTATTTTTCCGGGTTGGGGTGGAACAGCAGCACGGCGGCGCGGGTTGGCTTCCCGCCTTCGATGAGTAGCAGGCTTTCAAGCAATTCCACGTTGTTAAGCTTCATGTCGGCTTTCCGCAAACGCCCGCTGGCAAGGGACCTTTCTCGGAAAATACGGAAGGCCGAGGAGTCAAAATCCGAAACGTTGGCGATTGGGATAGGCCTACCGTCCCAAGTTTTCCCCAAACGGCTCAGTACAAAATCGTCCAGCTCGGTCCCGGTCATCTGCCGCGTCTTTTCCCCGTCCCGGATATAATACAGGCCATGATAACTTATCGGCATACCGCTGGCGGTAACGCCCACGGAGATAAACCGCTTACCGTTTTCGTCCCGTGGTTCCACGGACGGAACGATGCCCAAAGCGACGCGTATCTCCTTCGGTAGTTCTTCAAGCAATTCTTTGCCGATTTCTACCCCGGAGTACTTGCCACCATTGTCGCGTCCTATATCAAGCGTACCGCCCCGCGCATTGGCAAGCCCGCATAATTCAAGAAGAAAATCTCCAAACCATTGGCTTTTCCAGTCAGCCATTTTGTTTTCCAACTTCGAACCTCCCGTCGTTGAAAATTATCGGATTAGTCACACTCAAGCACCATAATTTTGATTATATTACAGCGCATTTTAAGGCTTTGCGGAGTCTAAGATGGTATCTCCGATGCCATCTCCGTTGGGCTCTCCGATACCTGCTCCGAAGGTATCTCCGCTGGTATCTCCGTTGCCATCTCCGATGGGCTCTCCGGTGCTTGCCCCGTTGCCATCTCCGTTGGTATCTCCGAGGCCTGCCCCGAAGGTATCTCGGCTGGTATCTCCGCTGCCATCTCCGTTGGGCTCCCCGATCTCAACTCCGATATTTTTTCCAATGCTTGCCCGATGGTATCCCCGATCCCTTCTCCGATGTTTCTTCTGTTCATTTTTGCGAGCTTTTTCTGTTTCTTTTTCCCGATCTTTTTTTCGCTCTTTCCTTCGACCCTATCCCCGATGCTTTCCCCGATCCCATCCCAGATGTTTTCTCCGATACTTTCCCCGAGCTTATCTCCACTGCTCTCTATGATCTTATCACCGGTGCTTTCTCCGCCCTTATCCCCCGAGCTTCCTCCGATCTCATCCCCGATAATGGTATCGCTGTAAATTTTGACGGAGAACTCGCCAGGCGGGACCTCAAACAGCGGCTCGCGTTTTCTTGCCGCTTTGCAGGCTTCGGTTATACGGTCGATACCGCTCCCCCAAGTCTCGATGAAACCCGCCCGATAGAAAGCATGGGCGATTTTGGGGTTGTACGGGCGTGACCTATGTTTTTTCAACAGATTCGCGACCGTCCAAGTTTCAGGCAGCCTGCCTTGATTAACGACTATAACGCGACCGGGGAATATTTTTATCTGAATCGGTTTTACCGAGGCGTAGTCGCGGTGAACAATGGCGTTAAATATAGCTTCGCTCAGGGCTGGGCGCGGAATGGCGTCAACCATTTCGAGGGTTATCCCCTTATTGCCGCTGGCCAGCCTAAGGTATGTCGCGAATATCTTATCCACGATTTGGTCAGCCACGGATATCAGAGAACCGCGAAACTCGTCCTCATGAACCAATTCCGTGCTCGCATAGTAACCCACCTTGACGTAGGCGCCGGACGCGTATTTTTCCGGGGTGGGGTGGAACAGCAGCACGGCGGCGCGGGTTAGCTTCCCGCCTTCGGTGAGTAGCAGGCTTTCAATGAATTCCTCGTCGCTCAGGGCCATGTCGGCTTTCCGCAAATGCCCGCTGGCAAGGGCCCTTTCCCGGAAAATACGGAACGCCGAGGGGTCGAAATCCGAAACGGTGGCGCTTGGGATAGGCCTGCCGTCCCAGGTTCTCCCCAAACGGCGCAGAATAAAATCGTCAAGCTCGGGCCCGATCAAAGGCCGCGTCGCGCTTCCGTCCTGGATATAATGCCGGCCCCGATAACTTACCGGCATACCGCTGGCGGTGACGCCCACGGATATACACTGCCTACCGTTTGCGTCCTGGGCCTCTAAGGACGGAACGATGCCCAAAGAGAGGCGGATCACGTTCGGTAGTTCTTTTAGCATTTCTTTGGCGATACCTGCCCCGATGACCTCGTCATCATTGTCGCGCCCGATATCAAGCGTGCCGCCCCGCGCGTTGGCAAGCCCGCATATATTAATAAGAAAATCATCTAACCATTGGCCTTTCCAGTCAGCCATATTATTTTCCAAACTTCGAACCTCCCGTTGTTGAAGATTAGCGGATTAGCCGCACTCAAGCACCATAATTTCGATTACATTATAGCGCATTTTAGGGCTTCGCGGATTCTCAACGGTATGCCTTTTCACGGATTTTCTCCCTTGTCCATTTTAGCTACCGAAGTCGCGCTCATACCCGTCAAGCGCCGCAAGGCGCGTTTGGTTATACCATTATCTATCAATTTTTTCTATAATTTTTTGCAGGTAGCTTTTATTGGCAAACCTCAGCTTTACTCAATTATGCCTAGATATAATCATTATTAAATTTTAATAATTATAATAGCAATATAAAATTTAAAAATAAATAATTAAATTTAAACATAATATAAAAAGTGAAAATATAAGACATAAATTTAAAAATTTGTTTTAGGAGTTCTCATGACCATTTCGGGAGTCGCAAAACGTATAAATAAATTAATTATAATACTAGATTAACAAGAATTCTCTTTTATTTCGTTACTATATTAGAATATTACTAAAAATTTATTTGGCTACTATTTAGTGATTTAGTGGGAAATATAGGTACGATATTAAAATGTCCTTTGGTTAAGTAACCTGTCTGGACCTTTTTAATGTGTCCTTGGTCTATCGTACGATTTGGGGGTGATCAAGATGGCATTTCCCCACGGCTTTACTTGAGGGTAATATGACAGTTATTTCGTGGTCTTATAGATTAGCGGACATTTCTATCGTAGGGTTAAGGGGCAAATGGACGGTAAGCGTTCACGGTCTTAAGGCCGGAAAACAAATTTGGCCAACCCATCTTTTCTTCCGGGTTGGAAACAACAATATGCGGACGAATCACCCTGCCCCACTGGAGTACTTCAGGCAATGTTCCCTTGTATTGCCTGGAAGAATCAAATTTTCCATGTCAATTGGCTCAGTTTCAAGCCAGCTATGATGTTATCGCATTAGCTTTATGCTGACATCCCCTTCAACGCGCCAGAGTGAGCCACCTCGAAGGGAGTAGGTTCGCGCAGGGTCGAGGTCATTCGATGGATTGGCTGGCTTACAGGGGGGCTATGGGACCCGTCAGGGGCAGGCCCCAGAACCCATTAACAGAGGTCCTGGAGCCTTGCGTTCTCGATGGTGAGACGTTGGGGCTGGTTTAGAAGGGAGGCAAACGGGATTCTTTTTTTCTGACCGAACCTAATGTTCGCTTAATTTATTCTAGGCTGCCGCATGGAGTCCAAAAAAAGGATTGTTTAGGTATTTAGAGATAGATATATTAAATGAACTATTATCAGCTTTTTTATTCTATATTATAACTTTATAATAGTTTTATCCTAGCAAAAATATTAATACTTTTCTTTTAAACAAACTTCTTACTATATTTTATTCAAATAAATAATTATAGAGCTTATCAGCAGAACCATAAATGAAAATATGTGATCCTAGATAAAATTTCCCGCTAAACCATTGATAACAAGCCGCATTTGCCAAATAGGTAAAAATCATCAACGATTTGAAGGCTCATTAAATTGTTTTCGCAACGTTAACTATACTTTGCTTAAGTAAGTTCTGAAAACGGAGCTCATGCGTATTGTCTTGAATGATAATTAAAGAATTAAGCATTGATATCGCTTTTTTCTCCCAAAGCCAATGTATGGTTTTGCCTACTTCCGTGTCGTACATTTCCG
>JAITKA010000063.1 GCA_031278635.1 Deltaproteobacteria bacterium | reverse complement strand
TACGACGCCAGCGGACGCTCGAACTTTGGCGCCTGGGCCCTGGCCTCGGCCATCAACCACAACGAGCGCAGCGAGTTCTGGGCCATGTACGAGGTGGTCAACGTCAACGACACCAGCGTCGAGATGGTCTACATCTTCACCAAAAAAGGCGGGGACTACAATAGCCTGACCGCCTGCGACGTCGGAAACGGGGATCTCGCCTCCCAGGCTGGCCTACTGGCCGTACAATTCGAGAACCTCGAAACCGGTAACAGAACCCAGGACGGGACCACCTTTAGCCTGGGTGGCCAGGACTGGGGTAAACTAAAGCCCGTGCAGACCAAAGCCGGTTACGGCAACGAGGTCTGGAACCTGACCCTCAATGGCCGGGACGTGGGAAGGGACAGGGATCTGTGGATAGCCGCGGTGACCAACGGGGAAAACGAGATCACCACGCCAGGGCTTACCGACGGCATCATAAACGGCCTTGACCGCCACAGTTTCGTGGAAATCCAGAACGCCGCCGACGGCGACTGGGCCGGAGCCGAGGTAAGGACCCAGTCCTCGGCCCAGGAAGCCCTGACCGCCCTAAACGACGCCATGGAACGCAAAGACAAGGTCAGGGCCGACATCGGCGCCCTCCAGAACAGGCTGGAGAACACCATAACCAACCTGGAGATCCAGATTGAGGCCCTCCAGGCCTCGGAAAGCCGAATCTCCGACGTGGACGTGGCCACCGAAATGACCGAGTTCGTACGAAACCAAGTCCTGGCCCAAGCGGCGGTCTCGATGTTAAGCCAGGCCAACTCCTTGCCTCAGATGGCCCTCTCGCTCCTTAACGGCTAAACCGGCCTAAGGGGCTAACCAAAGACGGGCCCGGCCAGCCCTCCTGGCCGAGCCCGCCCCGGAAACGGGCGGTTGATTTAGACTCATGACGGAGGCGCCGCGGTTCTCCTTCGGGACCGCGCCGCCTCCCTAAGTCTATCCTCATCCCCCGCCCATCGTTTCGCTTGGCCCCCGGCCGGCCCAACCGGCCGACCCAGCGATCGCCACCCATTTCCCGCCTAAAATTCCCCCCAGCGTCCATATTCCGGTTGATTTTTTCCCATCAAGACCTTAGAATATAACGAATGCGGCGCCAAGGCTGTATTATCCCGGAGGTATCTGGATAATTCCCGCCATCCGTTTCGCATCCACCAAAAGGAGCCCTTAGAGGCATTCAGGGGAACCCCGCGCGACACGGGGACGAGCCCATCGCTGTGAAGACCCAGCCTGGTTTTTCCGGGAAACGTCGCCCTATCCCAATGACTCGCTAGGTCAGGGAGGAAACGCGGTTGGGTCAAGTCAGAATACCTGCCTTTTGGGTCGTAAGTAGGGGTGCTGGCTTGGGGATCAAGCGAGCGCCCGCGCAAATACGCGTTCTCCTGGATCATGGGCGTCCCGGATCTCTACCGAGATCCGGTTTTTTTTATCCAATTTTTCCCGTCCCCAGACAGGGATCCCCCGACAGGGATTATTTTCAGTGATAGCTATCTAATTAATGATTGGATCTAATTAAATGCCAACTTTTTCAGTTATTGAAATGTTTTTAGCCGCCGATGACGTGGTTAAAGCTGTTATGATTTTATTATTATTGGCCTCAATATCATGTTGGGTTATTATTATTGAAAAGGCTATCGTTTTACGTTCCATTAGCCGGGACGTGTTGAAATTTAAGAGACTCGCCCAAAATATCCAGGATAATATCGAGCCAAGCGATTACCCAGGGTTCACCGCCGCCGTGGTGGAAACTGGGCTAGACGAAAGCGACGACCATGCCGGGAACGAAACCAGGGCCGATTACCGGGATAGGGTCGAGCGCTCGATGCGCTCGGCGCTGGCCAGCCAGGTTTATCGGCTGGAATCCAGGGTCACCTTCCTGGCCACGTTGGGTTCCACCTGCCCGTTCATAGGCCTGTTTGGTACCGTCTGGGGCATCATGAATAGCTTCATCGGCATAGCCGCCTCCGGGGAAACCACCCTCTCCGTGGTCGCCCCCGGCATCGCCGAGGCCCTCTCGGCCACGGCCATGGGCTTGGTGGCGGCCATCCCGGCGGTCATCGCCTTTAACAAGATAAACGCGACGGTCAAAAAAATTTCCAAGGAAGCCCAGATGGCCATCGGTTTGGTCGGCAACAACATCGCCAGGATGACTTTTGGCCGATCCTTTGGTTTGGGCGAAAAATGACGTTTGGGGACAGATAGATGCAAAACTCGAATGACGATAACGATAGCGATGGCTTAAGCTCGATATCCGACATTAACGTGACGCCGTTCATCGACGTCATGTTGGTCTTGCTGATAATTTTTATGGTGACCGCCCCCCTGATGATAGGCGGGGTCAAGATAAATTTGCCCAAAACCACCGGTTTGGCCATGGCCCGCCCGGACAAACCCCTGATCGTCAGCCTGGACGCCAATAGCCAGGTTTTCGTGGATAAAGACCCCCTAACCGACGATCAAAGGGCCAGCGTTTTTAAGCGCCTAGCCCTGGAATCCGAGACCGGCGAGGTTTTCGTCCGGGGCGACGGCGAAGTAAAATACGCTAAAATGATGGAGCTCATGAGCGAGCTGGGCCAAGCAGGCTTCGCCCGGGTTACCCTGGTCACCAACGTCCTCCCCGGCGACCCCGCCCAGGCGGCCGAGGCCGCCCCGGCTACCGGCCAGGGAGCCGCTCCCGCGGATTCCGCCGCCCCCCCGGCGGCGGCCCCCGAGTCCTCCCCCGCGCCTCCAAGCGCCCCGGCCCAGCCAGCCGAGCAAGGGACCGGGACTGGGACCGTGACCGGAGGGCAGCCCAACGGCTAAAACGGTTTTCTCACGGAAAGGCCCTTTCGTTAGTCAGGTTTAACCTCGTTCGCCGCCCGCTTCCTCCCGCGGCCAAAACCGGGCGTTGCCTTGGAAATATCCATGAGAGTTAAACAAATCGATCAGCATAGAATGAACGCCTTCACCATGGCCATGATCCTTTCGATCGGCGTTCACCTGCTTTTCATCGTTCTGCTGATCATAGTCGACCGTCAGGAACCCCCCATGATCCCCCTGGGCAGCATGACGTTCGATTACGATCCCTTGGGCGGGGAGCCCGGCGGGGGAGAAGCCGGTCCCATGGACCAGGGAGAAGCCCAGGGCCCACCCCCGGCGCCAGCCCCCGACGCCGCCGTCCCCGAGGACGAGCCCGACGCCCAAATCCTGACCGAGCCCCTGCCTGAGCCGGAAATCGTCGAGCCGGAGGATCTGACCTTATTGGAGAGCCTTGCCCCCGAGGCCGAGGAAATCCCCTTACCCCCGCCTCCGATCCCCGAGGAAAAACCAAAACCCAAGCCCAAACCCAAGCCCAAGCCACAACCTAAGCCCAAGCCTGCCCCCCCTCCCCCGGCGCCCGTCGAAAGCGTGACCGATCAGGGTGGCCAAGGGACGCAGGTTGGGTCCACCGAACGCGGCTCCGGTGGCGGCCAAGGTGCCGGTGCCGGTGAAGGCGCCGGGACCGGCGGCGGTGAGGGAACCGGGCAAGGCGGCTCCGGTGGCGGCTCGGGAAAGGGCACGGCCGACGCCCTGGCGGCTTACAAAAACCAAGTCAGGCGCAAAATCGTACGCTATCGCAAATATCCCCCTTCGGCCCAAAGCAACAAGATCGAGGGCACGGCCACGGTGACCTTCACCCTAAACCGCCAAGGCCACGTCACCTCGTCCAGGCTGGTCCGGAGTTCCGGCTTTCCCATCCTTGACGACGAGGCCCAGGCCTTGATCCGGCGGGTCAACCCCCTGCCCCCCTTTCCCAAGGAACTTACCCAAACGTCCCTGGAGCTTACCGTGCCGATACAATTTAACATCAGGTAACGGCCACCGATTTGAGTCCTTGGAGCCATTATGGCGCCAAGGGCTCAATAAAAATAGACAAATTTGTAGCCTATTATCATATAAATATTTGCTAAACTCCAAAAAAATAGCTTTTTTGTTGTTTGAGCAATACCGAGACTTGCTCCTGCCCTCCGATAGTGGTGGAGCGACGAGATATCTTTGATCCCCAAAGCAAGCTTATACTTCGCCACCACCCTCCTCAAATTCTAATAGAGGGTGCGATGCTTCTTCATCACCCCCAAATTTCTCGACCTTTTCCAAGACCTTGTTGATCGCTTTGGTTCTTGCCCCTATGAGGTTCTCTATATCGTTGTCCGCTTTTTTCAGGTTATCTTGAGCGCTCATAAGAACTTTCTGGAACGTGCCGAATGCCTTCTTTGCCTTTCCAAGAGTGTCCCAAACCTCTTGGCTATGCCGTTCAATGGCGAGGGTTTTGAACCCAATCTGTAAGGACCCAAGGAACGCCGACAACGTTGACGCTCCTACTGCCGTCACCTTTAGGTTGATGCGCATTTCCTCAAAAAGTGCGGCGTTTTGCAGCACCTCGGCATATAACCCCTCAGTTGGCAGGAACATCAGGGCGAAGTCTGTCGTTTTGGGTGGGTCGATGTATTTTTTAGCGATGTCCCTCGCAGATTCCAATACGGTTTTGGCGAGCGCGGCTCTCGCACCCTTGATAGCCTCTTTGTCCTCCGCATCAAACAAACGATTATAGTCCTCAACGGGCCACTTAGAGTCTATTGGTAGCAAGACTGGCGTATCATCGTGGCCGGGAAGTTTAATGGCAAACTCAACGGCTTCCCTAGTGCCAGACTTGATTTTGACATTCTTTTCATACTGACTCGGGGTGAGAATGTCAGAGAGCAATTTTTCGAGGCGAACTTCGCCGTACGTGCCACGATTCTTGATGTTGAGGAAAGCGTTTTTTAAGCTTTTTGCGTCGGCAGCCAGCGTTTTCATTTCGCCTAACCCCTGCCCAACTCTATCAAGTTGGGTGCTAACCAATTCAAATGATTTCGCTATCCGGGTTTCCAACGTCGCTTGAAGTTTCTCGTCAACCACGCCACGCAATTGGTCGAGCCGATTTTCATTACTCTCTTGGAGCGCTTTTAACCTGCCTTCGATGGTGGCGTTTATTTTCTCATGGTTCTCAGCGTTGCCATGCTGCATTGAGCTTAATCGCGCATCTACCTTGTTACCGAACTCGCTAAGTTGCCGATTTGCTTCCTCACGGTTAGTTTGGAGCGTGTTGGTCAATTCCCCTCGGTTAGCTTGGAGCGTGTTAGTCAACTCCTCACGGTTGGTTTGAAGCGTGTGAGTCAATTCCTCTCGGTTTTTCTGCAAGGCCGATTGTAGGCTCTCCTGTATGATGCCGAACCGATTTAACTGTTCGGTAATGCCATCCTTGACTTGTTGAGCCACGCTTTCGCGTTGCTCTTCCTTCGCTCGGTCTAAAAGCGAGGTCACCTCACCGAGGTCGGACTTCTTGCGCCCAACGAGGACGATAACAATCACAAGCGCTAACATCACAATACAGACAATAGATAAAATGATTTGAATATCCATGAAACACTTCCTTTTAGTTATTTGTCCTAACTTTACACTGCCCAATTACAGTGTTTAGCGAAACCTCAACGCCTTTATTAGGCGGGCTAGCGTAAACGGCAATATCAATTGGCGGGGGCAACCCAGTTTGCCCCAGCCGAATTTCTGGTCTATTTACCTGCATGCTTGTCTCCATAATTCTCTAAAATGTTTATATGACATAGTTACAGAGAACAATAAAAGATATAAATTATGGTCAATATATTATATAGCTATAATTATAAAATAATTTCTATAATTAATATATACAATATTATATTTATAGTTTTTAAACTGATTTTTTCTACAATATTATTTTCTTGGCAAATTTTTTCAGAAAATCACGTCTTCCCCTTGTCTTATATTCAAACGAAATCGAAAAAATTTTAGTTTTTTTAGATTTTTTTTATTTTTTTTTGGGGGGTGCAAGTATATCTTTGGTATTGCAGAGAAAATTGAAGATTGTCAACTCAAAGTCAGGCAAATTCGAGGAGATTTTTGAGGCGAGATTTGGTAGTCCAATCATTCTCGCCACCACCTTTTGGCAGGTCCAGATGGACTGTACGTTTATTTTGGCCGAAAAAGCCTGGGGTGGAATTAGGGACTGCGGAGGAAGGTGTTTCTTATATGACTTATTATATCTACTGAAACGATAAATATTCTTTCAAATATTTTTTCTGTTAGCAATGATATAATAGTAAGAAGATTATTAGGCACCAATAAAATTCAAAAATTGAATAACAAAATTTTATAGATAATATCTCTAAAGAATTAGATATTTTAATACAAAATAAAAAATTATATCCTAAAAGAAACCTTTATAAAGATCCAGTCCTCTCTATTATCGATAACATAAGTCATAATCTATGTTTAGCCTTAGTTAAAGGACTTGACGATAATATTATCAGTACATTTGATATACCACAGTATTTAGGATTAAATACAACTAATACGATTAAATTTATTTCACAAATAATTTAATAGAAATATTTAAATGTAAATGTCCATTTGAACTACCACATAATTACAATTACTTAAATCAAATATTACCTTAACCAACGCAAATTCCCTAATAAGATCCCTAAGGAGTTTCCTAAAGGACTCTGGCGGAACAGAAATCTAAACTATCTCTACTGTAGATCTCGTTTTGCGGATCGATCTTGGAACAGCATGAAAACGGCAGCCAAAAACAAAAGGCCGTCCTCCAGGAAAAACAACGGCCCAGGCCTACGCCCGTCTTGACCCCCGAAACAACCGCATTCGAAGTCCAGCCCACGAAGGAGCCCCTGGGCGGCGGCGGTCATGAATATGAGAAGCAGGACGGCTAAAATCATGGCCCCGGCCCGGCGAAAGCGGCGGGGCCCTATGAGAACTGCCAGGGCCGACCAGAGTTCAAGGGCGGGCAATAGGAGGCTGGCCGGGGCCACGAGCCAGAGAGGGAGGAGCCGGTATCCGGTAATGATCTCGGCCAAATCGTTTGGGGCCAGCATCTTGGGCCAAGCCGCCCACAAAAATACCAGGCCCAGGGCTAGGCGGGCTGGCCATAGAAGATGACGGAAAAAGGGCTTATGGGGGCAGCCGGTTAAGCGAGGGGGCGGGTTTGGGCTCATTTTTCGACCGGACGACCCAGATCAAGCCAGTCGTCGAAGCCAGGGACGTAGACGAAAACGTTTTTAAGGCCAGCCTCGGCAAGGGCCGAGGCGAGGCGCCCCGCCAAGGGGCATAAACTTTCCGAGCAATATGTTATGACGGGAGCCAAGTCGCCTTGGGATTGGCCTGGCCGGGCTTTGGCCCGTTCCAGGAATGGGCCAAGGCGCGAAGCCAGCTCGTCGGCAGGGAGGCTTTGGGCTTTGGGGATGTGCCCAAGCTGGAAAAGGACGGGGTCCCTGGCGTCCAGGAGTATGGCCCCCGGGAGTTCCATTAGCCTTTCCAGCTCGTCGGCCTCGGTGATTTCCGTGACGCGAGCGGAGGCGTCTGGGGCGCCGGGGCGATAGCCCCAGGGAAGACCGCCATCGGGCCGGAGGGAGTTCACGGCCAACGCGGTCAGGGCGGCTAGGGCAAGAAGCGTGAGGGCCGGCCGACCCAGCTCCCGGAGTAGTTCTTTGACAACTAAATATATTTTCAAGGGTACATTTTGATTAGCGTTAATAGACATTTATAAGCGCTCGTTATTATAATTGATTTTTAATAACTGGTTCATGCGTCCCGGCCCCGGCCCGCCCGATAAGCCTACGACAACGCGGGTGAAAAATCCCGCTTTTATTTTACACTAAAATACTATATATTGGGCTTTCTTGCGAAACGAACCGCAATTTGCCCTTCGGTTTGCGGGCGCCTATCTGTTTCCCGTCAATCTATTTCATTCCCCATATTCACGGAGTCGGCCGCATGCGTATCATAGATCCCAGAAACCAACAACCAAAAAACGAGGTGGAGCGAGTCTGGCAGTCCCTGGAAGAATATTTGACCGCCACCCGTTACTCCGTCAGGGACCCGCAGTCGGGGGACCCGCTGGAAAAAAATTACGTTTCCATGCTGGCCTCTAGGATCATCCCCAAGCTAACGTCCATCGAGACTCCCATGTCGGACAGCCCGATGATCGACGAGCTCAAAAAGGCCCTTTTAAACCGTCACCTAATCCCGGCATCGCCTTTGCTGATGTCCTTCGGGAACCCCTATACCCGGAGGCCGGGGTATTATTCCTGTTACCCCCTGGGTTGGGTCGGCGACAGCCTGCCCGAGATAGAAGAAACCCGCCAGCGCATGCGCTACATCTACATGGCCGGCGGGGGGGCGGGGATTGACGTCTCCAAGATCAGGCCCAAAGGGTCCCCGGTCGACGCAGGCCAGGGCATCGCCTCGGGCCCGGTGGGTTTTCTGCCCGACTTTGACGCGGTGACCGGGACCACAAACCAAGGCGGCCGCCGGCGTGGGGCCCTTTTGGTTCAGATGGACTGGGATCACCCGGATATCGCCGACTTCGTCAGGGCCAAAAATTTCAATTCCAAGTTAAACTCTTTCATCCAAACCTTGCCGCCCGAGGACAGGCCCGACCAGAGCCCCCATCTCTCGAACATGAACATCTCGGTCAACGCCTTCGGGGACTTTTGGGACAACTCCGCCCTCATTAAGCTTATCGCCGAAAACATGTGGAGCACCGGGGACCCGGGCCTACTGTTCGTCGATAACATGCTGCGCTATTCGCCCCTCAAGGGAGAGGACGAGCCCAGGTTCTCCAACCCTTGCGGGGAGTACCTGGCCAGTGCCGGGACGGCCTGTAACCTGGTGACGGTAAACGCGGGCAGCCTGGCCAGGCTCTCCTACGATCAGCTATCGAGCGAGGGCGTCTCCCCGGAGTCTCCCGGCTGGACCGACAAGTTTTGCTTCCTCTTTTGGAACCATATGTCCCGGACGGCGGGACTGGCCTGCCTTTTGGGCAACATGATCCTGGAATTTGACGAGGGCTTCCCATTGCCGGACATACAGGCCAAGACCCAGGCCTTGAAGCCGGTTGGGGTGGGCATGTCGGGATTCCACACGGCCTTGATTCTAGCCTATTTCGGCCGGACGGTCTACGGCGACTCCCAGTCCGTGGACTTCGCCAGGAAAACCCAGGCCGCCCTGACCATGGGTACCCTAAGCCTTTCGGCCGAGATGGCCAGAAGGACCGACCATGTCTATGAAAACGCCCCCTATTGGACGGGACACCTTGACGAGCTTTCCGAGACTCTTTACGATAGTTCCATCGGGTCCCAGGCTGAGGCTACCATATCGGAATTGAAAGACTTCGTCGAGGAAAAGGGCGGATTTTATAACTGCGTGACGACCAGCCAGGCCCCCACCGGGAGCGTTTCTGTTTTCTTGCGAAACATCGATACCGGCATTGAGCCTTTCTTTGCCTTAAAAATGGACCGGCGGATATTGGACTCCCATGACGGCTGGATCACCAAAACCCTCGAGCCGGCCGAGCTCTGGGACGTCTTCGCCGGCCATCCCGAGCTAAAGGAGAGGGCCGAGGCCCAGACGGCCTTGAAGCTCACTCCCCTTCAGCAGATAAACATGCTGTCCGCCTTCCAGTACCATAACCATACAGGGGTCTCCAAGACGGTTAACGTCCCCAATGACACTACCCCCGAGGAGATAGAGAAACTCATCCATCTAAGCCGGGACCAGAGGCTGAAGGGCTTTACGGTTTACAGGGATGGCTCACTGCAGGGCGTCATCTCGGTATCACAATCCGAGCTAAAAAAATACTCCGATGACGACTCAGGGGTGGCTAACGAAAGGGAATCGAGGACCTACACGGCCCGGAGTCATAACCTAAAGGCCCATATCACCCTTACCAACGACTCGGAAAGGAACATAAGGGAAGTTTTCGTGACCGCCGGGGACGTGGGGGCCGACATCAACGCCCTCTTCGCCGCTTTCGGCATGATCCTCTCAACCTCGCTCAAATGCGAGCCGCAACTTTTCACTCCGCTGGTCAACTCGCTGTGCAAGGTCAGGATGGGCGAGAGGATCTATTTGAAGACGGCAAACGAGGAAACCATAATCGGGACCAGCCTGCCCCACGCCATCGGCCTTTTGCTCCTCAAGCGCAAGGGAATACTGGACAAGGGCAAGGAACCGGGAATCATCGAAAAGGACTTGTCCTCTTTCGATCTTTGCCCTGAGTGCCAATCGCTTAGCCTCAAGCGGGACGGCTCCTGCCGCAAATGCGCAAAATGCGGCTTTACTACCTGCTAAACCCTCGGGCCCTAGGCCGGAAAGGTTTATTCCCTCCGGCCAAGGCTTCCCCTAATATTGGGAGATGTAAAAATGGCCATTAAAGGATTTCGGGCCTCCGCCGTCGCCTCGGGGATGAGGTACAAAAATAGGCTCGATTTGGGGCTGATCGTGGCCGACGAAATCGTTTCCCGGGCCGCGGTCTTTACCAAAAATATCTGCCAAGCCGCTCCGGTGCTGTGGTCGAAACGGTGCCTCCCCAAGGGCTTGGCCATTATGGCCAACGCTGGCATAGCCAACGCCATGACGGGCGATGACGGCCTAGACGACTGCCGCCATTCCGCCGAGACCTTGGCCAATGAGCTAAACCTAAAGCCTACCCAAATTCTCTTGGCCTCGACGGGGATCATAGGCAACCGCCTCAACCTAGGGAGTATCGACAAGGCCATCCCGCCCTTGGTCAACAAGCTGTCCCCCGACGGCCTTGAAGATTTCTCAAAGGCCATCATGACCACGGACACCATGGCCAAGGTGGCCCAAACCAGTGGCGTTTTAAACGACGGGACGAAATTCAACGTTTGGGGAACGGCCAAGGGGTCCGGCATGATCGCCCCCAACATGGCCACCATGCTTTGCTTCGTCCTAACCGACGCCAACATCGGGTCCAGCTTCTTGCGCAAGTCGCTAAAAGAACTAACCGACGTCACCTTCAACCGCGTGACCGTGGACGGGGACACCTCGACCAACGACTGCGTGATACTGATGGCCTCGGGAGCGGCCGGCGGCCAGTCGGTCGACACTGACGCCCAGGCCGGAAACTTCACGGGCGCTTTGTTTGACGTCTTAAACGACCTCGCCACCATGATAGTCCAGGACGGGGAAGGGGCCACCCGCCTAGTGGAAGTTGCGGTGACAGGGGCCCTGACCGCCGCCCAGGCCCAAAAGGCTGCCAGAACCGTGGCCGAGTCGCCTTTGGTCAAGACCGCCTTCTTTGGCGCCGACGCCAACTGGGGCCGCGTCATGGCCGCCCTTGGCCGCAGCGGGGCCAAATTTGACCCCTATATGGTCGACCTACTCCTCGATGACGTCCCCTGGGTCCTGTCTGGCCAAGACAACGGCATGGAAAAAGAAGCTACGAAATTCATGAAAATGAAAGAATACAAGCTGACCATAGACCTGAAAGCTGGACTCTTCAGCCATTCCATGCTCACTTGCGACTTTTCCCATAAATACATCGACATCAACGGCTCCTACCGCTCATGATCTGTCTCATTCTGACCGATTAGGCGCTAAGTCCCTTATCGCCTATAGACCTTGCCCTCTTCGGGCCGACGAGCCGCTGGCTCTCGCCCACTACATAAACGCCGGGACAGCGAGCCTATTTCGCTATTGGC
>JAITKA010000167.1 GCA_031278635.1 Deltaproteobacteria bacterium | reverse complement strand
AAGGCCCAAGGCGCCGACCGAAACCCCTATGGGGCCGGTGGCTACCAAGGCCTTCAATGCCGGGGCGTTAAAGGTCCCGCCCGCGCCAAGGGTGACCGTGGCCGATAAGCCGGTTACCTCCCCGGCATCGAACGTAACGGTGACCGGGGTCCCCGCCGGAAGCGGCTGGCCAAGGTACTTGACAGTGAAGTCAACGGAAACCGGGTTTAAATACTCCAGCGAATTACGCGAGGCCGATAAACTAAGCCCCGCTTGGTTATAATCCACCCCGAAGGCCACCTCGTTGGAGGTGAGGCCCATGGCGCCGACCGCGACCCCTATGGGGCCGGTGGCGACCAAGGCCTTCAGGGCCGGGGCGTTAAAGACACCCCCGGCGCCTAAGGTGACCAAGCCAGATAAACCGACAATCTCCCCGGCATCGAACGAGACGCTGACCGAGGTTCCCGCCGGGAGCGGCTGCCCCAAATACTTGACCGTGAAGTCAACGGACACAGGGTTTAAATACTCCAATGTCCCGCGGGAGGCCGATAAACTCAGCCCCGCCTGGTTATAACCCACCCCGAAGGCCACCTCGTTGGAGGTAAGGCCCATGGCGCCGACCGCGACCCCGATGGGACCGGTGGCGACCAAGGCCTTCAGGGCCGGGGCGTTAAATACCCCCCCGGCGCCTAAAGTTACCACGCCTGACAAGCCGGCAATCTCCCCCGCCTCAAACGTAACGCTGACCGAGGTTCCCGCCGGGAGCGGCTGCCCCAAATACTTGACCGTGAAGTCAACCGAGACAGGGTTTAAATACTCCAATGTCCCGCGGGATGCCGATAAACTCAGCCCCGCCTGGTTATAATCCACCCCAAAGCTTACCTCGTTGGAGGTAAGGCCCATGGCGCCGACCGAAACCCCTATGGGGCCGGTGGCGACCAAGGCCTTCAGGGCCGGGGCGTTAAAGGTCCCGCCCGCGCCAAGGGTGACCAAGCCCGACAAACCGGTTACCTTCCCCGCCTCGAACGTAACATTCACCGAGGTCCCCGCCGGGAGCGGCTGGCCAAGGTATTTCACCGTGAAGTCAACGGACACCGGGTTTAAATACTCCAATGAATTACGGGAGGCCGATAAACTCAGCCCCGCCTGGTTATAATCCACCCCGAAGGCCACCTCATTGTAGGTGAGGCCCATGGCGCCGACGGAGACCCCTATGGGGCCGGTGGCGACCAAGGCCTTCAGGGCCGCCGCGGTAAAGGTCCCGCCCGCTCCAAGGGTGACCGTGGCCGATAAGCCGGCAACCTCCCCGGCATCGAAGGAGACGCTGACCTGGGTGCCGGCGGGGAGCGGCTCGCCCAGGTACCTGACCGTGAAGGTCACGGCCTTGGGGCTCAGGTAGGTGAGGGAGCTTTGGGAGGCCGAGAGGGCCAGGCCCTGGCCGTCGAGGTCGACGCCGAAGGAGACGGGGTTACTGGTCAGGCCCAGGGAGGCGGCCTTGACGGCTATGGGGCCGGAGGGGGCCAGGGCCTTGAGGGCCGGGGCGGTTATCTTGCCGCCCGGGGAGGTGGTGGCGCTTTTCGGGAGGCCGTGGAGGAGGCCGGGGGCCGCGTCGAGGGCGGCCTCGGTGCCGGCGGGGAGGGGCTCGCCGTCGAGGGAGAGGCTGAAGACGACCTCCTTGTCGGAGAGGTAGCCGAGGCTTTGGCGGGAGGCCGAGAGGGTCAGGGCGTGAGCGACGGGTATGGGGTGGACGCTGTCGCCGGAGCCCTCGGGGGTGAGGGTCACGATCTCCTCGGCGACGCCTGGCTTGTGGCCGAGCTTGACCCTGAAGTAGCCGCCCTGGTCGGTCACGAAGGTCTTGGAGCCATGGCCGCTTTGGGGGTCGAGGACGGGGACGCCGTGCTTGGTGGAGACGGCGACCCTGAGGTTAGGCGCCGGGGAATCGTCGTCGTCGAAGCGGGCCTGGAAGAGGTGGACGTTGGGCTCGGTCTCGCCGAGGTAGTGGACGGTCACGGTCCTGTGGGCGGGCTGGGCGGGCTGGGGGCCGCCCCCCTCCAGGGAGAGATCGAACTCGCCCGACTCGCCGCCCGAGGACAGGACCGTCTTGACGGAGGTCTCGCCGGGGGAGGGCCGGTATTCTGCCCCAAAGGTCCCGTCCGGGGAGGTGACGAAGCTCTCGCGGGGATCCCCGGTTCCCGGGTCGATGACCGCGACGCCCGGGTTCAGGCTCACCACCTTAACCGGGAGGCCCGGCACGGGCCGCCCGAAGGGGTCCTCGACGAGGAAGCGGAAGACGTTGCCGGAGACCCTCCCGAGGAGCTTGAAGACGTATTTGACCCTGGCCTTGTACCTAAGGGGCATGTCGTAGTCGCGCTCGACCGGGTCGAAGCGGGAGTCGTAAGGGGTGGGGAAAGGGCCGGCGTTCTCGCCGGCGGGGCCATCGCCAGGCTTGTGGCCCAGGACGAAGTTCAGGGTGAAATCGGCCCGGATCTCGTCCCTGAGGTCGTTACCCGGCGCCTGGCTCAGGCGGACCGTGGCCAGGGGGGTCGGGGACCAGGAAAGCCCCCAGGAAAACTCGCCCCTGGTCTGGGCCCGGAGGGGCTCCGGGGCGAAGGCCCCGGAGCCCTTGCCCGGCCAGCGCTCGAAGCCGGTCTCGAGGGCGAGCTTGGGGTAGAAGGGCAGGTAGGCCTTGAGTTTCGCGTCGTAGCCCCAGGCGGGCTTCTCCAGGGCCAGGGCGTGGTCCGGGGAGCGTTTCCAGCCGCTCAGGGGGGCGTAGGCGTTGGCGGCGAGGCGCAGCCAGCCCTTCCAGGCCTCAAGGCCCAGCCCGCCCCTCAGGTGGCCCCGCAGGACGTCCTGGTCGAGGAAGAGGTTGTAGCCGAAAAGCCCGTTCCCGGCCATGAGAAACCTCTGGGCCAGGCCCAGGTGGGCGAGGACGCGATCGGACCTGGCCGCGGTCAGGCCCGTCTGGAGGAAGAGGGCCGTCCTCTCGCGATCCAGGATGGGCACGGTCAGGATGGCCTGGCCCTCGAGTTTGGCCTCCGAGGTGAAGGAGAGCCCCACCCTGGCCCTGCCGAAATAGGATCCCAGCCTCTCAAGGCCCTGGCCCAGGAGGGCGTTACCGCGGGCCAGGGCCGATCTTTTGAGGTTTTCGGCGGGGTCCAATTCCCCGGGGGTCTGGCCGCGGCCGGCCCGGGCCGCGGGCGTCCCGTCGCGGGCGAGGCCGGGGAGGCCAAGGAGCGAGAGGCCGAGATCGACCAGCTCCCCGCGCCCAAAACCGCTCTCTGGGCCGCTTTCGGGGCCGCCGGCGGGCGCCGCGGCGGCCGGCACGTCCCGTGGCCCGAGGGCGAGGCGCGACGGCCCCTCCCCGCCCAGGGTCACGATGATCGGGGGGAGGTTTTCGGCCCTTTCAAGGCTTCGGAGATCCGTGACCCCGGCCGCCGCCCAGGAGGGGGCCAGGAGGCCACGGAGGAAGAGGCGGCCCTGGTCGTCGGCCGTCCTGGGGACGGGCCGTAGGTTGGGATAATCGGGGCTTTCCCGGAAGGCGGCCGGGCTCCCCGCCCCGGCGGGGCGCCCGGAGAGGAAGATCCTGGTCTCGACGTCGTAGGCGGGCGGTTCCTGGGCCACGACGGCGGTCACCCTCAGCCCCATCCTGGCGGGGGGCATGGGTGGCGGGACCACGGCCGGACCGTTCGGTCCGGCCGTGGCGGGTGGGGTGAGCTTGAGGAAGGTGTTGAGGTTGACCTCGTTACCGATGGTGGGTTGGGCGGGACCGGCGCCGCCCTCGCGGCAGCCGGCGAGGCAGAGGGTGAGGGCCAGGGCGATGAGCCCGGCCAGTGGGCGGTAAAACGGGCCCGGTTTCCCCGGCCGCGGGGCGAAAGTCTTTCCAGTCACGTGATTCCTCCTTTTTTCGCCGCGAGATCGGGCGACTGGCTCGGGCCCCCTCGGGGGCCCCCGGGCCGGGGATGGTTATGTTCGGCGGCGACGGCACCCGGCCTCGCCGCGGGTCGTTCGGCCTAGGCCTTTCCGGGGCCGGCTTTCGCGGCCTTAGGGCGACGGGGCTTTGGGGCCGGCGCGAGGCG
>JAITKA010000112.1 GCA_031278635.1 Deltaproteobacteria bacterium | reverse complement strand
TAACAGGGAGACTGTCCCCAATGGGCAGAAAAGGGTCAGCGAAATAATGGCCTAAAAATCGTCTGTCGAGAGGCGAGTTTTAGAGCTGCCTTTTGGCAAATGAAACGGAACTAGTCATGGTGACTAAGCCGTGAACAGATACGAATTCGTATCAGAAAATTTAGTGCTTACAAAATGCTAATTCGACTTATATATATGGGATAAAAAATTTTTCTTTACATATCGAAATAAAATGTTATTCTTATCTCAGGTACGAATTCTTACCAGGGATAGGAGCCTTGAAAGCAGTGAGTAACCCATTTATACATGTCGACCACAAAAAATTTGGTGATTATGCTAGAATTTTCTATCCTAGCTTTGAAAATAATACAAAAAAAATAACTACTGTTAATTTGGGTAGAGTTATAGATTTAAACGAAGGAATATTTAAAAATAGACAAAGAGGAGTCTTTCATTTTGATTTTAAAACTGGTTTTACAAATTTAGAAGAACCAAAACCTGATAAAGAAATACAAAATTCTATAAATGAACAAGCTTTTGTCTTTGGAAATATTTATGCAGCACATGAAATACTACAAAGAGAAAATTTATTGCCTTTATTTAGGTCAATTTATCCTAATAATGAAGATACACTAGAAACTTTGATTTTATTCAGACTTTTAACCTCTGAAACTTACGCAAACGCTTATTATTGGTGGGAAGGAACTTACGCTAAGGTGTTATTACCAAATGCATCTGTTCAAAGTCAACGATTAAGTAAACATTTGATTGCATTAGGTAGATTAAATTTAGAATCGTTTTTTAAAAAATATTTAAATATAATATATAAAGATGATACATGTGGAATTGTAATCGATAGTACAGGTATACATAACGATATAAACATAGATTTATCAAAAATTAACAATCATAATGGTATTATAAGTAACGAAGTAAGATTAATTTATGTTATAGATAGAGTTAAAAAGACTCCTGTATATTTTCGTGTGGTAGCAGGCAATATTATAGATGTTACAACTCTTCAGAATACAATCAATGAGCTTAAATCATATAATATAGATATTAAATACGCTGTTTTAGATGCAGGATATTATTCTGAAGATAATATCAAATTTTTATTGTCAAATGGAGTCAATTTTGTTACTAGAATGGTACCTAATCGTTTGGTTGCCAAAGAAATTATTGCCGAACATTCCAGTAAAGTTGTCGATTTAAATAACCATGTTGTTCATAATGGACGACTTTTATATATTAAAAAAGTTGAATATAAACTTTTTGGCTATAAAGGTTATGCGTATATTGCTGTTGATCATCGCAAAATGTCAAACGAAGTTGAAGCTTTAGTTAATCAAAACAATAGTAAAAGTTTAAAAACTAGATTAAGTAAAGAAGAACTAGAAATTGAGTCTAAATTATTAGGTTCATTTATTTTATTATCATCTATAGATCTTGATACAACTGAAATTATACCTTATTACTCAAGTAGAAATTATATAGAACAGATATTTGATTTTTCTAAAAATAATGCCATGTTAGGACCAATTAGGGTGCATACTGTAGATGGATTAATGGGTCATGTTTTAATTAATTTTTTGACAGTAATTAGTTATATGACTATTAATACAAAATTTAATAATACAAAATTCTCTGCTAAAAATGCGTTATTTGACTTAGGCTTACTTATAGCTAAGCTTATAAATAATAAACTACATATTTATGAACCAAATAAAACTATGAAATCATATTTAAAAATTTTAAATCTTCCTATGCCTAAAATTATTGATATTAAAACTAATTCTTGTGTAGACTCTAATTATTTTAAGATTTAAAAATAATCTAAAATAGAGAATATGTCATATAGTTTCTGATGTCATTTTTTGGAGGAATCAAGGGCTCTACTTTATCTGACTGCCTCTGGTACGAATTGTCACGGGAACTCAGGATGATGGCCTCTTCGTTTAGAAACTTTGATTTTTTTTCGCCGTCTCGTTCCCATCGTCGATTTCAGGCCGTTTTCCCATGTCACCTCCTTTGGGCGGGCATCCAAGCCCCCCGGGGAATCCCACGAAAGACGCCATGGCGACAAAATGCCACGGGGCCGCGAGAATTTAAACCAGGGGCGCCCAGGAACGAATGGTGAGCCCCAACGAAAGCACACGGAGACTTGAGTGCCAGAAAACCCGGTAAGCCCCGAGGCGGCCCGCCCGACCCCACCCAGCGGCCCGCGGACGGTATTTTTGATGGACGCCAGCGCCTTCATCCACCGCTCCTTTCACGCCCTGGGGAACATGGCCACAAGGGCGGGGGTCCCCACCGGGGCGGCCTTCGGCTTCACCAACGCGCTCCTGAGGCTATTGAGGGAGAGCCGGCCCACCTACCTGGGCGTGATCTTTGACAGCAAGGGCAAGACCAGGCGCCACGGGCTCTACCCGGAGTACAAGGCCACCCGCAAGCCCATGGACCCGAGGCTGGCCTCGCAGATGGAACCGATACGGGAGATAGTGAGGGCCCTGGGCCTGGTCGCCTTGGAAAAGGAGGGTTACGAGGCCGACGACATCATCGCCTCCCTCTGCCGCCTGGCCGTCTCGGAGTCCAAGCCCGTGGTCATAGTCTCCGGGGACAAGGATTTCTACCAGCTCCTGTCGCCCACCGTCTCCATGTACGACCCGGACCCGAAAAAGAACTCGGCCATGACTTTGGAGAGCTTCAAGGCCCGCTTCAAGATCGAGCCCGAGGCCTTCCTGGACGTCCAGGCCCTCAAGGGCGACAGTTCCGACAACATCCCCGGGGTCCCCAAGGTGGGCGACGTGACGGCCCTCAAGCTCATATCCGACTGGGGCAGCCTGGACAACCTGTACAAAAACCTCTCCAGGGTCACGAACGACAAAATACGGCTGAGCCTTACCGAGAACGAGGCCACGGCCAGGCTCTCCCGGGCCCTGGCCAAGCTGGGCGAGGGGCTTGAGCCCATGGTGCCCATCGAGGGGCTTAGGCCCGGGAAGCCCGACGCCCAGGCGCTTTTCCCGGTCCTCTCGTCGCTGGAGTTCTCCAAGTTCGCGAACGACCTGAGAAAATCCGGCCCCGTCTGGCTGGGCGAGGACATGGCCAAGGGCTTCGTGGCCGAGGCGGCGAGCGCCCCGGCCCCCAAGCGTGTGGTCACGAGGCTTTTCGGGCCCGGCTCGGCCGACCACGGGGAACCCGGCGACGACGGGGCCCCGGGGGCGAGGGCCGTCCTCGTTGACGGCAGCGGGCCCTGGGCCGAGCTGACGGAGGCCCTGGCCGCGGCGCGGGCCGCGGGCGGGCCCGTGGGCCTCGCCCATGAGCTCAGCGGGGCGGACATGGATCTGGCCTCGGGCCGGGAGGGCGGGGCCTTGGTGGGCCTGGCCCTGGCCCCCAGGGAGGGGCTTGGCTTTTACGTCCCCATAAACCATCAGGGCCACGCCAACCAACCGCCGGATCTCGTGCGGGAAAAACTCGGGGGCTTTTTGGCCGGGCCGAGGCCGGTCAGGGTCGCCCACAACGCCAAGGCCCTGAGCCACGCCCTGAGCGGGCTCCTGGGGGCCCGGGACGCGGGCGGCCCCGCGCCCGAGGACCCCATGCTGGCGGCCTACCTGCTGAACCCGGACGACAGAAACGATCTGCCGTCCCTGGGGGCCAAATACCTCGGCCTGCCGCTCGATAGGCTGGCCGGGACCGAGACCAAAAGGCCCAACCCGGCCCTAGATCCCCCGGAGGCGAGCCTTAGTCGGGCCGCGGCCAGGGCTGTGGCCACGCTGGATCTGGGGCGGGAGCTTAACGGGAGGCTGGGGAAGGACCCGGCCCTGGAAAGGCTTTATTTCCAGCTGGAGCTGCCGCTCTCGGGGCTTTTGGCCCGCATCGAGGAGATAGGGGTGCCGGTCGATCCCGTGGCCCTGGGGGCTCTCTCGGCCGAGATGGAAAAATCCCTGGGGGGGATGGCCGAGAGGATTTATTCCCAGGCCGACAGGCGCTTTAACATAGGCTCCCCCAAGCAGCTGGCCGAGGTCCTGTTCGAGGACATGAAGCTCCCCACGGCCAAGAAAACGGCCAAGAAAACCGGCTACTCGACCGACAACGAGGTCCTGACGGAGCTGGCCCTTTTGTACCCCATAGCCTCGGATATCCTGGGCTACCGGGAGATATCGAAACTGAAGAACACCTACGCCGACAAACTCCCCCTCGCCATAAACCAGGCGACCGGGCGCATCCACACGACCTATAACCAGGCCCTGACCGTCACCGGGCGCCTCTCGTCCTCGGAGCCCAACCTCCAGAACATCCCGGCCAAATCCGAGGAGGGGCGCCGCATCAGGTCGGCCTTCACCGCGGCCCCGGGGAGCCTCCTCCTCTCGGCCGACTACTCCCAGATCGAGCTTCGGATCATGGCCCATTTCTCGGGCGACAAATCCCTGATCGAGGCCTTCCGGGATAACGACGACATACACGCCCAGACCGCGGCCGAGATATTCGGCCTCCCGCCGGGGGAGGTCCCCCCGGACGCCCGCCGCCAGGCCAAGACCATAAATTTCGGCATAATTTACGGGCAGGGGCCCTTCGGCCTCTCCAAGCAGCTCAACATCCCCTTCCAGGACGCCAAGCGCTTCATCGACCGCTATTTCGAGCGCTTCCCCGGCGTGCTCGCCTACATGGAAAGGACCCGCAAGGAAGCGGCCAGGAACGGCTTCGTGACCACATGGTACGGCCGCAGGCGCTACCTGCCCGGCCTCGCCGACGTGGGGGCCGCGAAGCGCGAGGCCGAGCGCATGGCCATCAACACGCCCATCCAGGGCACGGCCGCCGACATAATAAAAATGGCCATGATCCAGGTCGACCGGGCCATCCAGGCCAAAAAAATGGCCTCGCGCATCATCATGCAGGTCCACGACGAGCTGGTCCTGGAGGTGCCCGAGGCCGAGCTCCCCGACGCCACCGCCCTGGTCACCTCCGAGATGGAGGCCGTGGGCCAAAAGCCCCTCATGGACGGGGCCAGGCCCCTGACCGTGAACCTCAGGGTCGACGCCGCCCACGGCCGGTCCTGGGTCCACGCCTGAGGCCGGGCCACGCGGCCCTGGCCCCATGCCATGGGCCGCGCGGGCGCTCGCAATTCTCCACTATTAGGCTAGCCGTGACTTACTTCCATCAAAAATCCACAAAAATTTAACTAATTTTTCTCTTCCATAACCCGTTTAAATATATATAATGCGATTAGGCCTGACCGACGCTTTTTTGCCTCGGGAAACCGGCCGGGAATCGGGCCGCCCCCGGGGCGGCCCTGGCATAATTTTGAGGTACAGAGTTTGAGAGACATTGACGACGGAAGAACCAAACCGGAAATAGACGGCTCCCTGGTCTCGGAGCTGAGGGACGCGGCCGACGGGCTGGATCTGACCGACCTATCCGACGGCACCGAGATCGAGCCCTCCCTCGGGCCCCAGGCCCCCACGGGGCCCGATCCGGCCGACGGATTCGATCCCCCGTCCGACTGGGACGGGCTGGAAGGCCTGGATGACGATCCCGGTATCGGCCTGGGCGAGGGGCCCGCGATCGGCGAGGCCGCCGCCCCGCCCCCGGGGGGGGAAAATCCTGGGCGCGGCCGGGGCAAAAAAGGCCGTAATGGGCCCGGGCTGCCCAGGCCCAGGGGCCGCGGCCTGGGCCTTCGGCTTTTCATGTGGCTGTTCTGGACTGGCACGGGGCTGGCCCTCTTCGGCCTCCTGGTGATTTTCCTGGGCTACGCCTTCTTTTCCCAGGGCCTCCCCAGCGTGGACGGGCTCCGCAACTACCGGCCCAAGACGGTCACGTTTTTCTACGGCCTGGACGGGCAGGTCATCGGGGAATACAGCCACGAAAGGCGAATCGTCAAGCCCCTCTCGGCCATGCCCGAGCACCTCAAGCAAGCCTACCTCGCCACCGAGGACGCGAATTTTTACCAGCACGGGGGCATCAACCCCGTGGCCATAGTCAGGGCGGCCTACAACACCGTCTTCGAGGACCACCTCCAGGGCGCCTCGACCATCACCCAGCAGCTGGTGAGATCGTTCCTGCTCTCCAACGAGCGCAAGATAGAGCGCAAGATCAAGGAGATGATCCTGGCCTTCAGGCTCGAGGCCGTCCTGAACAAGGATCAGATATTCGAGCTCTACCTGAACCAGATTTACCTCGGCCAGGGCGCCTACGGGGTCGAGGCCGCGGCCCAGACCTATTTCGACAAGCACGTCGAGCAGCTGACCGTGGCCGAGTCGGCCATGCTGGCGGGCATCACCCAATCGCCCACGGGCAAAAACCCGGTGACCAAGCCCGAGGAGGCGAGGCGCCGCCAGATGTACGCCCTGAGCCGCATGCAGGCCGTGGGTTACCTGACACCCCAACAGGCCAGGGAGGCCGCGGACGAGGTCCTGATAGTCGTGGGGGAGAGGCCGAACCCCAACACCACGGTCGCCCCCTACTTCACCGAACACGTGAGGCGCATCCTGGCCGAGAAATACGGCGAGGACAGCCTCTACAACGATGGCTGGAAAGTGTACACGACCCTGAGCGTCAGGGACCAGGAGGCGGCCGACGCGGCCGTGGCCAGGGGGCTGTGGGAGTACGCGAGGAGGAGGGGCTTTCGCGGGCCGGTCCTGAAGCTGGGCGACCAAAGCGAGATCGACGGCTTCCGGGCCCAGGTGGACAAAAAACTGGGCAAGGGGGCCCTGGTCCCCAACCGCCTCTACCAGGCGGTGATATTGGCCCTGACGGAGAACCAGGGGCTCAGGGTGGCCGTTGGCAATTTCGAGGGCCACGTGACCAAGAAAAACCTGGAATGGATCCTGCCCAAGGGGGCCCTGGCCAAGCAACTGGCCCCCGGTGACGTGGTCTGGGTCAGGCTGGCCCCGCCTGGCGAGCCGCCCGAGGGCCCCATCGACCGGCAGGCCGCCCTGGCCAGCATAGCCAGCGGGGCGGGCGGGACCGACCTCGCCTTCATCCTCGAGCAGAGGACCGCCGTCCAGGCCGCCCTCCTCTCGATGGATCTTTCCGACGGCGGGGTCAGGGCCATGGTCGGGGGCCGCGACTTCGGCGAGAGCCAGTTCAACAGGGCCACCCAGAGCCAGCGCCAGCCGGGCTCCTCGTTTAAGCCCATAGTCTACACGGCGGCCATGGACAACGGCTTCACCCCGGGCTCGGTCATGATCGACGGCCCCGTGGTCATAGACGACATCGGCTCCCAGAAGCGCTGGAAGCCCCTGAACTCGGATCAGAAATTCCTGGGCCCCATGCCCCTCTACAACGCCCTGGTCGCCTCAAGGAACCTGGTCTCGGTCAAGGTCCTGGAGCGCATAGGCTTCGAGGCCCTTGACAAAACGGCGAGGGACCTCGGCATAAAGACCACCCTGCCCCACAGCCCCACCGTGGCCCTGGGGGCCCACGGCGTGACCATGCCCGAGATGATCACGGCCTACTCGTCCTTCCCCAACCTGGGCCTCAGGGTCGAGCCCCGCTACATCACCCGCATCGAGGACCGGGACGGGAACGTGGTCGAGACCTTCGACCCGGTCTTCTACCGGGCCATAAGCCCGGGGACGGCCTGCGTCCTCACGTCCATGCTGAGGGGCGTTGTGGCCCAGGGCACCGGCACCTCCGTGAAACCCCTCGACCGGCCGGTCGGCGGCAAGACCGGGACCACGAACGACGCCTCGGACGCCTGGTTCGTGGGCTTCACCCCCGAGTACGTGACCGCCGTCTGGATGGGCACCGACGAGCTCAAGCCAAGGGCCGTGGGGGAGGTTGGCGGCAGGGCCTCGGGCCCCATTTTCCTCTACTACATGCGGGACGTCCTGAAGGACGCGCCGATAGTCGACTTTTCCGTGCCCGAGGACGCCGAGATGACCCCCGGCGGGGCCTACGGCATATGCTACAAGAAGGACACGATCGGGACCGGCATCTCGGAGACGGCCATAAACGCCACCCCCGAGGAAAATTTCCTCAAACAGGACCTCGAGGAGGAATACGGCCAGTTCGGGGCCGAGGAGGACTTCACCTCGATGCTCCCCAACCGAAACGAGTTTAACCCAATGTAACCCACCGTAGCCCGCCGTAGCCCAATGTAGCCCACCGTAGCCCAATTCGCCCATCCTACGGGCCCCCTACCAAGTGGGGGGCCCGCACCTTCCCGCCTAAGTCTCCCCCACCACGTTCCCCATGCCCTTGACGTCGTAGCCCTGCATGAACTGGAACTGGGACTGGAATTCCTTGGACCTCAGGATCTCCAGGATCGACCTGACCATGGGCAAATCGAGATCCTCGCGCTTGATGACCATATCGTACTGCTCGTTTTGGAGGGCCAGGAAATCCACCCCCTCGACCTGGCTCGCCGCCTTGAGGTCGCCCACGCCCAGGTCGGCCTCGCCCCGGCCCACGGCCCCGGCGACGGAAAGGTGGGAGTGCTCCTCGCGGTGGTAGCCCACGAGGTCCTTGGCCTTAAGGCCCATGAGGCGCAGGTGCTCGTCCAAAAGGACCCTGGAGCCGGCCCCCTTTTCCCTGTTGACTATGGTCAGATCCTGTCTCTTGAGATCGCCCCAGGACCTGATCCCCTTGGGGTTCCCGGAGGCCACGTAAAAGCCCTGGACCCTTCCCGTCAGGTGGATGAGCACGGCCGGTATGCCCGGCAGGAGGCGACGAACGAACGGTAGGTTGTATTTACCGCTGTCCCCGTCCCAGAGGTGGGCCGTGGCCGCCTGGACCTCCCCGTGGTAAAGGGCGACCAGCCCCCTGTAACTGCCCACGTATGAACGCAAGGCCTGGGGCTCCTGGGCCGAGCGGCGGCTCAGGTAACCCGTCAGGACGTCCAAAAGCGCGTCCTGGCCGCAGATGATGAACCCCGCCTCGGCCGGCTTGGCCGTCGTTAGCTGGGCGGCCTCCGGCCTTGTTTCCTGGTTTTGGAACGTCCTGGAGTTGTTTATGTACCTTTCGACATCGGACCGCGAGAACCGCATCTTGCGCCCGACCTTGTAGTGATTAAGCTCGCCCCGTTTGACCAGCTCATAGACCGTGTTTTTCGCCACCCGAAGCAGGTTGGCCACGTCCAAGGCGGTCAAGGTATTTAACTCATCCATAACCTCACTCCATTTTCCCCCGAAATCAGACCTAAATGTGGTAGCCATGACCATAAATATATCACTGTTTTGCCCCCAAAACCAAGGGAAAACGAGCGCAGGGCCCTCGGTTACCCGGTTTAGCCTTTCAAGGCGAAACCTTTGCCCACGAGCCTTAACCCAACGTGACGTTAAACGTCCCGCCGTTTAGCCCATCATGGACTCCCCGTCCCCGAAATACGCCCATATCTCCCAAAATTATCCATAAACGACAAGATCTTACCCATCCCCCTCCCGCCGTCCCCTCCATGGGCCCCCATGGAAAGTTTCTTGACAACTTGCGCGTAAGTGGATTACAATCTCCCCACACAAACGATGAAATCACTTTTCGCCGTTTTTAGTCTCTTTTAGTCATGCCAAAATAAAAACCCGGGTTCCCCCCGCCAAGAAAAACCACCCACGGGGCGTGGCTAAACAAGCTCAAAAGCGCCAAACGAGGCCAGGACCTTCCCGCTTGGATCGCCCTGGGCCTTTCGGCCCTTTTTTATGGCCATTGATTTTTTTCCCTTGACGGTTAACCCCAACCGAAAGACGGTTGGTCCCAACCGAAAGACGGTTAGCCTCAACCAAAAGACGGTTAGCCCCAAGTAAACGAAAGTTTCGGGACCAGTCCCAGAAATATCACGGAAATTCCGCAACCACGGGCCGGCTCCCCCGAACGGTCGACCCAGGCCCAAAAACTTCAAAACCAGTTAGGTGTTCCATGAAAAAACTCGCGTTAATCCTGGCCATGGCGGCCGCCCTATTGTTTTCCCAAGTGGCCCTGGCCGACGAATTCCTGGGCGCGGTGGCCAGTAACTTCGAGGCCCCGGCCAAGCTGATCGCCGCCGAATTCGAGAAAGACACCGGCCACAAGGCCGAGCTCTCCTTCGGCTCCACCGGCTCCTTCGCCGCCCAGATCAGGAACGAAAGCCCCATCGCCCTCCTCCTGGCCGCGGACGACACCACCCCCAAGGCCCTCGAGGATGAGGGCCTGACCGTCCCGGGCTCCCGCTTCACCTACGTCCAGGGCGCCCTGGTCCTCTGGTCCGCGACCGAGGGCTACGTCGACGACCAGGGCCAGGTCCTCAAGACCGGCGACTACAAGCACTTGGCCGTGGCCGACCCCAAGATGGCCCCTTACGGCGTGGCCGCCTACGAGCTCCTGAAGGCCTGGGATCTCCTCGAAAAACTCGAGAAGGAAGAGCGCCTGGTCACCGGCCAGAACATCGGCCAGACCGTCCAGTTCGCCCAGACCGGTAACGCCGAGCTGGGCCTCGTCGCCCAGTCCCAGGTCTGGAAGGACGGGAAATTCAACAGCGGCTCCGGCTGGATCGTCACCCCCGACCTCTACGCCCCCATCCTCCAGGACGCGGTCATCCTGAAGCCCGGCGCGGACAACGCCGCCGTCAAGGCCTTCATCGACTACCTCAAGACCGACAAGGCCAAGGAAATCATCCTGTCCTTCGGCTACAAGCTCCAGTAGGCCCGGCCCGAGAGGCCCGGCCCTAGCCCCCTTCCCCGCCCCCGGCCCGACCGGGGGTGGGTCCCCCTTCCCGGATTCCCCGTGTCGCTTGCCCTGACCCCCGACGAAATCATCACCGTCAAACTCTCCCTCAAGCTCGCCGTCTGGACCATGTGCATGAGCCTCGTGATCGGTACGCCCATCGCCTGGTGGGTGAGCCGCCGCGACACCCTCCCCAGGCGCCTCGTGGGCACGCTGACGACCATGCCCCTCGTCATCCCCCCGACGGTCCTGGGCTTTTACCTCCTGTTTTTCATGGGCCCCCACGGCCCCATCGGCAAGGCCTTCAAGTTTTTCGGCTTCCAGCTCCTGCCCTTCACCTTCTCGGGCCTGGTCGTCGCCTCGGTCATATGCTCCATGCCCTTCGTGGTCCAGCCCCTGGCCAACGCCTTCATAGCCCTGGGCGAGAGGCCCCTCGAGGCCGCCTCCACCCTGGGGGCCAACCTCTTCGACGCCTTCCTGACCGTGATAGTGCCCCAGGCCCGGCCGGCCTTCCTGACCGCGGCCATCATGAGTTTCGCCCACGCCATAGGCGAATTCGGCGTGGTCCTCATGATCGGCGGCAACATCCCCAACCGGACCCGCGTCCTGTCCATGCAAATCTATGTCTATGTCGAGAACATGAACTACGCGAGGGCCCACGTCCTCTCGGGCCTCCTGGTCATCTTCGCCGTCCTGACCATGCTGGCCACCCAGCTCCTGAACCCGCCCCAAAAAGCCCGTTCCGATCGCAACCGCTCGCGATAACCCCGAACCGTCCCCCCTTCCCGCCCCGCGGGGCCCCCTTGGGGTCCCCGCCGCCTATTTCTCCCCTAAGCGGCGTGATTTCCATTAAACGAAAAAGTTGCCCAAGGCCGCTTTGTCGCCATGCATATCGTCACGTTTCGGTGGCATGTATCAGCCCCCAGGACGATATTGCCGGCATATTTTGCATTTTACCCCAAGGATCATGGCCGGTCGCTTGGTTTCAGGGCCATCCGCGACCGATTGCGCCTTATCGCCGGTAACTAACCCCGGGGAATGGACCCAATATTTAAGATGGTTCGATGGATGCGCTTTTTTCGCCAAAATCCCTCCCGGTCGCGAGGCCAGGGCACCAAACGTAGCCATTGGGGGATTTTTTGGCCATAAGGCCGGAGCCGGGGCGGCTTCTCTCGCGAAGGGCTGGATGGCTCCGGCCTAACGGCGGACCGTTCAATCGCCGGGACGGCATTTATGCCCAGATTGGCACTTTGGCGTTATTTTGAGCGGGTTTGGCACAAGGGTGAGGGGATGGGGATTTGGGGGCAAAAAAACCGTGGGCGACCGGCGGGCCGGTAACCTTGGGGCGCCAACGGTTTGGCCCATGGCCCGAGGGGCTCCGGGGAAACCCATCGGGCCAATAGGGTCACGGCAAGCTATTTGACGCTGGAGATTTTGATCTTGGTCACGTAGGAACGAAGTATGTCAGCCATGCTGACGCCTAGTTTGGCGGCATAGATCTTAAGCTTCGTATGCTCGCTGCGGCTGATGTCAAAGTTGACCCGAATCAAGGGCACGTTCTCGGAATGGGCGGACCTTTTGCGGCCTGGTTTCGCGGGAACGCGGGGAGCTTTGGGCTTGGGGACGGTGGCGGGCTTTTGCATAGTTCTTCCTCTCTATCTTATTTCACCTACTTAGGTGTTTCGGCCACATATGGCCGTTTTAATTTTCCATGAGCCTGCGATAGGATCAGGATTGAAAAAATTATCGATAGTGTTGCCATAGGTATCGTTACTGCCTAGGGCTGGAGCATTCAAACGATTATTGGAAGCCATTTTTCCGTATTTTAGAACGGCAATTTTAAAATATATTAAACTAAGTTACTCTAAATATCAACCATAAAAAATAAGAAAAAACTTAAAGCACCCATGGTAAGAGACTTGTTTATGCTGCCATTAGTAACAGGCAACTGAAAAATAAGAACAAAGGTAAGTTTGCGTGTAAAATAAAAATGCCAGGAGAACTAACAAAGAATTGTTACGAAAAATTTTGCTAGCAATATCTGATGGTTCACATGGGTTAATGCTTTACTAACATTACCAGAATCCCCGTCGGAAGTGCCGCTTGGGAAACCGCCAGAAGGTTTTTTGAGATCTTACTAACAGTAAAAAATAACTAATTTATTAAAAGCTATAATATCAAAAATTTTTCTTGACTTTAAAAAAATATTAATGCAAAATGATAACAACGAACCAAGGAGGCTACCTCCTAGCGACTCAGCAGTTAAAAATCTTCTCTGCTGGGTGACGACACTAGCGAATTATGACCGTTTTCTTCTAAACATTTGGGGAGCTTTACCTTTATCGAAAAACATACCGAATTAGGAAACTGATTCAACCGTTATTTGAAGGTAGTCACCCCTGATTTGCTAATGTGCGGTTTAAGCTAACTTGTAACAGGTTTTCTTGATAAAGAAGACTCCCAGGCCGCCTATATGTCCGTATCGCTAGGTTCGGCTTTTCCCGGTACGGTGCGATAACGCGGCGGATATTGGCTTAAAATATTGCCGTTTGTTTTTTACTCACAATAAGGGCCTAACTTAAATTTTTGAGTTAGGTGACAAACTTTTTAATATCTTTTCCAGCCCTAACTGGAAATAAGCTACTGGCCGTATGCCACGGTCAACTACATCGCCTCCGCTTGGCTACGTTCCGGCTTCAAGAGGCAGAAAAAGAGGAAAATCATGACCAGCATCAATTCTATCCAAGCCCTCAAAAAGTATCGCGAGGATCACCTCATCAGCAAGTCCGAACTGGCCCGCAAGGCCGGCCTTTCGCCGCAAACCATCGAGCGCGTCGAGAACGGCGGCCCCTGCCGCATGGACACCCTGCGCAAAATCGTCGTGGCGCTGGGCATCCAGTTCGAGGACCTCAACATCAGCCTAAACGACTAAAAAAAACCGTCGCCTTCCTGGGGTCAGGCTGTCCCGGCCAAGCCGGGCTCTCTGGCCCCTTAATTTTGGGCCGCACCCATTGCCTAAAAACAAAGCCTGTGGCATAATCGTGCCGCCCCTTGAGACCCGGTCACGATTCCGGCGCGGTTCGCGAAAACGTTCCCAATAAACACGCAAGGCCAGTCCAGTGGGGCGTTTCGCCGGGCCCTTAGCCCGGTTACGACTATAACTGGCGATAATTACCGTACCGCGCCAGACGTTTCAAAGGATCGGTACGATCCGGTCGATGCCAAAGCCATGGTTTGGCCGGACCCTTCAACCGATCCGATCGCACCCCTGGCCAAAAACTAGGGTTTCCTAGGGTGAAGTCCATGAAAAGATTCTCTAAAGGCTCCGTTCTCATTCTCTTGCCTCTAATATTCGGCTTATGGCTTTGGTTCAGCGCCGAAAGCCGGCCCCAAAACCAACCGGCCTCGCAACCCAATTCCTCCGTATCGGGCCAATTAAGCCCCCAGCCCTCGAACGCCCCGGCGCCCACCACCGGTGACGCCGCGGCCCAGCCCACCCAGCAGACCATCACGGCCGAGCAACTCCTGACCGAGCTTGAGAAGCAAGCCAAGGACAAGAACCCCAACGCCATGATTATCCTAGGGTCCCTGTACGAGCGCGGCCTGAACAACTCCCCGAAGCGGAACTTCGGCAAAGCCCTGGATTGGTACCAGCAAGCGGCCAACCTGGATCTGCCCGAGGGCATCTACAACGTCGGCGTCTGCTACGAGATCGGCATGGGCGTGGCCCCCGACATGACCAAGGCCATGGACAACTTCCAGAAGGCGGCCGGTAAGGGCCTGCCCCAGGCCGAGCTGAAACTGGCCAGCCTTTACCTGAACGGCGACGGCGTCAAGGCCGATGTCACCAAGGGCATGGATTACCTGCAAAAGGCCGCCGACAAAAACTTCCCCCAGGCCATCATGGAACTGGGGATCGTCTACTATTACGGCACCTTCGACAAGAAACGCGACCTTACCCAGGCCAAGGACCTCTTCCAGAAGGCGGCCAACCTGGGCCAACCGGCCGCGATGCAAAACCTCGCGGTCATGTCGGTGGCCGGCGAGGGCATGGTGGCCAACAAAACCCAGGGCCTCAAGTGGTACCTACTCTCCCAGCAGTTCGGCTTTAACAGCCCGGACATGCAGACCACCATCGATGGCATAAAGGCCGAGATGGCCGCCGCCGAGGTCAGCAAGGCCGAGGCCGAGGCCAAGCAATGGGCCGACGATTTCAGGGCCAAGGTCGAGGCCAACCAGGCCGCGGCCAGGGCCGCCGCCGAGGCCGCCAAGGCCACGAGCGAGTAACCTGGCCCAAAGCGGCCTTTCCGGCCGCTTCTTCCAACCAAACCGGCCCTATCGCCCCGATAGGGCCGTGTTTTTTTAAAAGAGCCCAACCTGCTGGAGCTTGGAAATAAAACGGCTCATGAGGGCCCGGAGATCGCTTGCCATCTCCGAGGAGGGCTTTTCCTTTGACAGCTTGTCCATGTCCTCCAACTCGGGGCCCACGGCCATCTTGACCCTCTTCCGCAAAAGGGACAGCTCGTGCTTGGCATCGGCCCCCAGCTTGTCGTTCAGTTTCCTGACCTCCTCCTGGTAATGGCCGGCCGCCTCCTGGAGCTTCTGCTCCAGCAGATCGTTTTTGCTCTTGGACTCGGAAAGGAGCGACGACAGTTTCCTGACCTCCTTTTCCTGGGTCAGGGTCGAGTTTTTCTCGGCCACCAGTTTCCGCTCCAGATCGTCCACCCTGTTGTTCACGCTGGACATGTTGGAGCTCATCGACTCGTAGTCCTTGGTCAGCCTGTCGTTTTCCGACATGTAAAAATTGCAATCGTTCTCTTTTTTCATGAGCCTGTTTTCCAAGTCCTCGTTGTCGCGGTGGAGTTTCTTGGAAAGCTTCTCGTAGTTCATTATTTTTTGGTTGGCCGTGACCAGTATGCTCTCAAGCTCCTCCACCTGGCCGGAAAGATGTATCAAATCCTTGGTGAGGCGATCCTTTTCCTGCTCCAGGTCATCGCAGGATTTCGAGACCACCCTAAGGTTGGCCTCGATTTGCCTCTGGTTAAGCACCGATTTTTTAACCAACTCGTTATATTCGACCTCAAGGTTGCGCAGGTAATCGGATAGGATGCGCATCGACTCCAAGGGGTCAAAGCCGGCCGGCAATAAATCGCTGGCCTGGCGATCGATATTTTCGTCTTTCATGTAATGCACCGAATCGGGAATAACGAACGACAGCCCCAGGCCAGGCGCCCAAAAAAACCCTTGGCCCGGGACTCGCGGCCCCAATCCCACAGGGTCAACCGCCTCCCCGCCATGGGGCTGCTTCGCGTTTGAGGTTGGAAAAGGAAAAAACGTCTCGCGCGTGGCCCACCGGGCCAGGCAAGAAACCCGTGTTTAGCTTCCCCGTTTTCCCTCCTCGTCTACCGTGATCGAAAACGGCAAACCTCGCGAAGCGAATCTGCCTTGGCCAAGGACCAAAAGCCCTTTAAGGGCCTCAAAGATATTATACTCACTGACGGAGGCCTTGGCAACACAAGATTTAATTAATTCAGCAAAATCGCTCGCCGCGCCAAAACCTAAAATAAGTGAACATTTTCTGATATTTCCCATAATTTCGCAAGATTAGGGTAACGTTCAACCACAATCACCCTATTAGGCCACTTATTAATTTTCGCAAAGCCCCCAAACCGTTACCCCCGCTCATTTTTCATTATCATCAAAAACATCGGCCATCAATCGCCCCCCCGTGGCCCCCGGTCCCAGCCCCCCCATTGGCGGGGCCCGCGACCGATGTCCCTTATGGCGCTTTTGTGTCCCCGTCGGACCCCACCCCAAGCGATGCCCCTATCCCGCCCCCTCCTTACATAACTGAGCTTTTATCGTTTTATGGCGCGGGCTTCACCCTAAATCTAATAAACCTGGAATTTCCCTTAAACCATGGCCCCTTGTTTTTCTCGCCCAAACCAAAGCCCCTTAATGGCCGGAATTTTCGACAAATACCTCCCCTTACCCACAATCGCTTATAAATTTAACCATAATAATTTTAATGCTATCTTGGTAGCCCCAATATTAACCCAAAAATTTTAATTACAACCTATTATTTAATTAGCCATAAAATTTACGACTTTTCACTTTCGGGCCATGGCCGATTAACAAATTTCGTCCCGCCAGCCTTGACTTTTCCAGTTTCGACCTTATCTTATTACTTGGCTGGGCTCGGGAGCCGACTGGGACGTTTCAGCGCTATGCTTGCCTTTAGACCGGACACGTTCAACGAAATTCATTCTTTATAGATCATTATCGATTTTAATACGTTTATTTTGGACATCTCAGCAACTTTTTTTATCAATCGCTTCGATTAAATTTTTTACGCGCGCCATCGCCATGGATAATTTCCAACGCCCGCTCCCCAGCCAGCCTGGCCGGCTGGATCCGGCCCGGCCCGCGATCCGGCAAAAAAAACCCCAGGGGCGACCGCCCGCGGTTTTCCCTTGGCTCTATCCTACGACGATAGGCCCTAAGCGGCTTAACCGTTAGGCCGAGCCAACGTTTTGATTTTTTGTTAATTAAGGCTAACGACGCATAAGAAAAAATAACCCCTACCATTTATGGGGACACATTTAGGTGGAATAGATGAGATTCGATAAATTCACGATAAAAAGCCAGGAGGCCGTGGCCGACATGGAATCCCTGGCCATGCGCAAAGGGCACCAGGAGATTACCCCCCTTCACTTGGCTTACTGCCTGGTCCAGCAACCGGACGGCCTGACCCGCCCCATCCTTGCCAAGTCGGGGCTCCCGGTGGGCCTTTTGATCGACGAGCTGGACGCCGGGCTCGATAAGCTCCCCAAGATCTCCGGCACCGGCGTGACCATATACAACGGCAACGACATAAAAAAGGTTCTCGAGCTGGCCATGGGCGAGGCCGACAAGATGCGGGACGATTACGTCTCGACGGAGCATCTCCTCCTGGGCATCCTGGATCTAAAGGATACCCAGGCGGCCAAAATCCTCGTTAGCCGCGGGCTGACCAGGGACGTGGTCTTCAAGACCCTCAAGGAGCTTAGGGGGCAGCAGAGGGTTACCGACCAAAACCCCGAGGACAAGTACCAGGCCCTGCAAAAATTCACGAGGGACCTGACCGACGAGGCCCGCAGGCAAAAGCTGGACCCGGTGATCGGCCGGGACGACGAGATCCGAAGGATCATGCAGGTCCTCTCGCGGAGGACCAAAAACAACCCGGTCCTCATAGGCGACCCCGGGGTCGGCAAGACCGCCATAGTCGAGGGGCTGGCAAGGCGCATAGTCTCCGGCGACGTCCCCGAGTCCCTGAAAAACAAGCGGGTCCTCTCCCTCGACGTCGGCGGCATGGTGGCCGGGGCCAAATACAGGGGCGAGTTCGAGGAGCGGCTGAAATCCGTCATAAAGGAGGTCGAGGCCTCGGCCGGGGAGATAATCCTTTTCATAGACGAGTTGCATCTGCTGGTCGGCGCGGGTAAATCCGAGGGCAGCCTGGACGCCGGGAACATGCTTAAGCCGCCCCTGGCCAGGGGCGAGCTGAAATGCGTCGGGGCCACGACCATAGGCGAGTACCGCAAAAACGTGGAAAAGGACCCGGCCCTGGAGCGAAGGTTCGCGCCGGTTCTGATAAACGAGCCCTCGGTAGCCGATAGCGTCAGCATTTTGAGGGGCCTAAGGGAGCGTTACGAGGTCCACCACAAGGTCGGCATCACCGACGGGGCCTTGGTGGCCGCGGTGACTTTGTCCCACCGCTACATAACCGACCGCTTCCTCCCGGACAAGGCCATCGACCTCATCGACGAGGCGGCCAGCCGCCTGAGGCTTGAGATAGACAGCCTGCCCGCCGATTTGGACGAGACCAGGCGCCGGGTCATGACCCTTTCCATCGAGAGGGAGGCCCTCAGGAAGGAGCACGACCAGGGGGCCAGGGACCGGCTGACCAAGCTGGAGAAAGAACTGGCCGAGGCCACGAAAAAAGAGGCCGAGCTGACCAAACGCTGGGAATCGGACAAGGAAGTCGTCCATAAGATGGGCACGCTCAAGGAAAACATCGAGGCGGCCCGGGCCGAGATCGAAAAGGCCCAGCGGGAGGGGAACCTGGGCCTCGCGGCCGAGCTCCAGTACGGCAAGCTGCCGGCCCTGGAGTCCGAGCTGGACGTCCTCTCCAAGGACGCCTCCCACAGGCTGATCAAGGAGGAGGTGGGCCCGGACGACATCGCCCAGACCGTCTCGAAGTGGACGGGCATCCCCGTGGGCCGGCTGCTGGAAGGCGAGAGGGAAAAACTGGTCCATATGGAGGAAAGGCTGGCCCGGCGGGTCATCGGCCAGGATCGGGCCCTCAAGGTGGTCTCCAAGGCCGTCCGGCGGGCCCGCTCCGGGATAGGCGACCCCAACAGGCCCATAGGCTCTTTCATCTTCATGGGACCGACCGGGGTGGGCAAAACCGAGACGGGCCGGGCCTTGGCGGAATTCCTGTTCGACAGCGAAACGGCCACGGTCCGCCTGGACATGAGCGAGTACGTCGAAAAACACCAGGTGGCCCGCCTGATCGGCGCCCCCCCGGGTTACGTGGGTTACGAGGAGGGGGGTTACCTGACCGAGGCCGTCCGGCGAAACCCCTACAGCGTGGTCCTTTTCGACGAGATCGAAAAAGCCCACCCCGAGGTCTTCAACACCCTCCTGCAGATCCTGGACGACGGCCGCCTGACCGACGGCCAGGGCCGCACCGTGGACTTTAAGAACACCGTCATAATAATGACCTCCAACATCGGCTCCCAGTACCTGGTCGATGACAACGAAAGCGAGGAACAAAAGACCCAAAGGGCCATGGAGGCCCTAAGGGCCCACTTCAGGCCCGAGTTCCTGAACCGCATCGACGACATCGTCATCTTTAACCAGCTTTCCAGGGAGGCCCTGGAACGGGTCGTCGGCATCCAGGTAAGGCTCCTCTCGGCGAGACTGGCCGAGCGGAAACTGACCCTGACCCTTACCCCCAAGGCCGTGCATTATCTGGTTAAAGTCGGCTACGATCCCATCTACGGGGCGAGGCCCCTCAAAAGGGCCATCCAGACCGAGCTCATGGACCCCCTGGCCATGAAACTCCTAAACGGCGACATCCTGGACGGCCAGGCCTTAACCGTGGACGTCTCCGCCGACGGAAACTCCCTTACCATTACCGCCGCCCAGGGCTCCGACAAGGCCCTGATAGTGGCCTAGACCGCCCCCCCTTTGGCTTCCCTGCCCTGGCCCAAGGCCAGGGCGCGGGAGGTCTGCCGGGGGCCTTTCCCCGACCCGCCGCCCTCAACCCTTCACGGGCAAGTCCCGCTTGGTTGCCCCCTTTCCCCAAGTTGATTTTTGGTTCGCTTTAGTCCTATAATCGGTCATCGGCAAAAGCGCGTAAATTTCCGTATTCGTTAAAAAAAAAAACATAAAAGCGGTTGGCTTTAAAAGACCAGGGCCTAAAATTATCTTGGCTGGGCTGACCGCTATAACGTCAACCATAACCGCCACGGTTAAACCATTTAATCCTTACCCAAACAGATATTTTCACAACAAAAAAAATTTTTTTATGAAAATTATCATTTTAAAACATAATTATTTGATATATATCAGCGTTTTGCTGCTATCGGTAGTATCCCTGTCTCAAAAAGCCCTTGCCGAGGATACCCAAAATTTCACGATATCCGTTGAGGCAACGGATTTTCGCTTAGCCATACAACAAGCGGAG